>CBFIHK010000011.1:0-245 GCA_965662305.1 Luminiphilus sp.
AGCAACTCGCGGTTACGTGGTGTAAAGCGGGTTACGATGTCGGCCAGAGTAGTCCAAAATGCGGCGGGTTCTAAACCCGTGCCCGGTAATATCTCGTTTTCAAGTAGGCTGTGAATTTCCGGGGCCACCTGAAGGCCGGCGCAATCTATACGTTCTGACATGGTGAGTTTCCGAGGTTTGAAGTGTGGCAGTGGTGTTGAAGCTAGGGTGCTATTGTCATTTGTTGTTACGGGGAACCCAAGCGA
>CBFIHK010000011.1:255-48475 GCA_965662305.1 Luminiphilus sp.
ATAATTAATAATATTTATGGCTTGCTTGTTATTGATTTCAATTGGTGATGAGCGTGAGGTTGCTAGGCTGGGTATCCGCCATAATCTTCAGGATATCCTCAAACAATGGAACATGAACTGTCGAATCAATTTCTGCAGTAGTAATGAAGTTCGGAAACGTATGAATACGAAGTAATTTCATTTCATTGGCTTTGGTAAGAAGTGTGTCCAAAGCGAGCACCGCAAAAGCGTGATCGGTACTCTCATTTCTAATTTGATTCAAAAGTCCGCCAAGTTTCTTGGCCAACTCTCTTGCGCTTTTTGCTATCGCCTCCGAGTGAGGTGACTCGCTCCCAACCACAAGGCGAATAGTCGAACCATCATCCCGATAGCTTTGATTGTCTACTTGTGCGGCGAAATTCGGGTCGTTAGGCGAGTAAGTCTCCCCATGGATAAAGAGCACCGTGTCTTGTGCGCAGTAAATCTCACCATTGATCACCACGAGGTAAACTCGAACGGTAAACTTGCGCTGCTGGATAAGCATCAATTGATCGACTGCCTTTTGAATCACCCTGCCTTCGGGTAATTGGGCATGTGTTAGGACATTTCTAGGAATACACAGCGTTTTGTCTTTGTTGTTTTTAAAAGTGCTACGGACAAACCACAGTTCATCATCGCTCGAGCTTACGTTTATAGCTTCGTCAATGCTACCGAAGGTCGATGGGGTCAGTTGAGCTAACCCCATCTCACGTAATGTCTGCGCCACATGGTTAAGGTCTGAAAGAGGGTTCAGTGATTCTCGGCTAAGGGTCTTTACGTAGTGCCCCCGCCAGTTTTCTGGCGGTAGGGGTTGAGGCTTTTTGCCATAGGTATCCCAGTAACTGACAAATAAACCAGGACGTTCATCTTGTTGTGATTTCACTTTGTGCCGCGAGACGGCGCGTTGCCAAATTGCATCTGCACGGTTGGCCATGACACATATGCCATCTATGGACGCCTCTGCCGAGTTTCCACTTATGATGATTGTCGAATCTTTCTGTCCCGTCCCGTGCCCACTAGAACTTAGAGGTGGCAACGGTTGGGGTGACGCGGATTCTGAGTCGTTTGTTAGTCGATTACCAAAGGCGATGCTAGGGAGTGGTTGCGCAGGGTCAAAACTCTCCGTTGTATCTTGGGCACGGAACCACATATTGAATGCCCATTTCTCACCCGATTCCACAGGCATCCCGGCGTGTAAACTAAGCGGATGAGCATTGCTTATGTCGTCAGTCGTGTTGTGGAAGATCACCATCCGGCCTGGAAGGGCAGGGACGGTGATCCCTAGCTTGGGAAATTGGGTGGCACCCCCTGCCTCAACGTTGTTTAGATAAACCAGTGCAGTTACGAGCCTTTGCCCTCCCCATTTTGCCGCGCGCTGTCCTTTTGGCAATGACAGATTGAATGCATCAAAGTGGGGTCTGTACTCTTGGTCCGGCCCATAATGAATCACTTGCATGGATTCTGCATTCTCGAGCGGTAATCCCACGATATCGGCAATACGCTGGCCAATCGACATGACGACATCGTCCTCGTCGTACTTGAGCCAATGGTTGGAACCAGTGCGACCTGCACTCGGTTTGTGTCCATCGTCGAGAACGACGCCTGCGCGCTTTATGTGTGGCTTCGAAAGCTCGATAAGATAAAGGCACTCTATCGGCGAGATAACGTTGTTTCGAACCCCAACTAAGGGGTCCAGCGAGTAGACCTCCGTCGCCTCATAACTGCCTTTAAGTTCGATCGTCGTGTCCATAAAAAAGCGCTCTGTGCGTTTAGTAAGAACGGTATTTAGATCGACCGCGCTATTTGTGTAATCAACTGTCGCACCCAGCGGTGGCCCGGGTTGTGCTGCAGCAATGGGCTCCACGCCATCTTAAGTTCAAGCGGAGGGATGTCGAAGGGCACTGGTTTAGCAACCACTCTTGGGTTGTCCCGTTTTAGTTCCGTGGCACGTGTCGGTAGTGTCACCATCAAGTCGTTTTGCTCCGCAAGTGTCATGGCGGCCTGATAGTGGCGCGTGAAAACACGAATACGTCGCTTCTTACCCATGTTATCCAGAGCCGCATCGACCCAGCCGAGACGTTGCACGTCATCGGGGTTTACACCGACACCGACACCCATGCCCGTCTTACTGACCCAGATGTGATCTGCAGCAAGGTAAGAGTCGAGATTAAAGTCTTCGAGGATTGGGTTATCAGGGCTCATAAGGCAGGAAAATGTGTCTTGCCAAAGAGTGATTTGGTGGAACGACTGCGGCATCTGTACGAACCGATTTATCACTAGGTCGACCTTGCCGCGCTCCACGTCGAGAAAGCTGACATCTGAGGGGTTCATGATGTCGAGCGTAATGCCGGGCGCTTTTTCACGAAGTTCTTTCAGCACTGAGGGCAGTAGTGTCGACTCAGCGTAGTCGCTCGCCATGAGCCGTACGACACGGTTTTCTGTCTCCGGAATAAACTCCTCAGTGGGTTGGAGTGCCCGATCGACATTGGTGAGAATCTCACGAAGCTGGGGCTCTAGCTCCTCAGCTTTTGCCGTTGGTGTCATCCCGTCAGAGGTCCGAATCAGCAGTGGGTCGTTGAATACCTCGCGGAGTCGCTTGAGTCCATTACTCATGGCGGGCTGTGACAGCCCCAAGCTGTGCGCAGCTTGCGTCACGTTACGCTCGCGAAGCAGCGCATCAAGATAGACAAGAAGGTTCAAATCAACGCGACCCAGTCGACTCATGCGTATACTCTCCCGCGGAAACTACTATTCATAATATGAATAATACACCTTCTACGCCTCTGAACAGAAATTCTTGGTCTGAACGGATGAACAGCTACAATAGCGGCAAATTTTGGAGGGCTTATGTACACCGCACCACTTGATGATATGCAGTTCTTGATCGACGACGTTTGTAAGGCGGGCGATCGGCTTGGCAACTTGCCGCGTTTTGATGGTCTTGATGTCGGCACTGACCTTACAACAGCCCTTCTTGAGGAGGCAGCAAAGCTTGCTTCTGATGTGGTTTCGCCACTCCGTCGCGTTGGTGATATGCAGCCCTCTCGCTGTGCAAACGGTGAAGTGACCATTCCTCCTGGCTACGGTGCGGCCATACGTGCGTTGGGCGAGGGCGGCTGGGTTGGCATTGCCGCTGAGTCATCGCATGGAGGTCAGGGCTTGCCTGAGCTTTACGGTACAGCAGCCTGCGAGATGTGGAACTCTGCAGACATGGCGTTTGCGCTTGAGCCTTTCCTGAGTTGCGGCGCAGCGCTCGCGATTTCCGCACACGCCAGTACAGAGCTTAAAGACAAGTACCTACCCAACATTAATGCGGGCGTTTGGTCCGGCACCATGAACCTTACCGAGTCTGGTGCAGGTTCTGACCTCGGTCCTATGAAGACGCGCGCTGAGCGACACGGTGATCACTACAAGATTTTCGGTCAGAAGATTTACATCACTTGGGGTGACCACGACGCGACTGAAAACATCATTCACTTGGTACTTGCGAGACTTCCTGATGCGCCCGCGGGCAGCAAAGGGATTTCCTTGTTTATCGTGCCAAAGTTCTTGGTTAACGATGACGGAAGCTTGGGCGAGCGCAACGACGCCTACCCTGTCTCGGTTGAGCACAAACTCGGTATTCACGGCAGTCCAACCTGCGTCATGGCTTACGGTGATAACGGCGGTGCGATTGGCTACCTCGTCGGCGAGGAAAATAATGGTCTAGCGTGCATGTTTACCATGATGAACGAAGCGCGCTTGAAGGTTGGCCTTCAGGGCTTAGGCGCGTCCGAAGGCGCTTATCAAAAAGCGGTGGCCTACGCGCGCGAGCGAGTCCAAGGTGGAGTGCCCATTATTGAGCACGCTGATGTGAAGCGGATGCTGATGACAATGCGTTCGCTTAACGAAGCCATGCGTGCGCTGGCTTACATCGAGTCGCTGACCATGGACTTGTCACATGGTGCGCCTGCTGAAGAGCGTGGTCAGTGGAAAGCCCGTCTGGATTTGATGATTCCCGTGATTAAGGGCTGGATGACTGAGATTGGCATGGAAGTCACGTCGCTTGGTGTCCAGATTCATGGTGGTATGGGCTACGTCGAGGAGACAGGTGCAGCACAGTACTTACGTGATGTGCGCATAACACCCATTTACGAAGGCACAAACGGGATTCAAGCTGCTGACTTGGTGAATCGTAAGTTGGCACGCGATGGCGGCGCGACAATGGAAGCGATGCAGGACCAGATCCGTTCAGTGGCTGACGCGCTCGCGGGGTCTAGCGATGATCGCCTCGCAGCCATGGGCACTGCGCTATCTGACGCCTTGTCCGCGCATGTCATGTCTACACAGACCATCCTCGAGATGTTCAAAGTGGACAAGAACGCGGCTATGGCGGCGTCCTTTGATTACATGATGCAGACCGGCTATCTCTTCGGTGGTTGGCACCTTGCAGCAAGTTCGCTGGTGGCTATTGAACTGCTCGCCAAAGACGAGAAGACACTGTTCTGTCAGCGTAAAATTGCTACAACCGAGTTCTACTTGCATCGAATTATGCCGCGCGCCAGTGCGCATGCGGATGCTATTTTGTCGCCACTAAGTCAGCTAGACACTTACGCGACTGATTGGTTGTAAGCAGTGAGTTGATCGCATGTTGAGTACTCCCGACCTCTCAGACTTTAATCCACGTGCCCAGGCGCTGCCCTTTCAGTTTCGTGCCTTTGGTCGAGTGGCTGCTTTTAGTGGTCAAGTCGCAACGATTCGCTGCTTTGAGGATAACTCCATGGTCAAGGAAGCGGTGAATGAGCCCGGTAACGGACGTGTCTTACTGATCGACGGTGGTGGTTCTCTTGCCAAAGCATTGACTGGCGATATGGTCGCAAAGAGCGCCATGGATAACGGTTGGGCGGGGATGGTCATAGTAGGGGCTGCCAGAGACGTCGAGGTAATCAACACCTTTGATTTTGGAGTCAAGGCCCTAGGCGCCTCGCCCATCAAGACCGAGAAGTTAGGTGTCGGTGAGCGCGGCGTGACGCTGAATTTCGGAGGTGTTGAGGTTCGAGACGGCGATTTTTTGGCTGCAGATGAGAGCGGTGTTCTCGTTTTAGACGGTCCGTTTGCCGAGTCCTAACCCTGTGTGCTTAACCCGTTGGGGCAATAGGCCGAGTTTTTGCGCAAAGCCATTCTGAGGAGGCTTTTCTCGCAGTGCATGCCTTAATGCTGGCCGCTCATTCAGCCGCTCAGTGGCAGAACGTTTGTCATGAGCTCTTAAATCAGTGTCGTCGCAATAGGAAGGGCGTCAGCGCCCTCAGTCGAGTCGCATTGATAAGTCGAGTGGAATGACCACCTTCGTTAGAGCACCTATGGAGATGAAATCCACGCCGGTTTCAGCGATGCCTCTCAAGGTTTTCTCGGTCACGTTGCCCGAGGCTTCGAGCTCTGCTTTCCCCGCAGTGATGGCAACGGCTTTGCGCATATCGTCGAGTGTGAAGTTGTCGAGCATGATTCGGTCGGCACTGGCGATGAGCGCCTGCTCAAGCTCATCGAGCGTCTCAACCTCAACTTCTACAGGTTTACCGGGGGCGTTTTCTCGAGCTTGTTCAACAGCTTGTCGAATGCCACCACAGGCAGCAATGTGATTCTCTTTGATTAAGAATGCATCGAATAACCCAATGCGATGGTTGAAACAGCCGCCGCAGGTAACTGCATATTTCTGAGCATTTCGAAAGCCGGGAATGGTTTTTCGGGTGTCGAGCAGCTTGGTTTTGGTTCCCTGAATAAGGCGTGCAAGCGACGCACTGTAACTCGCTGTTCCAGAGAGCATTTGGAGGAAGTTAAGCGCCGCGCGCTCACCCGTCAGAATACTTCTCGCGTTCCCCTCGAGGGTAAAGAGCACATCGTTGGGGGCAAGTGCATCACCATCAGACATTTGCCAAATGACTTTGACATCAGGATCGACAGAGGCAAAAACCGCGTCCACAAACTGTGTGCCGCAAAGAACCCCGGCTTCGCGTGTGATTACCTTCGCAGATGCGTGTTCGTTGCTGTCCACTAACCCTGCAGTGATGTCGCCATCGCCAATATCCTCGGTGAGGGCGAGTTTTACGATGGGGTCGATGTCGTTATGTGTTAGCACGCGACAATATCCTATGGGCGATGCCTGATATGATGCGGTATTGAAACACAGAGAAGACCAAGATTTTTACGTGATCGATAATAAACACGGGCAAATTATTGCCGGGTGGCTACAGGGCTGTAAGCACGTAGCCTCGCCAAATTGTGCGCCCCGGCCTGTCGATGGCCCGGTTGAGCTTGTGGTGGTGCACAACATTTCATTGCCGCCCGGTGAGTTTGGTGGGCCTCACATCGAAGAGCTCTTTACCAATCGGTTGGATCCGCAGGCGCACCCCTATTTTGCTGAGATAGCCGAGCTAACGGTATCAGCACACTTCCTGATTCGTCGGAATGGCGAGGTGACTCAGTTTGTCGCCACCACAGACAACGCCTGGCATGCGGGGTTGTCCCGTTGGCGCGGACGGGAAAAGTGCAACGATTTCAGTATTGGGATTGAACTCGAGGGCACTGACACCCATGTCTACACCGATGCTCAGTACAGTGCGCTTAGCGAGCTGATTCGAGCCTGCAGAGAGGCACACCCAAAGATTGAGCCAAGGGCAATTGTCGGGCACAGTAATGTCGCGCCTGGAAGGAAAACCGATCCGGGAGCAAGTTTTGATTGGCACCGTTTAGGTCACCTACTAGGCGTCGAAGAACTGCCGGGTGTATAGCGCCAATCATCATTAGGGGAGAAAGCAGTTGGATTACCTTGCGTTTTTGACTTTCATCGTAGCGACAGGATTGTATTGGTTGATGGGTGCCGGTGGGCCATTGCACAACATTGATGCTCAAAGTCCGTTTCGCGCACAGGTTGATGCCGAGAGTTCATCTAACGCGCTTTTGCTCTGGCTGGTGGGTGCTCCCACCGCTATTTTCTCGATTGCTCTCACCATTCTGGAAGGCTTGTTTGGTGGTGCGACGATGCTTCTCATCGGAACCGCAGCCTTATACTTCTCCTTTGGACGAGAGGATTACCCAACCATCACGCAGCGATTTTTGGCACGTGCGCGGGCGGGCGACAACGAAGGCGCCGCTATGGTTCTGGAGAGTGCCGGCGGGAATGCCGAAGCCGACGATGAGGGTAACTTTGCCGATGTTGCCTCTGTGTTTTTCAGCAAGATGGCGCTGCAGCGTTGGTTCGGCCCTGTTATCTACTTCTTTTTATTGGGTCCTGCGGGCGCTGTTGCCTATCGTTTGGCACATGCAACACAGGCAACTTCGACTCCCATTGGTGAGTCGGTAATGCGGGTTATAGAGTGGTTACCATCCAGATTGATGGTGCTGAGCTTTTCTGTTTTTGGGGATTTCGACAAGACGCTCGGATATGTCCTTGATAAGGGCGGCTCGCTCCAACCAAGCACCGATGAATTCTTCGAGGATGCAATCGATGCCGCATTGGATGAATCGCAAGCGTCTTCGGTTTACGAGAGGCTCAGCGGCCTTTTCCGGTTACTGGATCGTAGCTTTTTACTCTGGCTGGGTGTTCTCGCGCTACTTGTTCTCGTCTGAGCGAGGTCGCCGCGTGCCCTGCACGATATCGTAGAAATGTTGCGTCATTTCCTGACGGCTCCGAATGTGTGCGTAGTCTTCTGGCGAGTGGTGTGCGCCCACATCGAGTGACACAGTCGTCCCAAAACGCTTGAGTGCCTCGCGCATGTGCATTGCCATGCGGAAGGGTTCCGCAATATTTGAGGCGACATGGAAAAGCCGAGTGTTCTGCCCGTGGAAATACACAGGGACAACCGTTGGTTGATATTGCATGACTAGCTTCGCAATGAAGGTTGTCCAAGGGTGGTCAACGACGTCGCCGAAGCCAGGCGCGTCTGCGGTTGAAACGTGGCCGGATGGGAAAAGTATGAGCGGTACGCCGTCGGCGAGCGCCTGTCCTGCTAACTGCTTCGATCGCAAATTTCGCTTTGTGGCTTCTTTGGTCTCGGTGAAGTCAATGGGAAGAAAATGCGGCACTAAATCCCGGTCTTGGCACAGCAACGAGTTGATGACGACCTGAAAATCATTGGCGTAATCGAGCGCCATGTTGCACATGATCAGCCCATCGATGACGCCAAAGGGGTGATTGGCAATAAACAGCACAGGACGGTCTTTTGGAATATCGGCAAGCGCGCTGGTGTCACCGTCGAGCGTAATGTTGGTTAGCTTGAAGGCTTCGCGGAAAAAGGTTTTGGAGTCGATATCCATCCCCTTCAGCCGCTGGTAGTGCGCTTCCATTTCATGGCGACCTAAAAACCCTTCAAGAACCCGAACAAAGGCGCGTGTCAGCGGACCGTCTTCGGGTGACTCGTAGGTAAGCCGAGGCTTCTCGACGATGTAGTACTCGAACATCGGATCCACTTCAGGTGCAAATCGAGGATCGTTTATGGCGGTGGTATCTGTCATTGCCATGATTGCCTGTCCATTTTTATTTCTAGTGTTACGTCTTTTTTGGTCTCCAAGACCAGTCAAAGCTTATGTCGGTTGCATGAATTTTTAGTGAACCTTTTTTCGCCAATCTTTGGTTTCACCAGTCGCTGACCTACCCCACTCGCGAGGTCTTTAACTTCAACCACAAGTCACTTACCACAATTGGAACAGCGCAGTACCAATGAAGGTGCCTAGCGCATAGCCAATTACGCCAACAAGTACGCCGGGCGTCACTTGGTCGTGCCAGCCTTTTGCGGCCGCCATCGCAGGTGCGGTCGTTGCACCCAAGATGGCAGCATTACTTGCGGTCAATAATTCAGGAATGGTTAGGCCTAATCTCCGGCCAACAGCGAGTAGCACAATCAGGTGGACGCTGAGCAAAATAAGCACGAGCACGATGAGGAGTGGCGCAACACTGATCATGGCGCGAATATCTGCACCGGCCGCGATGGCGGCAAAAAAGGTAAAAGAGAGCGCAACACCGATCTCAAAGGCACCGGCGAACCATACCCTCACCTGAGGTAACGATGTCGCGATGCCCACAGTGATAATGGTCATAATGGCGTAGCGCCAGCTTGGGATGTCCAACCGCCAGCAAAGCAAATCCGTGATCGCCACAATACTGCCCGCAGCTGCCAAGGCGTAGACAATACTCGCGGGAGTAACGTCAGGCTTCTCAAGTGCTACTTCATTGCCTGCGGTGTGAGGAACAAAGCGTCGAGTCAGCCATTGAGCGCCGGGGATCAGCGCGATGACGCTTAAAAAGACGGCAGAGAAGAGGTTGTCGGCTGCAGTTGCTGCTGAGAAAAAAGACGCGTCCTGACTCAATCCCGTAATTTCGCCCAAGGCGGCATAGTTCACAGAGCCTCCAATATAGGTAGAGGCGAACAGACCGACTATTCCTGCTTCTCTTCGCTCGGCGGCGAGATCGGAGGCAGCGCCCAATTGGCTGAGATCCAATAACAGCGCTGCAACGATCACACCTGCGACCGTGCCCAAGGTTGCGACAAGGAAGGCAACCGTTGTTCGTGATGCTTCCTTTGCAAGCCGACGGACATCGGCTTGGAAGAGAAAGAGCGGAATAAGCATGGGAACGATATAGCTGAAAATGAAGCTGTATGCCGGTGCTGCATGAGGAATGAGACCCATATTCGCTGCGGCGATTGCTAGCAATATAACCACTACGGTGCCCGTAATTTTTTGTCCAATCACTGTGCGTTCAGAGGCAAATGCCATTGCCGATAAGACAAGGATGGCCGTGAACACAGCAAAGTGTTGCTCCGCTGGAATAAGCGACATGTGAACTACCTATTATTGTTTTGTTCCCAGAGACAACAGAATAACGCATGAAAAATAGCGCGTCTGCTAAAAGGCGCGATCTACTCAATGAGAACTCAACTCGATCTTTGAATGCTGAAATTGATACAACTCGAGATGTGCTCGTGAGACACTACCGGCATGAGCACAGTGTCCGACATCCCCCAAGCCGAAGCCTCTGTTGTCGCCGCTGAAATGGCACGTCGTCAGGCATTAGAGGCGATGGGCATCGACGTGTACGTGTCGCGGTACGATATGCCCGGAGCGGCACCTGCAGTTCGGCAAAAACTAGTACAGATAGAAGCTGCCGAAGTTGTGTCTTCAGACATTTCTGCTCGGGCAGCGATAGCCAACAAAGCGAGTTCTACGCCAGCGCTACGAGCCGGCTCGACGATAAATACGGAGCCTACATCGACGCCATCGCAGAGCGGTGGCGCGTCGCTAGTAAAGTCGACTGAGACAGTGACATTCTCCATGCTACTCGCGTCGGCAGGCCCATTTTTATGGGTGGAACAGTTGAGCGATGGACTTGTTCGCCAAGATCAGCTCGCCTTAATTAACGCAATGGCAAGAGCTTTGAGCCCCGACGTATCAGTGAGACAGCAGCAATTTGATTGGCCGATGCGCGGTAATGCAGCGCTTTCTGGTGATGCAGAGTCTGCAAAGCAAGCATTGCAGGGGCTGATTCAGCGCATGGCCCGAGAGGTTGACGCCAAGCGCGTGGTCGTCATGGGGGCTTGCCCGTTTTTACCGGATCGGATTGCGCAATCAGCCGTGGTTATCCCCGCGACAATGGCGATGCTCCAAAACCCTGCCTTAAAGCGTGAGGCCTGGCAGGCACTCAAGCCACTTCGGGCGATTGACCTGGCCTCGAACTGAAGCCATTGACCACTGCCCTGAACTATCGAAGCTTGAAGCCCTCTGATAACGCGGGGCTGACAAAACTCTACGAGGGTGCCGATGGTCCTTCGCTTTCTTTTTTGCAGTCGCTCAATGACAAGCCCTCTGGCGCTGCGTGGTGTGCGCTATCTGAAGGTCAGCTTCGAGCGGTCGTCTGGCTCAATATTTCTCAAGATGAAGCCGAAATCATTGATTTCCGCGTAGACATAGCAATGCGGCGGCAAGGTGTTGGGCGTTATTTGTTGAATGAAACGCTTGATGCCCTAAATTTGTCCGGTATTAAGGCAGTGTTTTTGGAGGTTCGTCGCTCAAATGTTGCAGCAATTACTTTGTACGAAAACGCGGGCTTTGCCACCATCGGGCAGCGTAATAACTATTATGAAACGGCATCTGGACGCGAGGACGCGCTTCTGATGCGGCACGATTCGAATAAGAGGTAGAGAATCAGTGAATATTTTAGAAACGGACCATTGGTGCTTGATGCTGCCCTCCGAGTGGCGGGCTGAGAACGAAGACGACATCATTCGTATCGTCGACCAAGATGAAGTAGGTGAGATCGAAATCACCACGCTGCACAAGCAGTCCGGAAAAGTCATGCCAGGAGAAATTCAGGATATGGCTCGTGAAGAATCACCGGAGGTGCCCGAGTGGGCTGCGGCTAATGCAGGTGCTTTCTCAGGTGTTAGCGGTCGCTATAAGGAAGACGGTGCAGCGGTGCGCGAGTGGTACTTGGGTTCGGACAGTCTGCTGCTTTACGTAACTTATGTCTGTGACGAAGACGATGCAGGCCTAGACGACGCGTCAGTGGACGAGCTCTTGGGTACGCTGGTCGTTGGAGATTCCCAAAAGGCTTAGGCGATCTCGCCGGTCACCCGAACCCGTTTGCTGCCCACTTCTACGGTGGTTTCAGTGCGTCTTGCGTTTTCGATGCGGGTATCGATTACGTTTTTAGCAGCGATCAAGAGTCCCGTGATGATAAAGGCACCGGGGGGAAGAATTGCCAAGAGTAGGCCGGTGTAGTCTTCTGCCACGACGAGCGTCCAGCTAGCTGCCATGGGGCCGAATAGGAGATCCATATTGGCGAAAACAGCGCCTGTACCCAGCAGCTCGCGGATGGCGCCCAGCACAACTAGAACCAACCCAAACCCCATGCCCATCATGAAACCATCGGCAAGTGCCGGTGCAATGGGATTTTTGGCGGCGAAGGCATCGGCGCGACCCAAGATGACGCAGTTGGTGGTAATCAGCGGCAAGAAAATACCTAGTATCTGATACAACTCATAGGCGTAGGCCTGCATCAAGAGCTCTGTTCCCGTGACCGCAGCAGCAATAATAAGTACAAACGCTGGCAATCGAATCGATTCCGTGACGACGTTCCTGATCAGGGAGACGCACAGGTTTGAGGTAACCAAAACGAATAATGTGGCGGCCGCCAATCCCGTCGCGTTCACAACGCTTGCGGTTACAGCCAGTAGGGGACACAGCCCCAGCAATTGCACCAAGGCAGGGTTATTTTTCCACAGGCCGTTTTGCGTGATTTGACGGTAGCTTTGAGTGCTCATGATGCATCCTCTTCGACGAGTTCGAACAGGTCTTGTTTGTGAGTTTGCGCATAGTCCAGCGCACTTTTGACCGCGGATACGACAGCGCGTGGTGTTACGGTAGCGCCCGTAAACGCATCGAACTCTCCGCCGTCCTTCTTAACCGCCCAGCCATCAAGTGATGGAGCTTCAAGGCTCTTATTGTCAAATGACAAAATCCAGGGCGACTTTTTAAGCTCTACTTTGTCGCCGAGTCCAGGTGTTTCGCGATGACTCAGCACACGAACACCTGCGATGGATCCCGAGCGATCTACGCCTACGAGTAAGCGAATATCGCCGCTGTAACCGTCGCGCGCTGTTGCCGGCAGTATCACTCCCGTGACCTCGCCATTCATACGAGCGCGATACCCGGAGGTCTCTACTCGCAGTGCGAGGAAGGGACCGTCCGCTGGAAGCGCGAATGTATCGTCAATCAATTGATTGTCATGTGTTTTAGCCGGGAAGATCTCCAATAGCTGTCGTGCTTCAGCTGCGCGCTCCGCGGCCGCAATCGGCTCCTTGGTTTGTTCATAGACGCCGCTGATCAAGCCTGAACCGACGGCAGCAAAAGCTGCAAGAAGCGCAGCGCCGACAATGCTAGAAATTACGGTTCTCACTCGTCGACCTCGATTTTTTTCGTGCCGTACACCTGCGGCTGCGTGTACTGATCGATAAACGGTGCCGCAAAGTTGAGCAGTAGCACACCGAAAGCAACGGCATCAGGGTAGTTGCCGTTCACGCGAATCAGATACACCAACACGCCCACTCCTGCACCGAATATGAGCCGACCACGGTTCGAGACCGCTGAGCTCACGGGGTCGGTGATAATGAAGAATGCGCCGAACATGGTGGCACCGCTGAATAGATGAAACGTAACTGAGCCGCCGCCGGTTGAGCTACCTTCATCAAATCCGAGTAACGCACAGATGCTCAAAGCACTTAGCATCCCAACCGGCGCGTGCCAGGTAAAAATGCGCTGACGAAGTAACCAGATACCGCCGGCTAGGAATGCGAAATTAACCAGATCCCAGCCAATCCCTGCAATGGGGCCAGCTAGCTCGGCTTTGGCCGTCATCAGGTCGTCAAACAACATGCCTGCGTTCTGCCTGAATAGGTCGAGCGGCGTTGCTGCAGTCACGCCGTCGTAGCTTACCGGTGCGAAGAGTGCAGTAAGCGCATCTAGAAGCCCTGGCACCTCACCAACACCTCTGGGTTCCGTCCATGAGCTCATTTGGAGCGGGAAGGACACCAGTAAAACCACATAGCCAACCATGGCGGGGTTGAACGGGTTGTATCCCAGGCCTCCGAATACGTGTTTGCCCAGTAATACCGATACGCCGATACCCACGACAATCAGCCACCAAGGCGAATAGGGGGGAAGAGCGATGCATAGTAGCGTTGCCGTCACAATGACGCTGTGATCCTTCAGCGGCGACTTAAAGTCTTTGCCACGCAACCACAAGGCCCAAGCTTCGAAGCCCGTAGCCAACATGGAACCGAAGATAATATTCACCAAGGTTCCGGGGCCGAAGAACCAAGTCAGGACCGCAACGCCAGGTATTGTCGCGAGCAGAACCTGCTTCATGACCTGCTCAACCGAGGTCACAGGTTTATGTACGTGAGGAGAGGAGACGTGCATCAGACTCATTGTGCGTTTTCCTCAGTGGCCTTTGGCTCCTCAGTGGCCGTCTGCGCTTCGGTCGCTGATTGAGCCTGAGCGTCTTTTTTCGCTTTGGCTCGCTCGATGGCCGCCTGCACTGGATCGTCCCCGGATTTGGCGCGCGCTTCAGCAGCTGCTTTTCTCGCGGCGCGCTTGGCTTCTTTCGCCGCCGCTTCTCGCTCTAAGCGTTCTTGGCGCGCCTCAAAACGTGCCCGTGAGTTATCGGAGCGGATCTTTTCTTTGGCCGCTTCACGTATCGCACCTTTCGCTGAGCGATAGTACTGAACCAGAGGGATATGACTCGGGCAGACGTAGGCGCAAGCCCCGCACTCAATACAATCAAGCAGGTTATGCCGCTCGAGCTGCTCATTATCCTTTGCGCGTGCATACCAGTAGAGTTGCTGCGGCAGAAGTGATGCGGGGCAGGCTTCTGCACACATTCCGCACCGAATGCAGGCTTGCTGAGGCTGCGGTGGTGGTATCTCATTCCGCGTTGGCGCCAGAACACAATTCGTAATCTTTACTACGGGCATATCGAGGTCGGTGACCGCAAAGCCCATCATGGGTCCGCCGTGAATGACGCGATCTGCTGCCGTGTCGTCGAATGCGGCATCGCTGAGTAGTTCGCCAATGGGTGTTCCCAGCATCACGCGGCGGTTACCCGGGTTCTTTAGTGACATCCCGGTTACCGTGGTAATACGGTCGGTCAGTGGCTTGCCATCGATGAGTGCATCACGAACCGCAATGGCAGTACTCGGGTTCTGGCACAAAATACCTATATCCGCGGGAATGCCACCGGAGGGGACCTGTATATCAAACAGGATCTCAATGAGTTGCTTCTCACCGCCCGAGGGATACTTGGTGGGGAAGGTGACCACATCCGCAATATCGAGCGCTTGTGCCGCCTTGGCCATCGCCTCAGCCGCATCGGGCTTGTTGTCCTCAACAGCGAGAATCACATTCTCGGCACCTACCATGTGCGCGAGTATTTCCGCGCCCTCGACGATCTCTTGGGCATAACACTGCATGACCGTATCGTCTGCTGAGATATAAGGCTCGCACTCGGTGCCGTTAATGATCAGCGTATGAATGCCCTGATCGCGGTCGGAAGCGAGTTTAATTGCGGTCGGGAAACCCGCTCCGCCAAGACCGGCAATCCCTGCCTGTCGGACGCATTCTACGAGTTCGGCTTTGGGGGTCTCGCGCCAGTCATCCAGACCTTTCAGGTCAATCCAGGTGTCTTCTCCATCCAGCGTGATCTCGATACAGGTATCGGTTAAGCCTGAGGCGTGAGGCACGGCGCGCGATTCGATGGCAGTAACGGTACCAGAGCTGGGAGCGTGGACGGGAACGCTCACAGGACCCTGAGCCTCAGCGATCATCTGTCCGCCTTTCACTGCATCACCCACTTCAACAATCGGCCGTGCTGGGGCCCCAATGTGCTGGGTAATCGGTAAGACCAGCTTAGATGGCAAGGGCATATCGCGGAGCTGCCCTGGATTCGCTAGTTCCTTGCGCTCTGGCGGATGGATGCCGCCATGGATATCAAAAATCTGCCTCATGCTGCAGCCTGCTCCGGCTCTGCGGTCTTGTCCGAGCCGCGGTCAGTCGCAATCAGATTATCGCGCGAGGCATCCTCAGGTAACGGCCAGTACCAGTGCTGAATCCCGCCCTTGCGAGGGATCATATCGATACAGTCGACAGGGCAGGGCTCAACGCAAAGGTCGCAACCGGTACATTCATCGATGATCACCGTATGCATTTGCTTAGCCGCGCCCAAAATCGCATCGACAGGGCAGGCCTGAATACACTTTGTGCAACCAATGCACTCGTCTTCCCGAATGTAGGCAACCGTTGGCGCAGCTTCGACACCGTGTTCTGCATCCAGGGGCTCGGGTTCGACATCGAGCAGATTGGCCAGCGCTTGAATCGTATCTTCACCGCCGGGAGGGCACTTATTAATAGAGTCACCCTCGGCGATCGCTTCGGCATAAGGCCTGCAACCGGGATAACCACACTGCCCACACTGTGTCTGCGGGAGAATACTGTTGATTTGATCCGATAGCGGGTTGCCCTCAACTTCAAAGCGGACTGCCGCATACCCCAGTAGGCCGCCAAAAACGATGGCCATGCCAACGAGCGCGACTAAGGCGAGCAAGATCGGATTGGCGAGGACTATCTCAATCATCAAACCAGTCCGGCAAAACCCATGAAGGCGAGTGAGGCGAGACCTGCAGTGATCATTCCGATGGCAGCGCCTTGGAAGGCCTCGGGTACGTCAGCGACGACAAGTCGCTCGCGCATTGCGGCGAAAAGTACCAACACTAAAGAAAAGCCGAGGGCGGCACCCATGCCGTAAACGAGGCTTTGCATGAAGTTATGTGCCTGATTGATGTTCAGTAATGCAACACCCAGGACGGCGCAGTTCGTCGTTATGAGCGGCAGATAAACGCCAAGAACCCGATGAAGCAGTGGGCTCGTTTTACGAACCACCATTTCTGTAAATTGAACCACCACTGCAATCACTAAGATGAATGACAGTGTTCTCAGATACGTGAGATCGAGTGGCGCAAGGAGGTATTCGTAGGTCAAATAACTACAAACGGAGGCGAGTGTAAGCACGAACGTGGTCGCGGCAGACATGCCGATCGCCGTGTCAAGTTTGTTTGAGACGCCCATAAACGGGCAGAGGCCCAAGAACTGAACCAATACGAAATTATTGACCAATACTGCGGCAACCAGCAGTACGGCATAGTCCCCTAACATCTTACTCCAGCAGGCTTTTAGGCCCGTCTCATTCAACTGCCCTCAATAGTAAGGAATCCAGGGCCAATCGAACAGTAATTGTTTGGACTAGCACTAGTGATATTTTGGAATAGCCATAGTGCCTGGTGTTATCGGTTTACTGCTTACTCGCTTCCACCATGGCTGCTACAGCCTCAGGATCGACCCGCTGGATAAGGGGAGAAAATTTGTTGATTGTGTGTCCTTCCAAAGGCGCAGTCAGATCAGTCCAATTCAGAGGCAGCCCCAAGAATGCTTCGCTCTTCTCGGCCATCACGGGCAGTACCGGTTTTAGATAAGTCATCAGGATGCGGAAACAATTAATGCCTACCGAGCAGGCGTCCTGAACTTCTTGCTCTCGACCTTCCTCTTTTGCGAGTACCCAAGGCTTTTTCTCGTCTATGTACTGATTCGCTCGATCCGCTAGCGCGATGATCTCGCGCATTGCTCGTTGGAAATCCCGCGCTTCATAGAGCGCCGCGATGGAATCACCCGCGCCGATTAATTCATTGATCAGTTCAGGCTCGCTACACTGTGCGCTAAGCTGATTGTCAAAGCGCTTACGCAGGAAGCCAGCACAGCGACTCGCAATGTTTACGACTTTACCGACCAAGTCGGAATTAACGCGCTGGACAAAGTCTTCGAGGTTGAGATCCATGTCATCAACATTTGGACTTAGTTTTGCTGCGAAGTAATAACGCAGGTACTCAGCCTCGAGGTGTTCGAGATAGGTCGAGGCCATGATGAATGTACCGCGACTTTTCGACATCTTTGTGCCGTCAACCGTCAGGAAACCGTGGGCGAAAATTGCGGTTGGCTGGCGCAGTCCGGCACTGGCCAACATCGCAGGCCAGAATAGACCATGGAAGTTGATGATGTCTTTGCCGATAAAGTGATAGAGCTCGGTATCGTTACCTGGTTGCCAGTAGCTCTCGAAATCATCACCCGTGCGCTCGCACAGATTTTGGTGGCTGGCGATATAGCCAATAGGCGCGTCTAGCCAAACGTAGAAGTATTTGTCAGGGTAACCGGGAATCTCGAAACCAAAATAGGGGGCATCCCGCGAGATATCCCAATCCTGAAGTCCCGCGTCAATCCACTCCCGAAGCTTGTTTGCGATTGGCGCTTGCAGCTGTTCACCTGACACCCATTCCGCAAGAAGATCTTGGAAAGCGCTGAGCGTAAAAAATAAGTGATCGGATGCTTTTTCTACAGGTGTTGAACCAGATAGTGCGGAAACCGGGTCAATGACGTCTGTTGGGGAGTATGTGGCACCACAGGCTTCGCAGTTATCACCGTACTGATCCGGCGTCTTGCACTTTGGGCACGTACCTTTGATGAATCGATCTGCGAGAAAGAGCCCTTTCACTTCGTCGTAGGCCTGCACAACACTTCTCACGGCGATGTGGCCATTCGCTTCAAGATGTTTAAAAATCGTCTCAGACCAGTTCTGGTTCTCTGGCGAGTGCGTCGAGTGGTAGTTGTCAAAAGACACGTGGAAGCCCGCCGAGTCCGCCTCGTGCAGCGCTTTGATGTTGCCGATATGTGCTTCTGGAGTGACGCCCTGTTTCTCAGCTGACAACATAATTGCGGTACCGTGTGCGTCGTCAGCACAGACATATCGGCAGTGGTTACCACGAGAGCGTTGAAAGCGAACCCATATGTCAGTTTGCACCTGCTCGAGCATGTGCCCTAAATGCAGTGGAGCATTGGCGTAGGGAAGAGCAGATGTGACGAGAATCTTGCGCGCTGACATGGGATTTGGGCTCAGAAAAAAACGGGCGCTATTGTAGCCGCACCGCGCTACGGGTAACAGTGGTGACTACCTTCGATGGGAAAAAGTCGGCCTTACTTGCCCGCCTCACTTACCCGCCTCGTTTGGAGGTGACGATGTTTTTACCTTTTTCTTCCGAAAGTTGCTCATTCATCGCCACTTGTGCAGAACTGAATCGATGTCACCCATCCTCTAGTGGCTGATATATACTCGCGACCTTTTCCAACTGCAGTCTTCAACGAGGAGTTAAATGACGCAGGGTGTCAGCACAGTAAAGCACGTTGTTGCGATTGCCTCTGGCAAAGGTGGTGTCGGTAAGTCGACCGTATCGGTGAATCTTGCGGTTGCTGCAGCACAGCTGGGTTTCAAGGTTGGCCTGCTCGATGCGGATATTTACGGTCCGAGTCAAGCGCGCTTACTCGGCATAGCCGACGGAGTTATGCCCGATGTCATTGATGAGAAGATTTTTCTTCCGATTCAAGCACATGGCATCGCTGCTATGTCGATGGCGTTTTTAACGCGGGAAAAAACGGCGATGGTCTGGCGCGGTCCAATGGCGAGTGGCGCGCTGCAGCAAATGATTGAATCTACGCGCTGGGGCGACTTAGATGTACTGTTTGTCGATATGCCGCCAGGAACTGGCGATATCCAATTAACGCTATCGCAGCGCACGCAATTGGGAGGTGTGGTTGTTGTCACCACCCCCCAGGACATAGCGCTCATCGATGCGCGTCGTGCCGTTGAGATGTTCAAAAAGGTTTCGGTGCCCGTACTCGGTATGATTCAAAACATGGCAACGCACGTCTGCTCGAACTGCGGCCATGAAGATCCGGTTTTTGGCAGTGAGGGTGGTGCAAATTTGGCAAATGAATACGATTCGCGCTTGCTTGCGAATATTCCTTTGTCGAGACAAATTCGCGAGACAAGCGATGCAGGGCAACCGATTGTGATTGCCGAGTCAGAGAGCGCAGGTGCTATGGCATATCGAGAGGCTGCAGCAGAGGTTATGGCTTCTTTGGATGCTGCAGCACGTCCCGCTGCGCCGACCATAAGCATGACGGATTAGTCTGATTGTATCCCGATCAGTGAAGAAAAATTGCAGGAGTAACCGTGAGTATTAAGTCAGATCTTTGGATTCGTCGAATGGCTGATCAGCACAAAATGATCGAGCCTTTTGAGGCTGGGCAGGTGCGGCATAACAGTGCGGGTGAAAAACTGATTTCGTACGGCACCTCTAGCTATGGATATGACGTCCGCTGCTCTCGCGAGTTCAAGGTGTTTACGAATATCAACTCTGCGACCGTTGATCCGAAGGCATTCGACAACGATTCATTCGTCGATGTGGAGAGTGATGTCTGTGTCATTCCTCCAAACTCCTTTGCCTTGGCACGAACGGTCGAATATTTCCGTATCCCGAGAAATGTACTGACCGTTTGTTTGGGTAAGTCCACCTATGCTCGCTGCGGCATCATTGTCAACGTGACGCCCCTTGAGCCAGAGTGGGAAGGGCACGTTACGCTCGAATTCTCAAATACCACGACGCTACCTGCGAAGATTTATGCGAACGAAGGTGTTGCTCAGATGCTCTTCTTCGAGTCTGATGAGGTCTGTGAGACCAGTTATGCTGATCGTGGAGGTAAGTATCAGGGACAGACGGGCGTTACCCTCCCCAAGACCTAGTGATTACGTTAATTGATGCGGGTGTAAGGTTATTTGGTTCTGCTCGCTGGAGTAGCCTGTCTATGAGGGGTTGCTGTTTTTTCCGCAGATCATTTCATGAGCGGTCAGACAAACATTGTTGGAAGTTCTGCAGGCGGATCAGACTGCAAAGCATGAACACCTGATATCGATCAATGAAATCGTAGTTAGGGGCTCAGCCGGTTTTGTGTTCGGTTGGACTTGCTTCGTCTAACCAATTCAGCGACTTAATTTCTACCTCGATCGTAGCGCTTCGCTCAACATGTTTGGTTTTGACCATTAAATAGTCGAGGGTTGGCGCCAACCAAATCTCTGAAGCGCGCTTTTTGGGGTTGGTGTGGATCGCCTGATAATGCATGGCTTCTATGCTCCCTATGGGCGTTTGTAGCGTCTCATTCGGCAATCGTCGCCATGATTTGTCGCTAATTTTCGCCCCGTCGATTACTTGGAACTGCAGTATTTCAGGGGGGGTAGCCGATTGCATGAGTATCAATCGCAGTTGTTGCTGTTGCGAAAATTGATCGAGAACGCCTGCTGTCCATGGGTGCTCGGTCCACACACCGTTCTTCAGGCTCTTTACGACGCCTCGCGCTGTATCAAACTCGACAACGCGCTTTTTCGTTTTAAGCGTCTTAACTTTTGAGTGAAATCGGACACCCTCAATGCCTGAGTCGGTCAACCGAAAGTCCCCAGTCTCGTCCATATTAATGAGGAAATTTTTACCACTGCTTTTGAGGCGATAATTTGTTCCATCGCGAGTTAGCGAGCGCGTTAAATCGAGAGTCATGCCAAGCGCAGTTGTTTTGTAGACGGCCTCAAAAGGTCTCAATTCAGTTATCGCTACATCCGAGGACTGCGCTTGCGCAGTAGAAGAGAAAGTTGGGGTCACTAATAGCGTACTTGCCGTGAGCAGCATGACTGCAGACCAGGTGTAGGCTCCCTGAAAAGTGTGGCGGTCAATCACCGGATGGGTCCCAAGTGGCGCCATTTGGTGGCAAAAGCTTACCGTCTAAATATGCACCCTCGTCGGTGTGGATGACACGCTCTTGAAGATGCCAGTTTACAGCTTTGCGGAAGATGCGATGTTCAACTTCTAGCACCTTAGACGCCAGTGTTTCCGCGGTTTCACTATCATCAATAGCTACTCGCGCTTGCAAAATAGCTGGGCCACCATCTAGTTCATTAGTCACATAGTGCACGGTTGCACCGCCCTCCGATTCACCAGCGTCAATCGCACGCTGATGCGTATTCAGTCCTGTGTATTTAGGCAACAAGGATGGGTGAATGTTCACCAGCTTTCCTAAAAATCTGTCGATAAAAACAGGAGTAAGAATCCGCATAAAGCCTGCGAGGACAATAACGTCAGGTTGTGCAGCGGCCACCTCCTCGGCCAGTGCGGCATCAAACGCCTCACGGGTTTCAAATTCTTTGTGATCGATGACCGATGTCGCTACGCCCCGCTGCCTTGCGGTGACGATTCCCTGAGCATCTGGCCGGTTACTGATAACACTTACGATGGTGCCGTCGAGTAAACCGCGGCGGCTGGCCTCCAGAAAGACTTCCATATTGGAGCCACGTCCAGAAATAAGTATGACAACGTTTTTTGTCGGCTTGGTTGAGGTCGGTTGCGAAGCCATTTAACAAGACTTTTCCTGTGCTCGTTCTTCAGGACGTAAACGTTACCGAGCCATCTCCAGCTTCTATACGTCCCAGCTCCCAACAGTCTAAACCCTGTTCGGACAGTAATTGTATAGCCGCTTCCGCTTTCGCAGGACCGACAATCACGGTCATGCCAACACCGCAGTTAAATGTCCGGTGCATTTCTTCTTCCGCAACGCCACCGGCTTCGGCAAGCCAAGCGAATACTGGAGGCAGATCCCATGACGATTTATCGAGTACTGCAGAGCACCCTTCAGGCAAGACCCTTGGGATGTTCTCGAGGAGACCCCCACCTGTGATGTGTGCCAGGGCATGCGGTTTTATCTCTCGCTGTAGCGCCAGCAGTGGCTTGTTATAGATCTGTGTTGGCGCCATCAACGCATCCGCGAGGGATGTTGAACCACAAGAGCTTGTAAGATCTGCGCCTGAGATTTCAATGATCTTTCGGATGAGAGAGTAACCATTAGAGTGCGGTCCAGAGGAAGCGATGCCTATAATGACATCGCCTGGAGCAACTTTGTGACCGTCGATAATCTGATTCTTCTCAACCACACCCACGCAAAATCCGGCTAGATCATAGTCCTCACCTTCATACATTCCAGGCATTTCAGCCGTTTCTCCGCCGACGAGGGCTGCTCCTGCGAGTTCGCAGCCTTTGCCAATGCCCTCAATCACTTTTGCAGCGACGTCGATATTGAGTTTTCCGGTTGCGTAATAATCTAGAAAAAGCAGGGGTTCCGCACCAACAACGGCGATATCGTTCGTGCACATCGCAACAAGATCGATGCCAATGGTGTCGTGTCTTTTCAATTGCATTGCAAGCCGCAACTTGGTCCCCACGCCATCCGTGCCCGAGACCAAAACAGGGCTTCTGTAGCCCTCAGGGATTTCGCAAAGCGCACCAAATCCACCCAAGCCTCCGAGTACCTCAGGGCGCCGCGTCGCCTTTGAAACGTGTTTAATACGATCCACCAAGGCATTTCCCGCGTCGATATCAACGCCCGCATCTTTGTACGTTAGTCCTTGGGTTTGTTGTCGGTCTGTCATAACGTCCCTCTTGTATGGGCGGGAAGAGTACTCGCTGGCTTTCTTTGTGGAAAGCGACCAACTCAACTTTCGCTGGTAAACTACAATTATGAGACGTATTTACGCAATCTTGATAGCAATAACCGCTCTATTGGTCAGCAATGGTGTGCTGGGTGCCGGTGAATTTTTCGCAGAGGCAGTGGCTGTAGAGAGTCGTAGCACCGCCGAATTGAATCGCGCGGCGCGTGATGCTTTGACGAAAGTGCTGGTTAGGGTTTCTGGTAACGAACAAATTCTGGAAGAGCCCGCTTTTGATAAAGCAGTGCGAGAGGCTCAATCCCATGTGCTTTCATATCGATATCAGGATGAGACAGAAGGTGGAGTCGAAGTTTTTTTCGAATTCGATGACGCATTCGTGAGGAGCTTGTTTCGCGATCACTCGGTGCTCTATTGGGAGCAGCGCCGCCCGCCTGTGGTTGTATGGTTGGCCCTGGACGAACCGTTTTCACGCAGGTTTGCCGCTCGAGCGGATGATGTTGATCTGTTGTCTCCCTCGCTCGAGCGCTTTCGGCAGCGAGGCGTTGAGGTCAGATTTCCTCTACTTGATCTAGCGGATGCTGCGACGCTTTCGGTAAATGCAATATGGCAACGCGACTTCGACCAGATTCGACGCGCGTCTGCCAGATACGGCACCCAACATTCACTCGTTGGCCGCTGGATTGACCTAAGCGACGGAAGCAAATTGGTCGACTGGTACTATGTGGGGCCAGAGCAAATTGAGAATCAGCAATTCCGAAACTCGGACCTAAACGATATATGGGAACGAGGCGTTGATCTTGTGGTGGATGCGATGCGTGACTCGCTCGCCGTGACGTTGCAACAGTTCGAAACGGCCGAAGCCATTGCTGTCACAGTCAGAGGCGTGCGTTCTTATGCTGACTACCGCGCCATTTCGCGTGTCTTTGAGGAGTTAGGCCAGCTTATTGATCTGCGCATCGATTCCCTCGATGGAGATACGGTGAATTACCGCGTGGTGGGAGTGTCTTCGGCTGAGCAAGTCGCTCGACTCATTCCTCTGCGATCTGGTCTGCTGCCTCGACCAGTGACACGCCGCGGTGAACTCGAGTTGGTTTGGGAGTCCATCTAGTGAGCGATATACAACCTCAAAAAGCAAGCCAAGCGCAGTGGATAATGCTGGCAGTTAGTGTGCTTTTATCTTTTGCTATTCTCGTAAGCCTTAGAGAAATCTTAATGCCATTTGCGGTAGGCGCACTGCTTGCATACCTCGGTGATCCTCTGGTGGATCGCCTTGAGGAGCGCGGATTTGGCCGCACAAATGGTGTTGTTTTAGTTTTTGGTTTGTTTTTTGGACTGCTCATTATCACGTTGGCGGTTGTCTTTCCCGTCGTTATGAAGCAATTGTCTGAGCTGGTGGCCTCAATTCCAGACGCCTATCGATGGTTGTCGCTTGTTGCCGTGCCAAAGCTACAGAGCTGGCTTAGCCTTAGTCCGATTAATCTGCCCGATATCGATTGGCGGACAAGCCTTAATGAGCATTGGTCATCGGTTGGTAAAATGACGGGAGGCGTGGTTCAACAGTTTACAGCCTCGAGTCTTTCGCTAATTACGGGGCTGATAAATGTCGCACTGGTGCCAGTCGTCGCGTTTTATCTGATGCGAGATTGGGATGTCATGATTGCTGGCATCATGAACTTAGTGCCTAGACCCATGGTGAACGGCATAACAAGCGCTATCGGTGAGGCACATTCGGTACTTGAAGCCTTTGTTCGCGGTCAGCTTGTCGTCATGGGGGCTCAGGCAGTTATTTACAGTGCAGGTCTCTGGCTGGTGGGTCTCAATTATGCATTTGTGTTGGGCCTAATGGCGGGGGCAGCGAGCATCATTCCCTATGCGGGGGCTGTAATCGGTGTCGGGAGTGCCTTGATCGTCGCATATTTTCAATTCGGCTTGGATATCTTGGCGCTGGGGCTCGTCGGGGCAGTCTTTGCAGCAGGTCAAATTATCGAGAGTTTCGCGCTGACACCCTTGCTAATCGGTGATCGCATAGGTCTCCATCCTGTGGCAGTTATCTTCGCGCTCATGGCTGGAGGGCAGATTGCTGGGTTTACGGGCATACTCATCGCACTCCCTGTTGCCGCGGTTCTTCTCGTATTCTGTCGGAGATTGGTGCGTATATACCTTGCGACAGAGACCTACCTAGGAGAGTGATCAGCACTCATGAACCCTAAGCAGCGGCAGCTTGTTTTGCCTGTTTCAACCGATCCCAGTGCGACTTGGGAGCACTGGGTCTCTCGGCCCGAGACCAAGCTTTTAGAGCATGCGCTCACCAGAAGTCTGGTCTCGACGCCACCCGGAATATTTGTGTGGGGCTATGACGGTTTAGGGAAGAGCCACTTACTACAGGCCGTCTGCGCTGAGTTAGGTAGTGAGGCAAGCTACATTCCCTTGGCAACTGTCTTAGAAACAACATCGACAGAGCTTCTCGAGCAGATGGAAAGTGGCAAAGCCGTGGTGATTGATGACATCCATTTGGTGGTCGACTCTAGAAGTTGGCAAGAGGCCTTATTCCACTGTTTCAATCGGTGTATGGCGTCAGGCACGCCCCTTGTTGTCTCGTCACGACTGGCCACATCCGGGCTCGCTGAGCTGTTACCCGACCTTCGTTCCCGGATTGCTCTGCTGACAGGGTTTAGGCTGCCTAATTGGGATCTTGAGTCGTTCGAACAGTTGCTTTGTCAGCTGGCAAAACACCGAGGCCTTATCTTCACGCAAGAGGTGGCGCGATACCTTACGCGTCGGCTTAGGCAGACGCCTGCCGAGGCGCTCGCCGCGATAGAGAAGATTGAAAGGTCCAGTCTTATCGAGCAGCGAACACCCACTGTCCCATTTTTAAAAACGCTTGGACTCTAGCGGCGATAACAAGCTTGTTGCTAGTTTCTATCGGTTACTGGACGGTGAGTTTTACGAAGCACTTTGAGCAACCGCTATGTCGTTATCACCCAAAACTAAATACTGCTTTAGCCGGGCGACAAGGATGTAAAGTGGGATTGTATCCAGCAGAGCCACTGTTGCTTTGAACCCGTAGTTGCTGGCAATTAGTACAAGGAGCGTTTGAAAACTCATCTCGCCGCGATAGAAGACCGCCCCGAACGTCACCGTGACAACCATTATTGAGTCTACAAGCTGACTCAGTAGGGTGCTGAAATTGTTTCTAATCCAGAGGTGTTTGCCCTTGGTAACGCGTTTCCAAAAATGAAATAACTGCACGTCGCAATACTGTGCAGTGATATAAGCAACCATGGAAGCCGTCACAGCACCGCTCGTCATTGCATACATCAGGGTAAACAGCTCCACATTTCCCTCTAGCGATCCACCTGAGGGTAGGGGTACAGGCGCTGCTAGGTGAAGAACCTGCCAAGGGGGCATGTTGGCGGGATCAACCGATGCGGCGTATTGCCCCGCAGTCATCACGAGCAAAATAAAGCCATTTATAAATAGACCTACTGTTACAAGAAAGTTTGCGCGCGACTTTCCATAAAGCTCTGAAATTAGATCGGTACAAAGGAATGTCAGTGGGTAGGGCAGCACGCCGACCGCTAGCGCGAGAGGGCCAAGTTGGATGAATTTTGTAATGCCAATGACGTTGAGTAGCGTCATAGCAGATAAAAATACACCGGCAAGCACCAAAAAAACGCGCTCACGACGCTCGTTTAATTCTGTCGCCGTAAGGCTGGATGCATTAGTCATCGTTCAATCTGTCCGAGGTTTGCATGAATCAGTGTGCCGTTTACGACAGGACTTTGGTGGGCCCAAACAATCACGCCTGCGATTTCGTCTGGCTTTACCAGACGACCGAATCCGTTTTGAGAACCAATTTCCAGCATCAGGTCTGTATTACCGCCCAAGTGCTGTTTAAGCATTTCAGTATCGGTAAAGCCCGGGCAAATCATAGCTGTATGGACGTTAGTACCTATCAAGTCTTGGCAGGTAGCCCTCATTTGTCCGAGTTGAGCGTGTTTGCTGATGACGTAGCTGTGGGCGCCTGCAACGGCTTTTTCTGACAAAGTCGAGCCCACGTAAATAATGCTCGATCCGGCTCCCATGCTTGGTAGTAGCTCTCTATTTAGGGTATTCACAGCCCCGACATTTACCGAGAGAACCCGCATCAAGTCACTTGTGGGGCAGTCCTGAACCGCGTCTTTCAACATCAGTGAGGCGTTGTGAACTAAGGCGATCGTGGTACCTGTTTTCGCGAGCGCCCACGCCTCCACGGCGGCATTCTTGGCACCTTCATCAGTACTCAAATCAGCGGCGACGTTTCGGACGCCATCAACCGGACTCGCGCGTCTGGCTATATTGATGACGCGGTAGCCAAGCTCGATGAAACGTTGGGCGGTGGCGGCTCCTATACCAGAGCTTGCACCGGTGATAATCGCTGTCTTGCTCATTACTCTCGAACCAATGTTTATTTGGATAGAAGATTATCCTACGTGCTAATGATCGGCTAGGATCGCAAGCAGCGTATAGAATCCCATCGCACTTACCAAAGGGCAAATGCTTGCCTGGTAATGTGCAGTGAAGGTCAATTGTTCTTAGTACACTGTTTATCCTTTTGGTAAGACCTTTATCGAGAACTTTGTGAATAGCGTGCAGACTAAGCGAGGCCGATAAGGCCGATTCATCACTAAACTTTAACGAAAAGGTATCTTCATTGTCCCGCCAAGTAACACTTCACATCGAAAAGCAAGCCCATAAGTTCTCAGCCGCACATTACACAATTTTTTCTGCGACAGAGCGGGAGAGACTTCACGGTCATAATTATTTTGTGACAGCAAGAATCGTGGCAAAAATGGGGAGCAATGGATTTTCTGCCGATTACAATGTCTATAAAAAAAGAATACAGGCAATTTGTGATCGCTACGATGAGTATATGTTGCTCCCTGAGTTTTCACCTTTTCAGAGCATTGAGCGTATTGGGGACGAGATTCACGCGCATTTCAACGGACGGGTATTGAAGTTTTTGGCGGATGAAACTTGGATATTACCGGTGGCCAACGTGACGGTAGAGGAGCTGTCATATCTTTTGCTCAGAGAGCTGATTGAGAGCGAGTCTGATCCCGATTTGGTGGAGATTGAGCTAACGGTCTCATCAGGAAGTGGTCAAGCGGGATCGGCGGTTTGGCGTGTAAATTAATTTTTTTGAAAAAAGTGTGAACTTTTTGTTCAGAGGTTGTTCTTACTATATGTCCAGCAGACGGCAGTGCGACGGGGGCAGTGCAAGGGAAACGTCTGAGGGGCAGATGAAAAATCATCTCCCGATTTGAGTGGCTCCTTTAGTTCGCCGACTGTTTAGTCGGCGTTTTTTTTGTCTGAAAAAAATCCGATCAGTCGAGTATCACTTCGAGAATAGAGTCTTCTGTCTGTGGTCCTACCAGTACCGCTTTCACGGAACCTTCTGGCGAGATAATAAATGTGGTGGGAAGCGCTCTGGGTCGCTCTAAGCTGAGTTTTTCACTGGGGTCTGGGATGTTTTTGAACTTGATGCCCAAATCATTAGCGTCTGCGGCTAGGGCACTACCCGTTTTCCCATCGAAATTAACGCCCAGTACGGTAAGTTTTTCATCCAAATCTAGGCGGTTAAGCTCAGGGATTTCTTCTCGACAGGGCTTACACCAAATGGCCCAATAATTGATGACTTTCCACTGGTCGTGTGCGGGTTCATTAGTGGGAGACGAGCAACTCAGCATGATCCCCAAAACCGGACTCAACAGAAAAAGGAAATGTGACCGCATATCGCCCTGCCTTTTTATACACAAATCCAGTATAGCGAGGTCTGACCCAAGGTGATGACGTGATATCGTGGTGTACAGCGTTAACAATGGAGTAGCACCGCTTGGAAGTGCCTTACGTTCTCATTCTTTATTATTCCCGTAACGGGTCAACCGAGGCAATGGCACGCCACGTGGCCAGAGGTGTTTCGCAGGTAGCGGGTGTGGAGGCTAGACTCCGGACAGTCCCCCCCGTTAGCCCGGAAATTGACCGCTCGCCTATGCCTGAGGTTCCCGAAATTGGCCCGGTGTACTGCGATGAGGATGATTTACGCAATTGCTCGGCGTTGGCACTGGGGAGCCCTACTCGCTTTGGCAATATGGCAGCCCCGCTCAAATATTTCGTTGATGGAACGTCTCCCTTGTGGATTAGCGGTGCCTTGGTTGATAAGCCTGCAGGGGTTTTTACATCGACCGCCTCGCTTCATGGTGGTCAAGAGTCGACCCTGCTCAGCATGGCACTCCCTTTGATACATCATGGAATGATTTTTGTCGGTTTGCCGTATAGCGAGCCTGCGCTTCAATCCACTCATTCCGGAGGGACTCCGTACGGACCAAGTCACTGGGCTGAGGGTGGTGCTCGTGATGCTCAACTCTCGGAGGAGGAGGAGGCTCTTTGTAAGGCGCTTGGAAAGCGACTTGCTCGCCTTTCACTGATGGAGCTACCTTCATGACGTCACGCGGAAGTCTTACTCATCGATTATGGATTACTATCTGGTTGCTTAGTGCGGCGCTTATTGTACAGGGCGCCCTGGAGGTCTTTGAACTCGGCGCGAGATGGCCCGTTTGGTTGGTCTCTGTGGCGCCACTCCTACTTTTTCTCATTGGGATAGCACGCGACAGCCTCCATTGGTTAATTTGGTATTGCCTGTTATTGCTGTTTTACTTCATAGGTGCGGTCGAAGATACGTTTGCGCGACCTCACAACGTTACTGTGGTGAGCGGCCTTGTCATTGTGGTTCTGCTTTTTTCGACGTGTACGGCTTATATTCGCTTCAGGGGTCGGGAGCAGCGTGCTTTGAGCGAGCGGCGCGATCCCACGAAATAGCACAAGCTCCACGAAGCTTGTGGTCGGTGCGACCTTTAGGCGGTGTTTCGCTCAAGCAATTTTCTAAAGCGGCAGTGGTAAACAAGAAAGCTGAGAGAACTAAGTGCAGCCTCAATTTGAATTCAAGTAGACAAGAGAGTTATCGATGGATTTTTTGAAAGCGATATGGCGGATTTTGTCGGGGATTAGCAAGGCGATCTCCGTCTTAATACCTTTGGTATTCGTTGCCATTTTTGTGGTGGCGTTCTCCATAAGCCTCTCAGAGACAGTGCCGGAGCCCTTACCAGAAAAGGCTGGTTTACTCGTAGCCCCTCAGGGACGATTGGTTGAAAACAGAACGCCACTTGAGCCCCTTGATGCGCTGTTTGCTGATGAAATGGGCGGAGAAGTATTGCTGTCGTCGCTCATTGAAGCGATTGATGCCGCAGCTGGCGATGATCGTATTACGTCGCTTGTACTCGATCTTGAGGATTTAGCGGGACCTTCTACCAGTCAGTCGATGGAGATAATCGAGGCGATCAATCGATTTTCTGCGTCGGGAAAGCCCATAGTTGCGGTTGGGGATTATTACAGTCAGTCGCACTACTTACTCGCGTCACAGGCAGACGAAATTATTCTTCATCCCGAGGGCGGCGTAAGTTTGATGGGCTTTGGTGTTTACCGTACCTATCTAAAACGGTTTTTGGAAAATATTCGCGTTAACTTCCACGTTTTCCGCGCGGGTGAGAATAAGTCGGCAGTGGAACCCTATTTGCGCGACGATATGTCTCCTCAAGAGCGCGTTGTTGTTGCCAGGTGGATCAACAGTCTCTGGAACGATTACACCGCACAAATCGAAGCTGGTCGCGACAAGAGAGCGGGTGAGGTGACGGAATTCGTGAATGATTTCCCCACAAGATTGGAAGCTCATGGCGGTGATCTCGCAAAAGTATTTTTGGAAGAAGGTTACGTTGACACCTTGTTGAGTGGTGAGGCATTGGAAGCGCGTGTCACAAAAATTGTCGACGCAGTAGATCAGAATGGTGATGTCGCTTTGGTTGGCTTAAGTCGGTATCTAATGGATATTCGGCAACCCTTTGACGAGGCTTTGGCAACGATTGCGATTGTCCCGATTGAAGGGACACTGATTCCTGGAGAGAGTGTTCAAGGTTCTGCGGGCAGTGAAACGGTTGTAGAGCAGCTCACCGATGCGGTAGATGCAGATGCTGTGGCAGTTGTTCTGAGAATCAACTCGGGTGGCGGCAGCGTCTTTGCCTCTGAGGAAATTCGAAGCAAAGTTCGAGAGATCTCCGAAGCTGGTACGCCCGTAGTGGCCTCCATGGGTGGTGCCGCGGCATCGGGTGGCTACTGGATTGCGGCTGAGGCTGACCAGATTTGGGCGCTGCCAACAACGATTACCGGTAGTATCGGTGCCTTCTCTGTCTTCCCTACCGTCGAGGGCGTGTTTGATTACTTTGGCGCCAGCGTCGACGGCGTAGGTACGACGAAGATGGCGAATGGATTCGACCCTGCGCAGCCGCTTGACGAGAATACTCGCCGTATTTTTCAAGCAGTGATTGACGGTATCTATCAGGAGTTCTTGGCTCTCGTGGCAAAGGGTCGAGATATGACCATTGAACAGGTCGATGAAATTGCAGGCGGAAAAGTCTGGATTGGTCGTCAGGCACTTGAGATTGGGCTTGTTGATAACCTGGGTAGCTTGAACGATGCCATTGCGGCAGCCGCCGAACTCGCGGGCGTTGCGGAATATGAGGCTGAGCGTTTTGGGACGCCCATTTCTCCTCAACAGTTGGTGCTAGAAGAGTTGGGTAAAAACCTGCAGGTATCGATGCCTTCGACCCTCACAAATGCCATGGTGTGGCTCTCACCGCTTAGGGAGCCCATGACAGCCCTATCGAAGCTGCAGGATCCAAAGCACGTTTATCTTCAATGTTTCGATTGTAACTATGTTAACCAACATTGATTTGCCAATTGAGGATCGCGATGGTGCCGTTTTAGCGGCAACGATATTGCTGGTCAGAGACAGTAGTGATGGGCTGGAAATTCTGCTCCTCAAACGCAACTCCAATGCGAAAAACATGGCCGATGTGTGGATGTTTCCCGGTGGCAAGATCGACGAGGAAGACGTTGGTAGTAGCGAAATAGAACGCGCTGCTAGAGGTGGGCTACGAGAGTTGTCCGAGGAAGCGAATGTAACACTTGAGTTTGACTCTCTGACTACGTTTTCACATTGGCTAACGCCCGCGGGTCAAAAGCGTCGCTTTGCAACCTGGTTTTTCATAGCAGCGCTTCCTGTAGACGCTGTTGTACAAGTGGACGGACAGGAAATGGTGGAGGCTGTCTGGATGTCGCCCGGCGATGCGGTCAGCGAACATCGTGCTGGACGATTACGATTGCCCCCACCTACCGTTGTCAGCCTACTGGATGTCTCGAGTAGCGATACCGCGGTCGAGGCAATTCAGCGGGCAAGTCAACGAAAAGCTCCTTACTTTTTCCCAAAAATTCTCGCAGACACACCAGAAGATATCGTTATGTTGTATCCGGGGGACGCAGGTTACGAGTTGGGCGATAGAGATCTCGAAGGCGATCGTCATAGAGCCTTCTGGGTGGATGGTGTTATCGATTACCAGCGAAGCTTCGACTTCCTTCCGGTGTAACGCGGTTCATCAATCCATGCTCGCAGCCCGGTAGCCTAGATCAGATAGCGGGAACGATATGCACAGTCGTCTAATTCGATGGCATCCACCGTGCTCCGGGCAGACGTTGGCTTTGCTTACGCACTTGCTCATCAAATAAGAACTTCACTGGGGTCTCTGCTTTAGCGGCTAGCCGCCGAGAGATCATTGTGATTGGGAAAATGTAAATTTCCTGATCCCTATATCTGAGCGCGCGCGAGCGTCCGGCCCGATCGCGGTAAACAACCCAGTCAAAATTCAGCTCCTCGGCGAGCAGATCACCAAAAACGATGCCCATTGCCTGCTGTGTTTTAGCGTCCTCTTGATCAATCCAGCGACGGTCAATGATGACTTGTAGGGTATCGAGATCTCGAGCAGAGTTTCCAGATAATCTGCGGCCAAGTCTGTTAGCGAGGCTCTCGATAGCTGCTCGTTGCTGCGCCATGTACTGTTTATCGATCGCACTGAGGGGACGAATCTGTACTTCCAGATCTGAACTATGCGCAGTCTGCACGGTCAAACCTGCGACGAGAAAAACAAATGGCAAAAACACCCAACTTAGTCTCGGTAAAACCAGTTGTGAAACGGCGCTCGACATGGATAATTGCGGCTTCATATTGATCCTCACTACGAATTTCCTCGCCTCAGGAGTACGCTGATGATAACCGGAAGCATCGTTGCCCTGGTAACCCCAATGACAGAGACAGGGGATATCGATTGGGCAGCGCTCGAGCGCCTCATCGATTGGCACCTTGCTAACGGGACTGCAGCGTTGGGTCTGGTGGGTACCACCGGTGAAGCATCCACGCTGAGTCACCCAGAGCACCGCGAGGTCATCCGCTTTGGCGTGAGCCATGCCGGAGGACGTATCCCTATCATGGCTGGCACAGGGTCGAATTCGACATTGGAGGCTGTGGAGTTAACGGTCGCAGCTGCTGAGGCGGGTGCCGATTGCGCTTTACTTGTGACGCCATACTACAACCGGCCGACGCAAGAAGGCTTGTATGAGCACTTCAAAGCGGTAGCAGGTGCAATCAATTTGCCAATCGTGCTCTATAACGTCCCGTCGAGAACGGGCTGTGATCTTTCCTCTGAAACGACGCTACGTCTTAGTCAGATAGAGAATATTGTAGGCTTGAAGGACGCTACGGGTGATGTGGCGAGAGGTGCGGCACTTATGCAGGCACTCCCGGACGGTTTTGCTGTGTACTCTGGCGATGATGGTACGACCTGCGATCTATTAGAGGCAGGTGCGTCTGGCTGCATATCGGTTACCGCAAACATCGCGCCTGCTCAAATGGCGAGAATGTGTAAACTGGCCCTGGCGGGTGATATCTCAGCGGCGCGTGCGATTGATGAGCGTGTGAGGGCGCTCCACGATTCGCTTTTCGTGGAGCCGAACCCAATTCCTGTAAAGTATGCGATGGGGCAGATGGGTTTAATTAATCCTATGATGAGACTGCCGCTGACGCCATTGAGTGAAACGCATTGGGAAACATTGAACAAGGCGATAGACGAATGCATAAAACAATAAGCAGCGCCGCATTTCTAGCACTGACCTTAGGTGCAGGCTGTAGCTACCTTCCCGAAACAGTAAAGGTAATTCCCTGGGAGACCGAAAAAGAGCTTTCGGGCGATTACGAGACTGCAATAGAGACTGTGCCAATAACCGTGCCCGAGGACTTGGATGCTGAGGCGATTCAGCAGGGGTACCCTATCCCAGAAGTGGCGGTGAACATTGCAATACCGGTGACAGGCAAGGTGCCTCGACCCGCACCGCTGACTGCAGGTTCTCAAGTGGATGCCGTGCGCTTGCAGCGTCTCGGTGGCAACAGCTGGGCTGTGGTTAACGTTGCGCCCGGACAGTTATGGCCTCAAGTACGTGCCTTTCTTGTTAGTAGCGGCATTGACGTTTCCCGTGTCGATGCGACTGGAGGGTTAATCGATACCGATTTCGTTCTTCTTCAGGACAGAGAGCTTGAGTCGCGTTTCCAATTTCGAGTTGATTCAGGTGTGCAGCGAAATACTTCGGAACTTCACATTTTGCAGCAGAATCAGGCAAAGGATATTGACTTAATGTCATGGCCAGAGAGCTCAGATGACGAAGAACTTGAGCAAAAGATGCTCCGAAATATCGCGCAATTTATTGCAAATAATGCCGAGTCTGCCCCAGTTTCAATGATGGCCGGGCAGGCCATGACAGGTGCGGGGCGAATATCTCTCGAAGAGTCATCGGCTGGCGCACGATTGAAGTTGGAACTACCATTCAATCGCGCTTGGGCGGCCACTGAAAAAGGTTTTTCAGAAGCCGGTTTTCGGGTAGACGACAAGAACCGGAGCGCGGGACTTTTCTACGTGACCTACCTTGGCCCTGATGGTGAGGACGAGGAGGGTTGGTTCGGATGGCTCTGGGGCGGTAGCGATAGCGATGATCCGCTTATTGGTCGAGAATTTCAGATCATGCTAACTACTCAAGAGCGTGAGCTGATTTACATTGACGTCCTGGATTCGCAAGGCCAGGGTATCGAGCAAGTCGAACAGCAAGGTCTGCTCATCCTTTTGCAGGGCAACATTACCTAATGTTGAGACTCGCCTCACTTGGTTCTGGTAGTAAAGGCAACGCGACACTCATAGCTTCTAAAGAAACAGTCTTGTTAATTGACTGTGGCTTCCCTGTACGAGAAATGATGGCTCGTCTGCCACGCCTTGGTTTGGATGTGACTGACATCGATGCGGTTCTCGTAACACATGAGCACTCGGATCACATATCCGGTGTGGCCGCATTAGCGAAGGCGGCGGCTGCCCCGGTTTACGCGACACACGGCACATGTTTGTCGGGCCGGTTAGACTCGGTGCGGTCTTCGATAGAAGTTGAGAGTGACGCTAGCTTCGTTGTGGGAGATATTGAGGTGACTGCGGTAACTGTTCCACACGACGCTCGTCAACCCGTCCAGTATCGCTTCTTCCATAGCGACACCGCAGTGGGGGTTCTTACTGATCTGGGTAGTGTCTCCCCCCACGTCCAAACTGCCTTCTCTGGTTGCGACATGTTGCTGCTGGAGTTTAATCATGATCTGGAGATGCTCAGGCATGGGCCTTATCCAGCGGTGCTGAAACGACGTGTGTCTGGTGATTACGGTCACCTCAACAACGATCAGGCCATGTCAATGTTAGAGACCATGACCGGACCCACTCCGAGAGTTGTGATAGCGGGGCATATTTCTGAGCAAAACAATTCGGTAGCGAAAGTATCTGCCAGGCTTGATGAGTGGGCACGTCTGACTAAGAGCCAGGTAGTTTGCGCCACGCAGAATCAGGGATTTGATTGGATTTCGTCTGACGCGGAAGCATTGTCAGTGGATGTTGCCTGAGGTGGAGTCCTTTTCCACCGTCGGTTACTCCATAAATAACTCTCGGGTTGACGACGGATTGTTTCCTCGGCGAGTTCCACGTAGCGCTCAATGAGCGCCTCTTGCGATAACGTTCCCGGTTCCCGGCATATCTCCACAAGTTCCGCTTCATAGTATCCTTGGCTGAGCCTCCTTCCGCGCGCAAAGTAGACGGGATACTGGGTAATGTTGGCTAAGGTAGCAGGGCCCAAAAAGAAACCTGCCGGTTGATTCATGAACGTCGTCCAGTAAGCGGTCTCTCGTTTCCCAGGCGCTTGATCAGCTAGCAAGGCGAGAACTCTGGGCTTTCGTCTATGTCGCAAAACATGACGCCCCATTGCTTTCATTGTGACTAGGGTAGCTCCCCACCGGCTTCGGGACTCAAATGCAAATCGATCCGCGCCTTTATCGTGCAAGGGTTTGTATACACCGTCGAGAGGCGCAGATACCGCGAGGCTTGCGCGCTGTGTCAGCCATTCCCAATTACCGTGATGAATCGACAATAAAATACCGGGTTTCGGCGCTCCATCACCTGTTGTCAATAGTGGTTCCCAACCTACGAGTTCTACACGGTCTTCTAATTCAGGCTGTGGCATTCGCCTGCCATAGAGCGATTCAACGGCGACTTCAGCAAAGTGCTTATAAAATGCTTTTCGGGTATTCGAATACCACTCATCGCTCTCATTAGGAAACGCAGCGCGAAGGTTGCGATCAACCGTCTCAACTCGGTATTTGATCGCCCGCTGCGAAAGCCAACTCACGACAGAAGCTAAGCGATACAAAAGCGTTAATGGCATCGCGCCAACAATACGGTAGATCCAATAAGTCACGGTATGCAATGCTCGGGTGGCGTGACACGAATCTCTGGTGGCAACTTAGCGAGTCCTCCACATTGCAAGGTGGCGTTTCCCGCTAAGTTGGCGCGCTTTAATTTAGGGACTGACGCTAAGGGAATCGCATCGACCACCTGGTTGCCATCTACCTGTAAATCCGTAAGTTCGGTCATGACGGTGAGCTCAACCAGATTTCGAATGTTATTTTCCGACAATTTTAGACGCTTCAAATTACCGAATTGAGAGAGACCAATGAGTGAGTTAATTCCGGCACTAGAGCAGTTCAATATTTCTAGGCCATCTGCAGAGTAAACTTCGAAATCTTCAATCGCTTGCTCGATACAGTTCGCCAAAGCTTTATCGTCAATGCGGTAGTCACTGAAAAGTTTTTGTGGGGAGTAAATGGCACGGTCATTGAAAGTGACGTCGTATTCTTTCAAGTTGGTGCATCCCGATAAGCAGACGACTATGCATGTCACCATGACCCATTCAGATGTAATCATCTGTTGCACACCCGCTGGCTGCTTAAGAAATAAAAACGTAAACATGACGAAATCCCGATATCGGATGAGTATGATGCCAGTGGATGCATCTGAGTTCGAGACTGAATCTCGGCGCGTGAATCAAAAAGGGTAGTTGGGGCAGGCAGAGGTGATTGAGTGGCACTAGAACAGCTTGAGTCGACGTTACAGAAACAATGGCGGCTAGGGCAAAGTCTTGTTTTGTGTTGGGCTTTTGATCCTAACGGGCTACTTACGCTTGTCGTGCCCCATTATTTTCTAGGGAATTTTACGGCCCCTGATGAGCGGGATCCTGATCCACTGGCAAACGAGACCTTTGTGAGAGATCTGCTATCAGGCTCGAGACATAAAGGTCACCATCAGATTTTTGAAATCGCTGCGCGTTTGGGTGTGGCCCCAAGCTTTATCAAGTTAGATCGCGCACCATTGGAAGACGAAGATACCATCTCTGCCATTGACGAACTCGTCAAGCGATACAGTATTGCTCACGTTGAAGAACGTGCTGTTGCACTTTTTGATATCGCGGATTTCTCGCTATTTAGACCTTTTGAGCAAGCCAGTCAGCTAAACAGCCTTTCTTATTCTATGAATTCGGCTTACTCAAAGCTCAAACGCGAGGGTGTCGAAGTGAACTTCGCGCGAACGACGACAGGTGACGGTTATTATGTTTGGAATCGTGACTTGGGTGCATTTCCAAATGTCGACTTACTGATATTTTTTCTTTTAGTGTTAATCGACAATGCGGTGGCAAGAGATAAATCGCAGGCTGGTACCGTTCCCATACTCCGCTCTGCTTTCCATTTAGGCAGCCATTACGAGCTGTCTCAGGCCGAGGGTATCAACCCAACAGTTTTTAGTTACATCGTGGGTGATGTAACCATTCGACTCGCTAGGTTGATTGAGCAAGTGCCGGCTGGTGGTATCCATATTGGGCAATTCGAAGGTCGCCTACCTGAGTCCGAAACCTCAAAGACACCCAGCGAGTTCTTGAACTACGCCCGTGACGAATTGATAAGCATGTCAGGTCTTAGGGTGGGGGAGTGCCGGTTGAACAAAATGGATTTCAGCGATTGGTCTGCCGGGGAATCGGATGCCCGTGCTATTGAGTTCACTGATAAACATGGGCTAAGGCAACAAGCCATGTCAGTGGGATTTCAAGTGACCCTCGATGACACTAGCCTCGAATTAGGTATTAGAAATCGATGAGCTCGTGCACGGTAATTCCTGCCTGTCGATCAGCGGAGCAGGTCGCAAAGCAAGTAGCTATTGAACTCGGATTATCGCTCACGCGCTCCTATACTGAAGCTGAGGCCCCTGTTGCTCTGGTGGTTGATACACACGACGTTTGGTTGCAGCCTCTAGGAAAACCGCGTCCGGGACGGGTGACGGTCGACTTTTCCTCTCCCGATATGCTTTACAGACGAAAGTCAGGTCACAATGAGCCTTTGGGTAGAGCAGTGGGCGTGAAAGCCGATACAAAGCCACGCGTTTTTGATGCGACCGCAGGTTTGGGACGAGACGCTTTTGTGCTGGCTGACTTGGGTTGTGAGGTTGAGCTGTCCGAGGCGTCACCCGTTCTCTGCTTTTTATTGAAGCACGCGCACGAAACAGCGCTTTTGAACGCTTCAGAGAAAGTGGTCCAGGCTGCCCAGCGTATGACTATAAGTCAGGGAGACAGTGCCCAGCGCTCGCTTTCAGGTTTCAACACAATCTACCTCGATCCGATGTTTCCCGATCGCAGTAAATCAGCCGCGGTAAAGAAAGACCTTGCTGCTGTGCAATCGCTGCTTGCAAGTCAATCGATGAGTCCAGAACTACCGCAGGCTGGCTCGACCGATCCGGCCGTGGATTTGCTGAATTGGGCATTGTCCCAGCCTGTTGAGCGTGTCGTAGTCAAACGACCTGCAAAGTCGACTCACCTCGGGGGCGTTAAACCTTCCCACTCCATTACGGGTAAGACGGTGAGGTTTGATGTTTTGGTTCGCCCCGTTAATCAATAAAGGCTTTGGGTTGAGGATTGTCTATGAAGACTTCACTGTTGTTGATTGACTGTTTGCCAACGCCAGAGTTACTAGCGCGATATAAGGTAACTTTCGCGGGAATAGGGGTAGTGGAGCAGTCGGAGCTTCTGGAAGGCATCGTCAATGTCGACTTAGCGAGCGTTGAAGGGCAGGCCCGGTTAATGGATTGGTTGCGCCAAAACGAGCTACCCAGCCATGTGAAATGCAGTTTAGACAGTCCTGATTTTGTGGGTGCGGCTTCGGACTTCCTGCAGGCCAAGATAGTGGGTTTGACTCGGGTGCTCGAGGCCGTGTTAATGCTCAACGCGTCGGTTGAGTGGGAGTTTGTCACTTCCCCGAGTGCGGATGTTTGGTCGCGATCTTGCGAGGCGTACTTCAGAACACTCGCACAGGGCCTAAGTGCAGAGCTACCTCAGACCAAGATCACCTTCGTCTAATCGGCTCATTTCTCAATTAGCCAAAAGTACTTTGAGGTAACGGCGCGCCCGTTTGCAGCCTAGAAGGTGGATAAGTACTCAGCTATCGCTGGATAGCCTGCTTTTCCCTTCGTGTGCTGCTTAGCATAAACTTCTAGCTCGGTTACAACCTTGCGGTGCCCAGCTACACGAGGGGTTGCTAAGCGAGGAGTTGGATCAGTATCCCTTCGTAAATGGCGGCTAATTTCGGGATGTCCGAGATTAGAACGTGTTCGTTACGCTGGTGGATCGATTCGTTGATCACGCCAAGTTCGATAATCTGCCCACCCATTTTCGCAATAAACCGTCCGTCAGAGGTTCCACCGCCAGTACTCAGTACGGTGTCGACACCGGTAACGTCGACGATGCTTTTTGTGGCGGCTTCAACAAGTTCTCCGGGCTCGGTTAGGAACGGATTGCCGCTCAATTGCCAGTCAATCTCGTAATCGACGCCACTGTCATCGAATACTGCTTGGCATTTTTCTTTAATACCGTCTGCGGTTATTTCCGTTGAGAAGCGCAAATTGAAAATAGCGGTCAACTCGCCTGGAATGACATTGGTCGCACCGGTTCCCGACTGTATGTTAGAAAACTGCAGTTGCGTGGGGTCAAAGAAATCGCTGCCTTGATCCCACTCAAGCGCGCTCAGCCGTTGGAGCACTTCGAAGGCTTTGTGTATGGGATTATCCGCTAAGTGCGGGTAGGCAACATGGCCCTGCTTTCCCTTAATAGTGAGCGTTGCGTTGATCGAGCCTCGACGTCCGTTTTTGATGGTGTCACCAAGCTGCAATGTGCTTGAGGGCTCACCCACAACACACCAATCGATGGATTCGCCTCGAGCCATGAGTGTATCCACCACATGGCGTGTGCCATAAACCGCCGGCCCTTCTTCATCCGCGGTAATTAAGAACCCGATTCGTCCTTTATGAGCAGGGTGTTTGGCAACGAACGACTCTGTCGCGACGATCATTGCTGCAAGGCTCGATTTCATATCTGCCGCGCCTCGACCAAACAAGAACCCGTCGCGTTCGGTCGGGATGAACGGGTCGCTATCCCAGTGTTCTAGGGGACCAGGTGGCACAACATCGGTGTGTCCCGCAAACACCAGCAGTGGTCCTTCATCGCCCCGCGTTGCCCACAAATTCAACACTTCCTCTGCGGGTAAGGACTCGCAGCTAAAGCCGATGCTGCTGAGTCGTTCCGCCATAAGCGGCTGACAGCCATCATCAGCAGGTGTCACCGACTGCTTTTCGATCAGCTCCTTTGTGAGGGCTATGGCATCAGCGTGCGCGTTAGTTGTTTGCATGGAGGCTTTCGTTGAGCTCAATCGCTGTTTTGTTGGTGAGACATTCTACCGATCCCGATTGTGAATTCCGACGGAAGAGCAGATCCGAGCGACCGGCTAAATGTCTGGCGGCGATATTTTCAATCGTATTTCTTTGATCGTCGAGTACCGCTACTTTCGTTCCCGCGGTGACGAAAAGCCCGGCCTCAACCGTGCAGCGGTCACCCAAAGGAATCCCGAGTCCAGCGTTCGCGCCGATCAAGCATTCTTCACCCACTGAAATAATGATATTGCCGCCACCCGACAGCGTGCCCATCGTGGAGCAGCCACCGCCGAGATCAGAGCCTTTGCCTACCATAACACCGGCGGAGATTCGGCCCTCGACCATGCCTGGTCCCTCGGTGCCCGCGTTAAAGTTAATAAACCCCTCATGCATGACCGTAGTACCTGCACCGAGATGAGCACCTAGGCGCACTCTCGCACTGTGGGCAACGCGAACACCCGAGGGCACAACGTAATTTGTCATTTTGGGGAATTTATCCACGCTTGCGACTTCCAGTACCCGCCCTTGAAGCCGAGCAGTTAGCTGGCGATCCGCAAGCTCGTTTAAATCAACAGGGCCCTCATCAGTCCACGCGACATTGGGAATCAAAGGAAAGATGCCAGACAGGTCCGTTCCGTGCGGTTTTACCAGACGATGGGAGAGCATATGCAGCTTCAAATAGGCGTCCTCGACCGTCTGGGGAGCGTCGTTTTCTATGAGCGTCGAGGCAACCACTCTTCGCCCGCTGTCTCGAAGCCGCTCTGCAAGCGTCGCTGTGGGCTCGTCGTTAGCCGCTCGGCAATCTCTTGCAAGTGCCGAAAGCGCCACTTCGTCAAGCGTGCCGGACACGGCACGAAGTGCATCGGCTAAGGGGCCAGATAGGCTTGCTTTCGGCGCTGGAAAGAAAACATCGAGGATATCGCCGTTAGCATTTTCAGATGCTACGCCTAGACCAAAGCCGTGGAGAGTGCCAGACATCGAGTACGTACTCCTAAATTATCAAGTGAGTGAATTGAGTTTTGCGGGAACGCGCTAATAATAAATTGCGAAAAAATTTCTTTAAGAAATCACTGGGAAAAATAAGCGGCATAAGCCTCTGCCTTGAACCCAACATCCAAAACGTCATTGTGTTCTAACACGGGGCGTTTAATGAGTGTTGGATTTGCAAGCAAGACGCTAACAATGTCGCCGGTCTGCGCTTGGGCGCGTTCGTCTTCAGACATATTCTTCCATGTGGTGCTGCGCTTATTAACCATCTTCTCCGGTCCTAGCACAGAAACCCAATGCGCAATTTGAGTGTTGGGTGGCGTGTTCTCACGCACATCTACAAAGGTGTAGGCAATATCCTGCGTCTCTAGCCACTTTCGTGCTTTCTTAACGCTGTCGCAATTTGGAATGCCGTAGAGGGTAGTCATGTCTTATGGTCTCTCGAACTGATCAGTTAAGGTTTGTTTACGCGCTTAGGATGCTTTCGCGCTGGATAACAAGTGGTACAAATTTCGCAAGCACGGCCGTCACAGCCTCTGGCGGTGCAAAATTCTCTGCCGTAGAAAATGATTTGTAGGTGCAGGTCGTTCCATCGGCTCTTTTTAAACACGCGTTTCAAGTCGCGCTCTGTTTCGTTGACGTTGCGCCCACGGGTTAGACCCCAGCGCTGTGCCAAACGGTGTATGTGCGTATCGACAGGAAAGCTCGGGACGCCGAAGGACTGCGCCATAACAACGCTTGCTGTTTTATGTCCTACGCCTGGAAGTTTTTCGAGGCTCTCAAAGTCCTGTGGGACTTCGCCGCCATGATCTTCGATCAAGATCTCACTGAGTCTTCTAATCGCTTTGGATTTTTGGGGCGATAAGCCGCACGGTTTGATGATGGCGCGAATGGTTTCCACACTCTCCTTCGCCATATCAAACGGATTATCCGCCAGCTCAAAAAGTGCCGGCGTCACCTGGTTGACTCGCTCATCGGTACATTGTGCACTCAAAAGCACCGCGACCAGCAGGGTGTAAGGGTCGGTATGATCCAGCGGAACCGGAGGATCGGGGTAGAGTTCTTGGAGGCGCTGGTCGATAAACGCCACGCGATCCTCTTTGAGCATATTGCCTGACATGCGCTTAACGTCTCACCCCTGCTTCAGCCAATGGCAGATTCTATCTGCAGCCTCGAGCGTTTCGGTCATGGTCGCAACGAGTGCCATACGGATGTGATCAGCACCTGGGTTGACCCCGTTTACGGAGCGCCCCAAGAAACTGCCGGGCAAAACAGCCACGTTCGTGTGTCTGAGCAAATCTTTTGCGAATACCGTGTCGCTCGAGGGCGTCTTCGGCCATAAATAGAAACCCGCCTCAGGAATCGACACAGGTAAAACGGGAGCAAGGCGCTCGGTAACTGTATCGAATTTAGCCCGGTAGAGTGCTCGGTTCTCCACAACGTGGTCCTCGTCAGACCACGCAGCAATACTTGCAAACTGATGGTGTAGCGGCATCGCACAGCCGTGGTAGGTGCGGTAGCGTTTGAATTGAGCAATCAGGTCGGCGTCGCCCGCAACGAACCCCGAGCGCAAGCCAGGCAGGTTCGATCGCTTCGACAGGCTATGAAATACAAGGCAATTCTTGAAAGCAGTGTTGCCATGACTCTGCGCGGCCTGAAGTAGTCCCACCGGTGGCTTTTCTTCGTCGTAATAAAGCTCGCTGTAGCACTCGTCACTGACCAAAATTACGTTGTGCTCGAGCGCTTGTTCGATCAAGTAATGCAGATCAGCCTGAGGCATAACCGCGCCGGATGGATTGCCAGGCGTGCACATGAAAAGCATCTCACACCGTTGCCAGTCATCATCGGTGAGCAGTCGATAGTTGGCAAGATGTCCGGTGCTTTCAGTTGCTGGAATGAGCAGCGGATCTACGTTGGCCAGTAAGGCTGCGCCCTCGTAAATTTGGTAAAACGGATTGGGTATAACGACTCCGCCTACCTGGCCGGGCGTGACAAGCGCTTGAGCAATCGCAAACAACCCCTCCCGAGTACCGTTCACGGGGAGTACTTCGCTTACAGGGTCAATAGCGCGCGTTTTAAACCGCATGGCAATCCAGCTTGCGATTTGCTGCCTTAAGTCCGCAGTGCCAACGATGGTTGGGTATTTCGCCATTTCCTCGATCGAGGCGACAAGCGCTTCTAATACATGGGCGGGTGGCTGGTGCTTTGGCTCACCAATAGTGAGAGGGATACGGCTCAACGGTGGAAGGTCCACGCCCGCTGTTAGCTCGGCTAGCTTTTCGAAAGGGTAGGGGTGAAGCGTTTTCATGCCCGGATTCATGCCGCTAGTCCTTGATCGAGAGCTGTACAAACTTCCGCGCGCAGTCGTTCGCATATCGTGTCGTCGGCAAGCCGGTCACCCTGCTCGGTTGTTAGGAAAAATACATCTTCCACGCGCTCGCCCAACGTCTGTATTTTAGCGCCCTGAATGCTGATGTGATTGTCCGCCATGATTTGCCCGACCCGTGCGAGCAGACCCGGTCTATCGGGTGAGCTCAGCTCCATAATAGTGAGGTTGCGGTTCTGGTCCTCGATGAAGGTTACCTCGGTAGGCGACAGGAAGGATCGCAGTGTCCGGTTCATGCGCTGGTTACCTTGGCTAACAGAAGAAGCGGTGAGTGCCTCGACAATGGAACGCTCAATCAAGTTCAAGGTCTCAGGGGCACTGTCTATTGGCGAGCCGTCAGCTTTCAGTACAAAGAAAGTATCGAGCGTGGCGCCGTCTGTGCCGTTGTAAATTCGCGCGTCATTAATGCTCAGGTCCAGAAGCTCCAGGGCTGAACACACTTTGGAAAAGACGTTCTCGGTGTCATGGGTATGTACAAAGATTTGTGTTGCGTTGGCGATGAGTGATTCTGACGATTGCTTAATTAGCACCAGAGGCTCGCTACTGCCGTCGAAGTCGGCAATTGCCTCGGTGTGCCAAGCGACATCCTCCGGACGCTCGCGAAGGAAGTAGTCGTCGCCTCGATTCGCCCAAATATCGGACAGTTCATCGTCCAAGAAGCCTCTGAATTCAAGGAGATGTGCTGCCGCTTTTTTCGTGGCGGTTATCACGTCTTCACGCGCTATCGGGTTGGCGAGACCGCGGCGCAGCGCTCGCCGAGTTTCCGTATACAGATGCCGTAATAAGGAGCTGCGCCATGCATTCCAGAGCTCTGGGTTTGTGCCGTTTATGTCTGCAACGGTCAATGTGAAAAGGTAATCGAGTCGTTCTTCGGTGGACACGTGTTCCGCAAACCGCTGGATCTCTTCAGGGTCGGAGATATCGCGCTTTTGTGAGAACGAACTCATGAACAGATGGTTGCGAACTAGCCAGACAATGAGCTCAGTATCGGGCTCGTCAAAAAAGTGCTGCTCACAGAATGCACGGGCATCAACTGCGCCGAGCTCCGAGTGGTCGCCACCTCGCCCCTTACCGATGTCGTGAAAAAGCGCGGCTAGAAAGAGTAGGGACGGGTTTCGAAGGCGCTGTGCAATGCGCGTGGTGACAGGAAATCGATCGGTGTAGTCGGCGCGAAGAAATCTCCGGCAATTGGCAATCACCTGCATGGTGTGCGCATCGACGGTATAGGTGTGGAACATGTCAAATTGCATCTGCCCGACGATGGCACCGAACGCGGGGAGATAGCGTGCAAGCACTCCGTGCCGCAGCATTCTGCGCAATTGCTTTGTCATGTTGTGGGGGGCAGCAATAATCTCGAGGAATGCGCGGCGATTGATAGGGTCTTGCTTAAACGCTTCGTCAATAATTGGTGCCGAGGCGCGCAAAAGGCGCGTGGTTTCAGGATCGATGCGCTTGACTCGGTCGTCACGTCCTATAACCGAAAAAATCCGTAAGAGATTAGACGGTTTCTCCGAAAATACCTTTTCGTGTCGCGCCGAGATACGATCGTCGACTAGTTCGAAATCCTCATCGATAATGACTGCGGTTGAAGACTCGCTGTGCAATAGCGTCTTTTGGAAAATATCGATTAACAGGGCCGTGGTGTGAGAGATCGCTTGCACGTTACGGAAGTAAGCCTGCATGAATTGCTCGACCGCCAGCTTCCCATGATCCTCAAAGCCCCACTGCTTGGATAAGGTCTGCTGATGCTCAAAAAGGAGTCGGTCCTCTTCTCTACCTGTTTGTGCGTGCAAGGCAAAACGCACGCGACTCAAATAGTCGTGTCCTTCTTGTAACAGCGCGAGTTCTTCCTCTGAGAGAAACTCGCCCGTTGGGAGCTCATCAAGATTGATGCCAAAGTGGCGGCGTGCAATCCAGCCTATGACCTGAATATCGCGCAGCCCCCCGGGTGAGGACTTAACGTTGGGTTCCAGGCTGTAACCTGTTAGGCCAAATTTTTCATGGCGACTGCTTTGCTCTTCAATCTTCGCGTTGAAAAACGCCGCTGACGGCCAAATACGCTCCTCGTCCAGTCGTTTCGTGACCTCACCGAGTAGTGCTCCTTCCCCCGCCAATAGTCGAGTCTCTATCAAGGTAGTCATTACGGTGATGTCAGTGGCGGCGAGCGAGATGCATTCATTCGGCGTTCGAACACTGTGGCCAATTTTTAGGCCGAGATCCCAAAGGGCGCCAACAAAGCCCGAGAGCGAGCTATTATCGACCTTGTCCTCATTGGGTATCAGGATCAGTAGGTCCACGTCTGACTGTGGGTATAACTCACCACGACCGTAGCCGCCAACCGCTGCTAGCGTTGCATGTGACTCGTCAAGGCTAAAGTGCGCCCATAGATGGCGTAATGCATGATCAACGGCAGCGCACCGCGCTTGTAGTAAGTCGGTGACTGACTTTTCGGGAGAAAACTGATCAGACAGTTCAGCATTGCGTGCCTTAAGACCGTCCCTCAATTCTGCGATTAGCGCTGTCAGTGTTGGTGTCACCATAAGGTCGTATATTGAGGATTCTCATTAATTACGAATTAAGTCTGGGATCAGAGCAGTCGAAGGTGAGAACACCGCCGATCAATATGGCTTCAACTAGCACCTGTGATCCGTCCGTCAGTGCGACACTCAGAACGGTAGCGTTTCCTTACTGCGTTTTGTGAGGACTTCGCATCCTTCGTCAGTGACAGCAATAGTGTGCTCCCACTGTGCGGACAAACGACCATCGCGCGTTGTCACGGTCCAGCCATCGCGCGTGTTCAGCTTCGTATGTCGCTTTCCTGCGTTAATCATGGGCTCCACTGTAAAGGTCATACCTTTCTCGAGAACCAGTCCTGTTCCCGCACGCCCGTAGTGCAATACCTGAGGTTCTTCGTGGAAAACTTTGCCAATGCCATGGCCGCAATATTCTCTCACTACAGAGTAATAGGATGATTCCGCATACTGCTGAATCACCTGACCAATATCGCCCAATCGAGCGCCAGGTTTCACCAGCGCCAGTCCCTTATAGAGACATTCCTGCGTTACACGCATCAATCGCTCCGCATGCGGTGCAACCTTCCCAACAGGAACCATAATGCTCGTGTCGCCATGCCAGCCGTCTTTGATTACGGTGACGTCAATGTTGATGATGTCGCCCTGTTTGAGAATTTTAGTTTCCGAGGGGATGCCATGGCAGATAACTTCGTTAACCGAGGTGCAGATAGATTTAGGGAATCCCTTGTAGTTGAGTGGTGCCGGGATCGCGTTCTGAACATTGACGATGTGGTCGTGGCATATTCGATCTAATTCGCCGGTTGAGATCCCTGGAACGACATGAGGCTCAATCATTTCCAGCACCTCAGCGGCGAGACGACCCGCCTCTCGCATGCCTGCGATATCTTCATCAGTTTTGATAGCTATGTTGCTCACGTACTAATTTCCACGTTTTTTAATTGAAGTTCACGAATCGCGGTAGTCTACCGCAAGGAGCGGTGAATATTACAGATTAAGGGTTCTGGACTTAGCCAGCCTGTGGTATAAAGCGCGCCGTTATCGGTAATGCCGTTAATTAATAGCACGTTTACATTAAACAAAGTGCCGGGTGCCGCTCTGTCGGTTGGACATTTTGCGTAGACGGAAGTGAAACCCAACTTAGAGAAAAGTTATGACACAAGTAAGCATGCGCGAGTTGCTGCAGGCCGGCGCGCACTTTGGCCACCAAACCCGTTTCTGGAATCCGAAGATGGATCAATACATCTTTGGCGCAAGAAACAAAATCCAC
>CBFIHK010000012.1:0-45524 GCA_965662305.1 Luminiphilus sp.
AAGTTGGCTAAAATGTACGTTAAGAACACCTTGGCGCGCAGTAATGCTTACTACGGTGCCTGGGCATTGAATGCAGGTGCTAGCGATCTCGCGGTTGCGGCGGCGACCACGCGTGTCGCAGCGATTCAAGCGTCGCTGTTTGCAGCTGAAGAGAATATCCAGACACACGGCGGCATGGGCTTTACCTGGGAATTTGATTGCCAGTTCTATTACCGCCGCGCGAAGCTGCTGAGCCTCGCAGTGGGTAGTGAAAAGCAATGGCAGAGCCGCCTGGTTGATGGCTTGGCTGCTACGGCATAACGAATAAAACGAGACGAGAAAAAGAGAGGTTAATCATGGATTTTAACGATACTCCCGAACAGGCAGCGTTTCGTAAAGCTGCGGCAGATTGGCTGGCTGCAAACGTTCCTTCAAAAGACGAAATTAAGGGTATGAGCCGCCTAGAGGTAGCAAAGCTCTGGCAGAAGCGGAAGTACGATGCGGGCTGGGCCTGCATTGGCTGGGACCCTGCTTACGGCGGTCGTGGCGCATCAGCCATCGAGCAAGTGATTTGGAAGCAGGAAGAAGCCAAGTACGACGTGCCCGCGGGCTTCTTTGTTATCGGTCAGGGCATGATGGCGCCGACGCTGATGGCGTATGCACAGCCACACCACCTTGAGCGTTACTTGCCTAAGCTTGCGAGCGGTGAGGAGATCTGGTGTCAGCTGTTCTCGGAGCCTGCAGGTGGTTCGGACCTGGCCGCGCTTCGCACGAAAGCCGAAAAAGACGGTGACGAGTGGGTGATCAACGGACAGAAGATCTGGACGTCAGGTGCGCACTATTCAGACTTCGGTTGCGTTGTTGTTCGTACCGATCCCAATGTACCCAAGCACAAGGGTCTTAGTTACTTCTTCATCGACATGAAGTCGCCCGGCATTGAGATCAAGCCGATTAAGCAGTTGACCGGTGAGTCAGACTTCAACGAGGTCTACTTCACCGATGTGCGTGTTCCAGATTCACAGCGACTGGGTGAAGTAGGCCAAGGCTGGCAAGTCTCGCTCACAACGTTGATGAACGAGCGTGCTGCAATTGGTGCAGGTAGCAGCGGTGTGAACGTAAATCTAGCAGTCCAGTTGGCAAAAGAAGTCATGATCGACGGTAAACCAGCCATCGAAGACAGCGCGGTGAAAGCACGCCTCGCTAACTTCTACGTCGAGGAGGCAGGCCTCAAATACACCAGCTACCGCACACTGTCGGCACTTTCGCGTGGCGATATCCCGGGACCTGAAAACTCGATTGGCAAGCTCGTGGGCGCACCTAAGATGCAGCAGCTAGCGTCGTTCTGTATGGACCTGCTCGAGACATCAGGTGCGATCTGGGATACCAAGCGCTCAAAGCTCGCCGATAACATCATTGGTTCCTACATGGGTGCGCCGGGTCTGCGTATTGCGGGCGGTACCGATGAGATTATGACCAACATCATTGCTGAGCGTGTTCTTGGATTGCCTCAAGAGCCTCGTATGGACAAGGGTATCCCCTTCACCGAGGTGCCTACCGGTTAATGTGGCGGATAACTCAACAAAAATATGCAAGGGCGCTTTGGCGCCCTTTTTTGTTTCTGTAACAGACATCCTACGAGGATTGAGAGATTGGAAAATGCCCGTTCTCACACTGGGAGCGAGGAGTTAAAGGGTTAAGAAAAGTGCTGGTCTATCTGGTGAAGGTCGACAGTGCTTGTTTTTAATAGGAGGCCCCAATCGAGGTTTTGGAGTCGTTTTGGGGTTTGACGAGACGAAGTGACGCATTAGGGGTAAGCTGGACGTATGAAAATAAGAACCCCCGCGTCACTGTCGAGTGACACAGCGCAACGATACATTAAATTACTGTTTCTCATGATGGCCGGCGGCGCCATATACCCCTTGCTTTATCTAAGGCAGAACTTTGAGATGACCTTGATCTCAACGTTGGGTATCAGCCTTGCAGAGCTCAACGTCGCTCACAGTATCTCCGGGATGGCGTTTGTTTTGAGCTACGTGCCGAGTGGGTGGTTAGCCGATCGATTTTCACCTCGCTCGCTACTCACATTCTCGGTCGTCATGACCGGGGTTATTGGACTTTGGTATGCGTCGATACCAGCGCCTGAGTGGATAAACGTCATTTTTGGGCTTTGGGGTATTTCGACAGGACTTACCTTCTGGGCTGCGTTGATCAAGGGCTGCTCTCTGCTTGCCCCCGATGATCAACAAGCGCGTTTTTTTGGTTTGCTCGAGGGAGGGCGGGGCCTTTTTGAAGCTCTGCTCGCAACCATAGCAGTGGCTTGGTTTGCCTACGCAGTTTCCTCACTGGATGCTGTTGATGAGGCTGCCATAGTGCAGGTGATTTATTTTTACAGCTTTGTTTGTTTGCTCATTGGCGCGATGCTCTGGTTCGTTTTAGATGAACCTCACCAAGCAACGGGCGGACATGATGGATCTACCCAGAATGCAACGTCTGTGACGCTCAAAGAAACTGCAAGAGATTTACTCAGTCTTTTGTTCAACCTTAGGGTTTGGTTAGTAGCCATATGCATTCTCACTGGCTATCAAGTCTTCTGGGCAACTTACACTTACTCGGCCTTTCTTCAGACGCAGTTTGGTCTGGATGCTGTGGCGGTTGCTGCCTTGACCACTGTTCGGTTGTGGATGCGACCGATTGGCGCCGTACTTGCGGGCTTCATCGGTGATCGCTTCCACCCGGTACGATCACTCGGCATCGCTATTTTACTCGCTGGCTTTTCATTAATCGCACTGCTGGTTCTACCCGCTGACTCTCCCTATACGCTGCTGTATTTCGCCGTCGCCACGTCGTCTGTTCTGATTTATGGCGTTCGAGGCATCTATTGGGCTTCGTTCAATACTGCTCGCATTGAGCCAAGGCGTGCTGGACTTGCGATTGGTCTGATATCGATGATCGGTTATACGCCTGATATTTATATGCCGCTTATCAACACCTATCTGATTGATACCTATGGTGATGCGCTTGGTTTTCAGCTTTATTTTGGTGGGGTTGGACTGACAGCCATAATCGGTGGCGCCTCCGCCTTTTATTTGCTCTCGCTTAGTCGGTCAGACCCTTCGGGAGAGTCTGTTGCAATCAGCTGAATTCGCGACAAAAGATGGACAAATATTCGCTTGTGTAAAAGCTGGACTAGTCTGGATAGCGAAAACATAAACAAAAAATACAGATATTAAATCTGGGGGAAGCATGCGACCTGGCGACAAGACCAGGGCGCCACTGCGAACAGGGGAGCTAGATCAGAGGGCGACGCCGCTTCAGCTAATGCTGACAGTGGTTTTTCATCCAGATCTGGCACGCATTGGCGCGTCACTAAAATTAGGGGCTAGAGATGCCCAGGGTGTACTACACCTTGAGGCCACCACTATTGGCCGCAACTCACCGTTGTTTGAAGATGGTCTCGCACTTAACGAGCCACACATTAGTCGCCGTGCACTGACGATCAAGCACCATGCGCGTGGTATTCAGGTGAGCAATTCATCAGATACCTCATACATTCAGCTGGGTCCTGAAAAAGCCTCATCGATGTCTCTAAGTTTCGAGGAGCTCGAGCGTGGCGTAGCCATTCGCTTTGGACACGCAGTTGTTTGTTGGTTGAGATTGGCGCCCGAAGTTTTTCAATCAAATGATGCGTCATCTGCCGCTTTTGCCGGGGTTTCTCCACAGGCCAGTAACATCCGTCGCCTGCTTAGTATTGCCGCTACATCTGATTTACCTGTGCTACTGCGGGGTGAGTCGGGTGTGGGTAAGGAAGTGGCTGCCACAGCTATCCACGCGGCGAGTTTACGATCGGACAATCAGTTCGTAGTCCTCAACATGGCAGCGCTTCCGGAGACCCTCGCAGAGGCAGAGTTATTCGGGAGTGCGCGTGGTGCCTTTACTGGTGCTGAGAAGCGATTGGGGTATTTTGCCGAAGCAAATAACGGAACACTGTTTTTAGACGAGATTGGTGATCTCCCAACGTCGATACAGCCAAAGCTTTTGCGCGCTCTCCAGACAGGTGAGGCGCAAGTGGTTGGTGGTCGTCCTCAAAAATTTGATGTCCGCATTATCGCGGCAAGCGATGCCAACCTCGACGATCGTGTTGCGTTTAAAAACGCGCTCCTCCAGCGTTTATCGGGGATCACGATAGACCTCCCACCGCTACGTGAGCGGCAAGAAGACATGGGAGTTTTACTGGCGATGTCTGGCAAAGGGCGCACTCTTTTAGATAGCTCTGTTGATGCGCGTTATGCAGCTAGCTGGGCTAGCTTTATTCAAGATGCGCTGTATCAGGAATGGCCAGGTAATGTTCGGGAGTTTCTATTCGCTGCACATCGGCACGCGTTGTCGATGCGAGATGTTACAGATAGCCACGGCACCCCCAAACGATTTCTAACTTACGGCCCTGAACAAAAAGGCATAAAAACGGTACGCCCCACAGATGAGGACATTGAGGCAATACACGAGCAATGCGGGTTCGAAATTGCTGAGACAGCTCGACGTCTTGGTCTTTCTCGGGGCGCCCTCTACCGACGTGTTGCGAATGTGCCTGGGGTAAGACTCTCTGTGGATTGCTCAGACGATGAAATTCTTGATGCGATTAGCGCCGTCGGTTCGAGCCCCGAGGCTCTCAGTCAACAACTAAGACTTTCCAAGGCGGCAGTTGCAAATCGACTACGCCTAATGGGGGTTAGCCGCTAATGCCGGTCACTCCTATCACCACGATCAAGTCTTTGATCTCGGATTATACGTCGGCGGACCGACTTCAATTGTTGAAGCGACTGGGCTCTGGTGGGCAAGCTGAGGTTTGGCTGGCACGCGACCAAATGCTCGATCGCCTGGTCACTGTTAAGAAAATTGCGCCTTTCGGTGAACGTGATGATGGGCGTGAAGACGAACGACTCAAGAGCTTGAGGGCAAGAGTCGATATTGATCACCCAGCTATCCCGACGTTATTTGGCGTCGTCCCATATGGCGATAAGTCTTGGCTGATAAGCGAGTATGTCGAAGGCGTGCCCTTGAGCGAGTTATTGGGGGACCTCGGCCCTGAAAGCATCTATACCATTGCCAAGGATCTACTGAGTGCCCTGCGTTGTCTCGAACGTTTGAGTTTGGTGCACGGTGACCTCTCCCCAAATAATGTCATTATTGATGTCACCGGCCAGTTGCGGCTCTTAGACTTCGAGTCCTGCACTCGCGTCGGTGACAAGCTTTCGTCTACTGCAACTATTGGATTTAGCGCACCAGAGCGACATGCAGGAAGGGTGGGGTTGCCCACGAGCGACACATGGTCGGTCGGCGCTATTCTCATATGGCTTGTTACGCAGCGTACACCTGAGATTGTCATTGACGATGACAGACAACCTGTTTCCGTCATGATCGGCCCAGCAGTGCCCGCTAAAGATATGCTTGGCGACTTAGTCAATGTTGCCGCTGCAGCGACGCGCCTAGATCCGGGTTTGAGGCCCTCTGCAGCAGATTTAGAGGAGCGGATGTCACTCAGCTATCGCTGGCTTGAACCCGTTGACAGAACTTCATTAGCCACACTGGCTAGATCTAAAGTGACCTCTCGAGATCAAACCAGTGAAGGTGATTCCGTGGTCGAAATAAGCACGGTAAATCTGGCTGGAAGACTAAGAGTTGTTGCACTTAGCATGGCTTTCCTCTGTGTGGCGTCATTTTGTTGGTTTCTTTTCGGCGCGGATCATCACTATTACACGTTACGGATCGATACAACGCGTCTCTCTGCCTCGACGGCACTTCCGCGTGACTTTAGTCCTGCGTGGGTTGAATCAATATTTTCAAGTCATCTACCCAACCAATGGTTGTTACTTAAGCAGAGCGCCTCTGGTACTGGATTGGACGTGGGAGATTTGAGCACTGTTTACATAACAGTCAATTGCGGACAAGGAGTTTGCGAGTTGCTAAGCGAATACGGCGCGGGCGAGTTTGTTTCACTGGATCACACGGTAATCCTTGACACGTCCGACGAGCGAATTTGGCGAGCAGCGATTAAAAAGTTGGCTCGATCGATTGAAGCTCTCTGAGCAGGCTTTCTAACTCCTGGTGCTTACTCTCTGATTGATCTAAAAGCCACCCCAGAATGGACTCTACCTCCGTCTTTCTACCAGCCATAACGTCGCCATACATGGATGAGGTGTTCTCGGCGGTATCAGTTATGACCGTTCGAACAGTATCGCCAAGACTCAGCGCCATTTGCGAGTAACCCAGTTCGGTTAGGATCGATGCGACTTCCGCTGTCACTGTTTCAGTCTGTGCGTTGAGTGGGCTTGTCAAAAGAGCGCCATTTTTTACTTGGTTAACTGCGGTCAAAGGATTGATACAGGCGTTGATGGCCACCTTTTCAACCAGGCGCTCCTTTATATTGGTGCACCAATGCAACGATGGAACTCCCTTTTTCCAGCTTGAGAGCCAGACGGGTGGCTCAGCGTTATGCGGGTGACCGATAAGTGTTTTTCCATCACCCGCTGCCACCCACTGATCTTTGATGCGGTAGCAGCCCGCAGTTGTTGACGCGAGAAACAAGGCGCACTCAGGGGCTACTTGTCTTATTTCATCGACATGTTGCATGCCATTCATCATTGCGACGATCGTCGTATTTTCATTGATGCGATGCTGGATTTGACGCAAGGCAGCGCCAGCGGCCCAACTTTTTACGGTGATTAGCAGATGGGTGATGCACTCGCTGTCATCAAGTGCGGATGAATCGAACCTTACCTCCGTCTCGATGTTGGAGGTTTTTAGTTTGATGGTGCGTATTGGGGGGTAAGGTGATTGACTCAAGAGGCGAATCTTTGCACCACCCTGGTGAAGGCGATGGGCAAACAGCCCTCCGATACTTCCAACGCCTAGGATATGCCAGGTCTCACTCATGCCAGATCTCACTCATGCGAAGTCTCGCTCATGCCAAGTCTTACTCATGTCAGTCCCATGCTTTTTCCACGGTGCGTTTGTCCTCCCGATCCCCCGTTTTCCCCAGTACAGCTAGCCCCCAAAGGTGGTTAAAAAGTGATGCGACCCGAATGGCTGCCCGCCAACGCAAGGGGTCAAAAAAACGATCTGCAGTGTCACGCGCAAATTTGTCTCGCGAAGCGGGATCCATGTTTTGCGATGCAACAGCAATATCAAAATGCCGACTTCCTAGAGACGCGTATTCCCAGTCTATTGCGAGATGTTGTTTTTCAAGTCGCCCGATATTGCTCGGAGTAAGATCGTTGTGGCAAAAGCAGGCGGGCTCACTGTCCAGCATCCGTAAGTCATTCAGGACTTCCGGTTTTGCAATGCCCATGGCGAGGTGGCCAAGCCCCTTTACGTCTATGACTTCCCTGTAGGAATGTGCGGTTTTTTCAAGCGATAACGGTGATGCTGCGATCCCGCTGTCGTGGATACTCTTTAGCAACTGGCTGTGTGCTTGCTCATCGAGGTTACCAAATTCTAATCGTTGCGTGATAACAACATCTTGATTCTGCCCCGCCCACATAACTTTAGGTGCGAGATTTAGTGCAGCCGCCGATCGCCACACTGCAATCTCTCGATCGGGTAAGTTTAAGCTCATTGAGTCCATGGTATGGCGGACGCGAAGTACCAGCTCGGGCGCTCGATCCAGTGCAAATACGGTATTGGCAGAGCCAACTCCAAGAACGCTTCCGAGGTCCGGTCGCGTATCTCGGATCACGCTACTGCTTTCCCAGATAGGCCAGGCGTTGAGCGCGTCCGATATGGGCGCTAAGGGGTGAGTAGCGTGCGCCGCCAAGAGAAATATCCCGCCACAGACAAGACGATATAGAGGGCAAATAAACCGGAGGTTAGGGATAGCCCGCGATCAGTGAAGAGCCAGACGGAGACGGCATTTATCACGATCCAGTAAAGCCAGTTCTCCAAAATCTTCCGGGTGACCATCCAGGTACATACGATTGCTGACACAGTTGTTCCTGCATCAATAAATGGCCTCGCTGCGTCGGTATAGGTTGTTAGTAATAATCCCGAAATCCATGTGCAAACCCCAATCAAAACGAGTGTTCCCATGTGAAATTGCCATGGCCGCGTCGTCACGGGCAGGGTGTCGTGGCTGTTGTTGACTCCCCAGAAGATCCAGCCAACCACAGCCATGACAGCGTAGATAATTTGTAGTCCTGCCTCCATGTAGAGTTTCACTTCAGCAAAAATTACAAGGTATAGAAGTGCGCTCACGAAGGCGGCAATCCAACACAGCCGATTTTGTCTCATAGCAAGAAGCAAATAAGCAAGCGCTAAGATGACCGCTGTAGTTTCAAGAGCGCTCATTGTTTTGCAGGCGGTTCAATATCGCTGTGATGTTCAAAGATGAACTTTGCCACCAACACTTGACGACCAAACCTCGCATGGCTTGCCTCAAGCGACTCTCGAACACATTCGAAAACGTCTGGGCTCTCGCCGGTGATTTGTGTGCTCATCGAGTTGGTCGCCACGCTACATTTATTCGCCGCAATGATGTGCTCGATAAATGCCCAAACGGGCTCCTCAACCTGTCCAGCAAGCGGATATAAACTCAGTTCAGCGGTCAACCTCATTTTTTAGTCTCTGAATCGGTAACGAACCGTTGCGCCCACTGTACGCGGCTCCCCGAATTGATAATAGGGTTCCAATGCGTACTCTTTTCGTGGGTCGTTGCCAAACGTACCAAAACCTCTTGTTACCGTTGTCTTGTCTTGGAGATTGCGACCCCAGAAAGTGACGGCCCATGCGCCGCCTTGCCAAGCAATGTAGGCGTTGAGCAAACGCGCCGAGGGAGACATTACCTCGTGGCGATCCGAAAGGAAAAAAGCGTCTCGTCCGGTTGCTTCAAGCGAGGCAGATAGGTTCGTGGAAAAGCTATAAGTCGCACTTAAACGATACTGATAAGAGGGGGCGTGAGGCTGGTCGCGACCCGATAGATCAACGCCGTCAATATTTATGTATCTGTCAAACGACGCATCGAGCCGGGCGACAAAGGCGCTAATGCTCAAGGCTTCAGTGGCGCGCCAATCAATAGTGGCTTCTAAACCCCGGTTGGTTCCGCTGGCCGCATTATCGGTAAAATCGGTAAATGAAGTGCTTCCATCGCTTCTAGGGATGACTAACGAGCCCTTGACCTGCTGATCGCTTCTGTCCATTGTAAAGAGAGTGACCGATCCGCTTATTCGCTGATCCGAACTACTAAACCGATAGCCAGCCTCGGTATTTAATAAGCTCTCCTCGTCAAAGCGTGTGCTGTTACGGTAAGACGACACATCTATTTCATCGGCTAGGGCGAGAAGGGTTGAAGACAGAGACGCGTTTACACCGCCGGCGCGAACACCTCTGGCGAGGGTGGCAAAGAAGGCGCTGTTTTCACTCACTTGCCAGTTAATTGAGGCACTGCCTGTCCAATAGTTATCGTCAAAGCGCTCGCGAGCATCGGCGGAGTCACGATAGACCACATCGCGCTGCTCATAACGCGCTCCCAGTGTAAGCGTTACATAATCTGTGACTTCCTGAGATAGCTGACCGTAGACAGCGAGCGTATCGCTGTTGTTGACGCTCCTGAAAGGTGCTTCAAGGTAAGTGTAGTCCCGATTTAAGGTTTCCCTGTCTTCTCTACCGTAAATTCCTATGACCCAATCCAGACGCTCTGCTGTGCTGGGGGCTAATCGCCATTCAATAATACTGCGCTCAATGTCGCGCGCGTATCGGTCAAAGGAGCTGTATTCCCAAAACGGGCGGATACCAACAAAGCTCCAGTCCTCGTCGTAGCTGTAAACTGAATCCGCATCGACATCGCTGACTTGAAATGTCGATGTGTACCGTTCTCCAACACGATTCCAACGTATCAGCGCCGAGGTCATGTCTAGGCTATCTTCACCCGGCTGGTCACTGAGCGTTTCGCGCGTATTATCCAGTGAAAATGCGTCGTAGCCGTTGCCGATATCGATTTTGTTGATTTTGACATCGATAGTATTCGCGCCTGCAACGTGTTGCAGTGACACGCGAGTCGTCTGCTCGTCACGATTGTTGGTGTCGTTAACACCCAGGTGAGCATTATCGATCCAGCCGTCTGATTCGTAGTGCTGGTGCGCTATTCTTGCCGAAAGTGCCGGCGTTATTGGGGTGTTACCACTAACCTCGAGACGTCGGCCGCCATAGTTTTCTAGTCCCACTGCAATATCCAGATCAGTCGAATCTGACGGTGTCCTTGTCTCGACGCTGACAAGGCCAGCGAGAGCCCCTGCACCCATGATGACACCTTGTGGACCACGAAGAATGTCGATCTGGGCGGTATCAAAGCTTGTGAGTGCGCCACCCAGACCGCTTATGTCGATCCCGTCTTGCAATAGCACAACCGATGGGTTGATGGGCTCGATAAACTGGCTACGCTCACCGATACCTCGGATCTGAAAAAAACGCTGGCGTGATGCGCCCGATGAGGCAGAGACATTTGGGACGAGGGTCAGTATGTCCTCGAAATGCACGGCGCCTCGTGCAGTGATATCGCTTTGGGTCAGAGTGGTCGCGCTGACTCGTGTCACGTCGCTTTCCATCAAAGTTGCCTTGATGACCACTTCTTCGAGCCTGTTCTCATTAGCGCCAGCAGGTACTGACGCTAGAACAGCGGCAACGATACCGGCACCTGCAACTAACGGGCCCTTCAGGGGAAAATATCGGGTGTACTTCAAAGGCAAGACGGTTTCCTCTCTACTGTCCAATGGACATTTTGTGGTCACCGGTCTGTACCGAGCGAGGAATGGCAGGGAGCCCTTCTGGGGCTTGATGTCCTGTTCCTACGCCGGTCCTAACCGGTTCAGGTTCAACGGGTTTGCGCTATTCGCATCTCAGGCAATGCCACCCCGCAGGAGCCGTTTATTTTAGCAGAGTGTGAGTAACTGCGGTCATATTTTACGCAAAACATTAAGCAGGCTCCTTCCTCGATCTCTAGCGCTGTGAGGCCGTCGGGAGTGAGCGCAGATGTGCGGGCCAACAGTCCCCCAGCAAGATTTGTTATACGAGGTGACTTAAGCGCCTTTTAATTCGCTACTGGCCATAACCTCATGATTCGGTGGTTGTGATAACCTCTTAACTTGAGCGTCTGTATACGGAGTTTTGGGGCACAGGCGCGAGCCTATCGACGCCTCCGCCGCGACGGCTGTCCCAACCAGAAACAGTTCGTAGAGCGAATTTCATGAGTGATGCAGACCAGATTGCCGATTCCAACACACCAATCTCTATTGGGGAGTTCGCCCGTCGTCAACTAGTGATTACCGAACGGCAAATGCTGCTTGCCACCGACCTTGCTGATTTGATTACTTTGTCTATGACAGGAATTCGACAGCTCTCGGGCGGGTCACAGGTTGAGCTCTGGTTGCACGATCCAGTGGGTGAACTGGACAGGCATTTAGATGCCATCGGTGTTTTGACGGGAACGGTGAAGTTGGTCGACGACAGTTACGCTTTTGTGTCGCTGTACAGCGAGTCGCCGGAATGGAATCGGACGACCGCGTCGACATTCAATGATACACAACTATTTTCGTCTGCTTCAGCTGTCGAGCAGACCCTGCTGATTCCGGTCCTGGATCACGAGTTGCTCGTCGGTAGCGTTCATATTGGTAATCCTCGTAGCGCGGTGATGATGGACGATAGTCAGATGGCAATGTTGTCGGACTTTGTCGCGAAGATGCCCTTACTCATAAATCGGCTCGTTGAAATGAATCGGCTTCGTGACTTTGTGCTTCTCGATCCTGCCAGCCACGCTGCTAACCGAGCGGGCCTGCTGCGCGATCTTGAGCGTGAGATAAGCCGCGCCCGGCGAAATAACAAGGCGCCGTTACTGGTTGCACTTAAGTTGGTGGGCTTGGAGAGCATGGGTAACCTGTCACAGCGTCACATCCAGCACCGTATCCTCCGCTCGGTGGCGGCAAAAATAGCTGAAGGCCTTCGCGATACGGACAGCGTTGCGCGGATTTCGGAAGAGTGCTTCGGTGTTGTTGTGGTGGACGCGCCTGGAGAGGACGCGAGCAGGATCGTGGATCGATGGGAATCCGAGTTGCAAGGTCAGCATATCGATGATGGTGCTGGCGGAATGATAGAGCTGCGGATTGAGAGTCGTTTTCAGTTTTGTGACTTGGCAGCGCTCAACGAGCACGATTCGTCCGAGGTGGCCCTGAGTCTTCTGAGCACCGTTGAGCAATCTTTTGGCAGCGAAACATAAGCGGTGGATGCGGTTAAAGTCGCGATTGCTGTCACTTTTTAGTCACCATTTATAGCGTCAGCTCGGCTACACTGTAGACTGCAGTTTTAGGGCTTACAGAATGATTAACGCCGCCAACATTGTCTCTCAGCTAAACATAGAAGCGCGCTTGCGTCGTGTTTTCGATTGGTTGTCCGACGTGGAGCGGCTACCAAAATTACAGCGACTCCTATTGTTGGTGCTCGTGGTGTGGGCGGTAAATAGCTTGGTCAATGTCACTTTGGCATTTTCCCCGAAAGATTCTGCGGTCACGGCTCTAACTGTTGCGATAAACCCCGCATCTACTCTATCCGCGCAATCCCGAAGCGCAGAGGTAGTGGACGTCTCGAGTATATTGGGGGCAGACGTTTTTGGCCCTGTAACAAAGAGCGAGGTGGAAAGTCTCAGCAATGAACTCGCAACGGTTAATCCGCGTGATGGCATCGAAAACGGTGCTCGTGAGACACGCCTCGCGCTGAAACTCACTGGAATTGTGGCTTCGACTTCAGATGGTTTGGGCAGTGCCATGATTGAAGCAAAAAAGAAGCAGGAGCTTTACGCTGTCGGTGACGCACTTCCCGCAAATGGCAAGGTGACTTTGGCCAAAATCCTGCCTAAGCAGGTTGTTATAGATAACAACGGCACCTATGAGTTGATCACGCTTTTTTCCGATCAGGCCATCGCCGGCATAGTGGAAAACGTAAAAAAGCAGGTCCAACAATCTACGCTATCAACCCAAGGGGCAGGTGGATCTAACTCGCCGGTTAATGTGGCGAAACAGCAGCGGTTGGCCTCTCGTTACCGGCAGCAGTTATACGACGACCCCCAGTCACTCGCGGGATTGGTATCTATCAGTGCGGTGCAAGGCGAGGATGGCCTGAAAGGCTATCGAGTGGCGCCCGGCAAAGACGCAGCGCAATTCTCGACCCTGGGGTTTAAGTCAGGTGACATTGTCACGGCAGTAAATGGCTACTCATTGAGTGATCCCACGAATACGGTTCGCCTGTATCAATTGATGCGGGACGCGACTGACGCCACATTTGAGCTTGAACGAGATGGCGCTTCTGTATCCATCAGCGTTAGTCTGAGCACCATCCAGTAGGAGACCACACAAAACATGCATGCGACGCTCGCTAAACTCAAGGCACTGATTCAATCGACAGCCGTTTTTTTGGTTCTCTGCACTTCCACTGCCGTGGCTCAGGACTTTACCGTAAATCTCAAAGATACCGATATTCAGGAATTTATTGAGTTTGTCGCTAATGTTACGGAGACCACCATCGTTGTTGATCCATCGGTAAAGGGTAAGGTCAAGGTTATCTCGAGTAAGCCTGTCTCTAAGGCTGAGCTCTACGATTTATTTTTATCGATCCTCGACGTTCATGGTTATACCGCGGTAAAAAGTGGCGCTGTTGTGCGCGTCATACCAAACAAAAATGCGAGGTCTGCTCCCGTTGACGTGATCTCAGGGACGTCAGTAATCAATGACGAATACGTCACTCAGGTGATTCGCCTTGAAAATGTATCTGCTGCGAAGTTGATTCCCGTACTGCGTCCCCTCGTACCCCAGCAGGCACACATGGCCGCTTATGCGCCCAGTAACGCCATTATTATCTCGGACATTCGCGCGAACATTAATCGGATGGAAGAAATCATAGCCCGCATGGATCAATCTGCGGTCAAGGGCACCGAGATCATAAAGCTGAAGTACGCTGTTGCCACTGATGTGGTTGAGATGTTGAAAACGCTGGAGAAGTCCCGTGCCGGTGAGGGTGCCGACGCGAATGATGAGGCGACGCTGGTCGCTGACAAGAGAACCAATAGCGTGGTGGTAACCGCGGATGAGCTTAGTATCGAGCGGATAAAGAGCCTTATTGATTATCTGGATATCCCACTTGAACAAAGCGGCAACGTTAGAGTTATGTACCTCGAGTACGCTGATGCCACAGAGATCGCTGAAGTACTTACCCGTGTCATGCAGAATTTGTCGCGACTCGATGATGAGGCGACGGGAAGAAATCGCGCCGCGAACGCTGCTAAATCAACCATAGAGGCAGATGCCGGCACAAACAGCCTCATCATTACGGCCGATACCGATGAAATGGCCGCACTCGAGGCCGTAATTGCGCGCCTCGATATTCGGCGTGCGCAGGTCCTCGTTGAAGCAATTATTGTCGAAATGGAAATAGTGGAAGGGCGCGAACTTGGATTGCAGTGGCTCTTTGCAAATGACTCGGGTCTTTATGGCAGTAACATAAGCACCAGTAGTGCACAGCAAGGTCGAAACGCCAGGCTTGCGCAGGCCATTATCCCCGAAGATTCGGCGTCTGAGGAGATTGGCGTAAGAGCGCTTGCTGGGGCCCTGTCTCAGGTTCCCGGTACGACATTTGGTTGGGGCGTGGTTGATCAGGGCTTAACCATGACCACCATTCTCAATGCGCTGGAGTCACAGGGCAACGCAAACATTTTATCGACGCCAAGTTTGCTTACCTTGGATAATGAAGAGGCCTTTATAACGGTAGGACAGCAGGTGCCCTTTGTTACTGGTAGCTACACCAATACCGGTGCCGCCAATGGAGTCGCCAATCCTTTTCAGACTATTCAGCGAGAAAACGTCGGCGTGTCGTTACAGGTAACGCCGCAGATCAACGAAGGTGATTCAGTGGTCATGGATATCGTTCAAGAGGTATCCAGCATCTCCCAACAGGTGCTGTCGGCCTCGGATGTGATCACCAACGAGCGCAAGATCGAGACAAAGGTATTGGCAAAAGATGGTGACATTGTTGTGCTCGGTGGCTTGGTTAAAGACGATGTTCAGGACTCCGAGCAAGGGGTACCTATCTTGTCAGACATCCCTGTCCTTGGGCGACTTTTCAGAAGCGATGTTGTCTCAGTGACAAAATCAAACCTTCTTGTGTTTATTCGGTCCACAATCATTCGCGACGATGCCGATCTTGCTGGTGCAACGGCTGAAAAGTATCGCTACATCCGCGAGCAACAACGAGCGCGACGCGCACAAGGCCTGCGATTCCTAGACGATGATCTGATGCCGGTACGTCCCTCGTGGGAAGAGCGAATACGTGCTTTGCCAGAGGTTCCTGAGGAGTCAAACCCATAGTGAATAGCGCCACTGACAATCTCGAGCAGGTAGTGCCAGATGCGCTAGAGGTGCCCGAGGACCTGTCTTCAGAGACAGTGGGAGGTTTGTTGCCTTTTGGGTTTTCCAAGGCTAATCAGGTGGTGCTCGAGCGGGGTGAGAGTGGTCTTGTCTTAAGCTACGTTGGGCGCTTGGAAACTGATACGTTACTGGAGGTGCGAAGGGCAGCCGGAGCTTCGTTCACCCTCGAAGAGGTGGACGAGGCAACCTTCCAACTTCGTTTGAGCGATGCGTATCAGCGCAGTAAGAATCAGGCGGCGCAAGTGGCCGAGGATTTGTCATCCGATGTTGATCTCGCAAAGCTGGTTGATGAGATACCGGACTTGGGCGACTTGGTCGACGCGGAAGACGATGCCCCCATCATTCGCCTGATAAACGCCATTCTGTCTCAGGCAGTCAAAGAGCAAGCATCCGATATCCATATTGAGACCTTTGAAGATCGTCTCTCGGTGCGGTACCGGATTGATGGTGTGCTGGCCGAGGTGTTGTCACCAAAACGTATGTTGGCACCCTTATTGGTATCGCGTTTGAAGGTAATGGCAAAACTGGATATCGCTGAAAAGCGCATACCTCAAGACGGGCGAATATCGGTACGTATTGCCGGTCACGCAATCGACATTCGAATGTCGACCATGCCCTCTGCCCATGGTGAGAGAGTGGTATTACGTCTTCTCGACAAGCAGGCGGGGCAGCTAGAGCTAAGCCAGTTGAAAATGAATTCGCAAGTTGGCGATGGCTATCGAACGGCCTTGTCACGTCCGCATGGCATTATCTTGGTGACCGGCCCAACGGGTTCTGGTAAGACGACTACGTTGTATGCTGGCCTGTCGAGTATCAACCAAACGTCGCGAAACATCCTAACGATTGAGGACCCTGTCGAGTACATGCTGCCGGGGGTCGGCCAAACCCAGGTGAATACTAAGGTAGACATGACGTTTGCGCGCGGTCTGAGGGCCATTCTGCGCCAGGACCCTGACGTGGTTATGGTGGGCGAGATTCGAGACATTGAGACTGCTGAAATCGCGGTTCAAGCATCCCTAACAGGCCACCTTGTCTTGTCTACCCTGCACACAAATACGGCAATTGGTGCGGTCACCCGCTTACAAGATATGGGTGTAGAGCCCTTCTTGCTGTCGTCAAGTCTCGTAGCCGTCATGGCGCAACGGCTTGTGCGTCTGTTATGTGTTGATTGTCGCGAGTCCGCTGTGGCAACGGCTGCAGAGTGTGAGCTTTTGGGCGTTGAAAGCGGTACATCGGTCGACATCTATCATGCGAAAGGCTGCGCGAAGTGCAACATGATGGGCTATCGAGGTCGCACGGGTATCTACGAACTGATTGAGGTGGATGAGACGCTCAGAGCGGCCATACATGAGGGGGCCGGCGAGCAGGCGATGCTGGAGATCGCTCGCACGAAATACCCAGGTATTCAGGCTGACGGTAGGCGCAGGATTCTGGCTGGGGAGACGACCCTGGAAGAGGTGTTGCGCGTTACCTCGGTGAAATAACATGGCGGCCTTCAAATACAGAGCTCTAGATACATCAGGCAAGGTGGTAAAGGGCGTTTTAGAGGGCGATTCGGAACGACAAATCCGTGCGCAACTGCGCGCCAAAAATCTTAGGCCGCTCGAAGTAAATTCTGCGAGTGGCCGGATTAATGCGAATCCCAAGGGGTCATCGGCGACCAAGAAGAGCCTATTTTCCCCTCGACTAAGTGGTAGCGAGCTTGCTTTGATCACACGTCAGCTCGCGACGTTGGTCGCGTCTGCGCTACCGCTAGACGAGTGTTTGCAGGCTGCGGCAGAACAAACACGAAAGGCCTCAACGAAAGCATTGTTACTGCAGGTTCGTTCCAAGGTTGCAGAGGGCCACACGCTTGCACACGCTATGGCCCAGTTCCCTCACGTTTTTGGTGATATGTATCGCGCCATGGTAAATGCGGGCGAGCAAGCCGGGCAATTGGGTCCGGTGCTTGACCAACTCGCGGACTACACGGAAAGCCGGCAGCACACCTCGCAAAAGCTTCAAATGGCACTCATTTATCCGTTTGTCCTTATAGGCGTGGCGATTGCAGTGGTTACTGCCTTGATGGTTTTTGTGGTGCCGGAAATGGTAGGAATATTTGCTCAGACGAAAACGGACTTGCCCCCCTTGACCGTAGCCTTGATTGCGACGAGTGACTTTTTGACCAATCATGGTTGGTTGCTAGGTGTTGGTTTGATAGTGGTGGTTGTGGCGATGAGGCAGCTTCTAAAGCGACCGGTATACAAGCGTATTTCGGATGGTTTTCTGCTGCGTGTCCCAGGTATCCGGCGGGTGCTGATAGGAATGGATACGGCGCGTTTTTCATCGACGCTCAGTATCCTGATGGCTTCTGGTGTGCCATTACTCGATGCCTTGAAAATCGCAGGTGCTGTAATGAACAACCTCGTTTTGCGCTCCGCTAGTCGAGAGGTGGCAGAGAAGGTTCAGGAAGGTTCCAGCCTTAACCGTGCCTTATCACAGGGGGACTACTTCCCTCCCATGATGGTGCATATGGTTGCGTCTGGTGAAACCAGTGGCGAGCTAGAGACAATGTTAGAGCGTTCAGCGGCGAATCAGGAGAGAGAACTCGAGGCAACATTGGGCACGGTAATGGGGCTATTTGAACCCATTATGGTGGTGTTCATGGGGGGCTTGGTGTTAACAATAGTCATGGCGATTTTATTGCCAATATTCGATTTGAACACGATGGTGAGGTAGATAAGTGAAGAAGCAAAATGGATTCAGCTTGATTGAAATCCTCGTAGTCCTGGTCATCATGGGCCTACTAATCAGTGTGGTGGCACCTACCGTTTTAAACAGTGCTGACGATGCGCGCGTGCAGAAGGTGCAGGCCGATTTCAAAGCGATAGAGACGGCGCTGAAAATCTATCGTTTGGACAATTACGTTTATCCAAGTACTGAACAAGGTTTGGTTGCGCTCGTGCAGCCTTCGACACTCGAGCCCGAGCCTCGAAACTTCAAGAAGGGTGGTTATTTGCCTGAAGTGCCGCTTGATCCATGGGGCCGCGAATACCTTTATCTGTCTCCCGGTGAATACGGTGAGGTTGATATTTACTCTCTAGGAGCTGATGGCTTACCGGGGGGTGAGGATCAAAGTGCCGATATAGGAAATTGGGGTGACAGCGATAACACCTAAAGTGGCGCTTACCCAGATTTTTCGGTTGGGCTGAAAGATGGTCAGGGTTCACCGAGGGTTCAGCCTCATTGAGATGCTGGCTGTGGTCTTTGTCGTGGTGCTGCTTACGTCGCTTGTGAGCCTAAATGTTGGCTCAGGTGGTGCCGATATCAACAGAGAGAATAAAGTGCGTGAAGTTGCTGCGATGCTGAGTTACGCGCTTACGGAGGCTGAACTTAGTGGTACTGACCACGGGCTTCTGATTCATCGTCTCACCGACGGTGACGCTTCCTACCAAGGACTTTGGTTACGACGATACGACCAAGGTTGGGCGCCACCATTGTCACTGAATGACGCATTTGAAGATCTCGAGTTTGAGCCGGGTGTCGAACTCGAGTTAAGTCTTGACGAGCAGCCAGTGGTTGATTTCGAGGTGCTTGAAGAAGACGCCAATCCGCCGCCACAGATTATCTTGTTTGCCGGTGGTGAAGTCACGCCTGGGGAAATAACTTGGATCGACGATCGTACCGGGGATTTGCTTTATATTTTGCGCTGGGATTTGTTCGGTCGCATGGTGTTCCTACCGCGAGGGGTAGAGTTAGACGAAACCGCTGAGGGTCGGTCTTTTGATTGAGCGCCGCTTCGCTAATCGAGGCTTCACACTCATCGAGGTTATGGTGGCGTTGACTGTGGTTGCGGTTACCTTACCTGCCTTACTCTTTTTACTGTCTCAGCAAGTCGATGGGACCGCTTATTTGCGCGATCGCTCTGGTGCTCAATGGGTTGCGGCTGATCGCGTCGCTGAAGTTCGTCTTGCGGTTTTGAAGCAGCGTAGCGCTAGCGTCGGTGTCATAGCGGGGGAGTCAGAGCGCGCGGGACGGACCTGGTATTGGCGCAGTGAGATTAGAGAAACGCCAGTTCCGGGCTTTATGCGGTTGACGGTCACCGTAACGGCTGAAGACACTGGGGATAACGCCAGTCTGTATTCGCTAGATGCATTCTTAATTGCGGAGGCAAGCAGTGCGTCTGGTTAAGCGCATACGATTGCACAGTGGATTTACCCTGATCGAGGTGCTTATTGCGATGGCGATTACTGCCTTAGTTTCGGTGCTTTCGTACCAAACGTTATCGACCGCAATTACCGGTATAGAGTCTGCACGCGATTCGTCTGAGCGCCTGCATGAAATTAATCGGGCATTTACCGTGGTATCTCGAGATGTTCGTCAAATAACAAATCGGCCCGTTGTCGATGAGTTCGGGCAGTTGGCCTCTGCAGTGTCGGGAGGGCCTTTGGCGAGGGACCCTCTCAGGCTTACTCGGTCAGGTTGGCATAACAGTACAGGTGCCCCGCGGAGCACGTTGCAGAGAGTGGCCTATCGCGTCGAAGAGGGTCAATTAATCCGGTTAACGTATCCGGTACTTGATCGAACCACCGCTATCGAACCTACCGAAACAGTTTTATTGGATGGCGTCGATAATCTAGAGTTTCGATTTCTACCCAGTATTAATGAGCTTGAGGTTGATCGAGAACAAGTGATTGACCGACGTTTATGGCAGGAAAACTGGCTTGCCGAAGTTGGGTTTACAAACCTCACTATTTCTCCGCCCGCAGCTATTGAAATGCGAATAACGCTCTCAGATTGGGGAGAATTGGAGCGGCTTTATGTCATGCCTGCCTTTGACTAAATTGCAAATCGGAAGAAGCACTTCGCAAAACGGCGCCGCACTGGTTATTGCCTTGCTGGTTTTTGGCCTTGCTGCCGCATTAATGGTGGGCGTGCAGCGCGACTTCACACTCCAGCTTCAACGTAGTACCAATACGTTTTTCGCCGAGCAGGGCTGGTCTTTTTTGTTGGGAGCAGAATCGTTAGCTGAGTTGGCTCTGAAGCTCGATGCTGATGAAGACGGTCGCAGCGATGTGCCGGTAGACTCTTTGTTAGAGGTATGGGCGCAACCGAGAGCACCGTTCCCGCTAGATGGCATTGGCTTTTTGAGCGGTGATCTTTACGACCTTCAGGGCCGGTTTAATCTCAACAGTTTGGTTGAGTCGTCCCGCCAAACACCTGGTCAGGCTGCTAGTGGATCTGATGTGGTCACACAGACGCAGAGTAGTGGTGCGAACGATGGGTCTAAGCGTCTCAATGCTCAGCAAAACGTGTTTCTTCGTTTATTACTCTCCATCGATGAGCTTGAACTTAGTCGCGGGGATGCTATTCAACTCGTGGAGCGAGTCTCCGATTTCATTGATCCTGACAGAAACCCTCGACTTCAGGGGGCTGAGTCAGACGTATATTTGGCGTTACCCTTTCCTTATCGCCCTCCGAATCGACCGCTTGCGAGTGTCAGTGAATTACGAGCCGTGCAGGGGATAACGCCCGAGCTGTATACACGCATCGCTCCCTTTTTAACTGTTTGGCCTGAAGAGGGCGCCAAAATAAATATTTTGACGGCACCGCCAGCAGTTCTTTCTGCGCTTGGTGGTGATGATGCCGTTGGTCCACTATCGGCACAGCAGGTGGCGAGAATAGTAGAGTTAAGGGGCGAGGGTATGATCACGGACATCGATAGCTTTTTGTCCGATGCGCTCTTTGCAAATACGGAAACGGCACAGTTACGCGATATGATCGATGTGAAGTCAGACTGGTTTTTATTGGATGCCCGCGTTGAGATCGCTGATCGAGAAAGAAGGCTTTATAGCGTCATGCATCGACAGGGACGTGCAGTTTCTATTGTTCACCGAACAGAGGGTGAACTTTAGTGTTCGGTTTTCGTTGCCGCATGTCTGTCTACACTGTTGCATTCTTCACGCGCATACTCACACCCATAACCACAGATCGCTTACACTACGACGTGTGTCTGCCTGGGGGTGGGCGTTTAACTAATGAGGCCGAGTAACTCGATGCACACCGAAAATCCAAGCATTGTGATTTGGCAGGATGATGTTCCTGTGTTGTGGCGTGCTGGGGCATTAAGTCCAGAGACCGTGTCCGACGAAACCGTCTTCCCTCCAAGCGTGGTTGTTGGTCTTCCGAGTGACGATGTGAGAACGACTTTGCTAGAGGTGTCTGCGGATGAGCGAAGGCATGTGACCACGTCATTACCCTTTATGATGGAGGTTCAGGTAGCGGATGACGTCGATGATATGCATTTTGTATCAACGTCAGTCGACGAAGACCACCATTTAGTGGCCTTTACCCGAAGAGATCAACTGGCCGCCTGGATCGCAGCGTTACCTCGTGCAGAGGATCTCAAGCTGTTCGCCCCCGAAGCGTTATGTTTGCCCATTCAGGATAATGAATGCTGCGTAGTTATAAATGAGCATGAGGCTGTGTTGCGATGGAGTAAAGCGCAAGGCGCAAGAGTGGATTTGAATTTGCTATCGGCGGTGCTCGATTCTCTGTCGAATTTGCCTGAGACCCTTGTTATTTACGGTACCGATCGGGAGGCAGCGCTCACATTTTTAAGCGATGAGCAAAAGTCTCGAGTTGATTGGCGACAAGGTGGCTGGGGTGCACTGCTGATGCTGTTGCCGACGCAGCCAGCGATAAACCTGCGTCAAGGTGCATTCGCACCGCGGCTGCCGCTCGCAAAATGGTGGGGAATGTGGAAGTCGGTTGCTATTGCCGCCGGGTTAGCCGTTAGTCTTCAGTTTGCTGCTGATTTCGTGCAATTCCAAACGTTAGAGAACCGTAATTTGGAGTTGCGATCCGCAACACAGGATGCATACAGGAAAGCCAACCCTCGTGGCGCTGTGGTGGACGTTGAGAAGCAGTTAAATCGGCAAATCGCGGAACTAACAGGTGGAGACGGTGTTCTCGCCTTCACGCCTCGGTTGGTAGACGTTGTGACAGCGACGCTCTCGCATGATGGACGGGTTACGTCTGTGAACTACAGCGCAGGGCAACTGAGACTCAATTTGACGGCTAATGATTTTGCTGCTGTTGAGCAGATTCGACAGTCGCTCGAAAGTGCTGGCTTGAAGGCGACACTGGAAACCTCCAACGCTCGCGGCGAAGAGGTCCGCGCGCGCCTTCGTGTGGAGGTGTGATGATGCGGGAGTGGTTTAACGCACAAACCCAGCGGGACCAATTGGCGCTGATGGTACTGGCGGCGGCGTTAGTGTTCTATGGCCTGGTTGCATTTGTCTTGCTGCCGGTTAACGACGCGCGCAATCAAATGCTTGCCAACAACGAGGCTGCTATCGCTCAGCTGGCACGGGTAGAGGCGAAGGTAAGCCAGTTACTCGAGCTACGTGCTAACAGCGAAGACGGCCAAAACCAAAATTTATCTTCTACCTTGAGCGCGGCGGCTCAGAATGCAGGACTTGTCGTCAAAAGATTGCAGCCTAATAGTCGAGGCGAGGTTCAGGTGCGGTTCGAGAGCGTGGAATTCGATGCGCTACTACAGTGGTTGCAAACGATCGAGGGTAATGAGGGTCTGCGTATTGTCGATGCATCACTGAGTGATGCTGGTCGGTCTGGCGGCGTTAACGCGACGCTAAGAGTTCGGGAGCAATAGTGAATAATCGGCGCGCTCTAACAGCGCTGTGCGTTGGGCTTTTTCTTGCCCTCTCACTCGCCCGTCTTCCTGCTTCAGTCATCACTCAACTACTGCCTGCGTCGGTGATCGCGTCGAACGCGTCTGGCACAGTGTGGCGTGGTAGCGCGGCTCACGTGCAGATTAATTTAAACGGGCAGTGGTTCGCACTGGGCAGACTCGACTGGGAGTTGTTTCCACTTGGCCTATTCATTGGTGATGCCGTGACAATTCGCTCTGTGTGGGGAAGCCAACGGCTTGATGTCTCCGCGGGGGCCGCTTTAAACGGTGACATTTACGTGTCCAATGCGTCCATTAATGCCGACATCTCCTGGGTGAAAAATCTATTGCCCTTGTTCATTGCTGGACAACTCAAAATAGACATTGATGAGCTTGGGATAACGGCTGCTGGTGTGCCTTCAATGGTTAAGGGTAGGGTGGTTTGGGAAAACGCCGCATGGCAAGCGCTGGGTGGTAACGTGTCTCTGGGTACTTACGCCATTGATATTGTTACCAACGAAAAGGGTGTCTCGGGAAAGATCGTCACACTAAAGGGCGCGCTTGATCTCAATGGGACGTTCACCCTTAGAGGTGAGCAATACTCGGTGACGGCCGATCTCTCGGGTACCGCGGTGCGTAACGACGCATTCCAACAAGCAATTGCGCTTATGGCGGTACCGACAGAGAGTGGCTACCGCATCGATTTAAGCGGTACACTCTAGGCATAGCGGGCTCTGGGGCCTTCAAACCAATAAAAAAAGCAAAGTGAGATGCCTATGAAGTTCTGGCAGACGCTTGTTGTCCTTCTCATAGCGGGAGGTGTTATGTCGACAGCAGCGAGTGAACCCTCTGCGGTAATGGATGGCTTTCCGCCGTCCGCAGAATCGCAGGTCACCAAAAAGAATCAGCGCAATTGGCCCTACAGCCAATGGGCTTTCCAAAATTTCGGAGCTCCTAACAATACGGTCATGGTGCCGCGAGCGGGCGAGATCCATCATTTTCCCAGAGATGAGGGCAGACTTAGCCGTTTTGAAATCGACGGAAAGTCGCTAGCAGATGTTTTTGAGGCAAATGCGGCTGACGCACTTGTCGCGATTCACGGCGATACCTTGGTACACGAGTCCTACTGGAATGGAATGGACGCACATCGCCAGCATATTTGGTATTCGATGACCAAGTCCTTGGTGAGCAGCATTGCTGGACTGCTCGTTGAGAGCGGGCAACTTGATCTTACGAAGAGCCCTTCAGACTACATTCCTGAGCTCGAGGGAAGTGCCTTTGACCGCGTCACTGTGCAGCAGGTTTTAGACCATGCGAGCGGCCTTGCATTTGAAGAAAATTACGTCGATCCGAAGAGTGACTTTTTTCTCTACTACGCTCCCGCGTTGAACCTTGGCTATTTGCGCGGTGCGGCAGATCTTCAGCCAGGCGAGTCCGATATATACGGTGTTTATGACTTCCTTACGAAATTTGTTCAGCCTGACCCCGAGACACCGCCGGGCTATCGGTTCGATTACAACTCCGCCAATGCGGATGTTCTGGGTTGGTTAGTTTCCCGTTTGATGGATAAGCCACTGAATGATGTGATTCGTGATGAGGTGTGGTCGAAGTTGGGTACCGAGCACGACGCGTTTATTGCGGTTGATCGCGCTTATATTCCGGTGGCTACGGGTGGCTATAACGCCACCGCGAGGGATGCCGCACGCTTTGGTGTCATGATTCGTGACAAGGGCGTGTTCCGCGGTGAGCGCGTCCTGCCGTCCTGGTGGCTAGAGCACATGGTTGATGTCAAAGACAGCGACCGACAAGCGATGACGCGCAATCCAAATTACTCACAGGCTGATTGGATTGCCTACCAAGATATGTGGTGGATCCTCGATGATCAGGCCGAGGAGTTTTGTGCTGTTGGTATTCATGGGCAGGTGATTTACGTCAACCGAAGCACCGATACGGTCATGGTCTGGTTCTCGAGTCAGCCTGACGCAGCCTCAACCCTGGCACCCGAATTTCCCATTAAACTCGATGCGGCGCGACGTGCTGCAAGCTATCTAGCGGAGCAATAACACATGGCAGCAGGAACTCCCGTTTGGTCTAGCCGGTTCGCCTTTATCATGGCAAGTGTTGGTTTTGCCGTAGGCCTAGGCAACATTTGGCGCTTCCCTTATGTCACCGGTGAAAACGGTGGCGGGGCATTTGTCTTGGTTTACCTGTTATTTGTTTTCGCCATAGGCGTGCCCTGCGTAATGGCTGAACTTATGGTAGGTCGACGCGGACAATCGAGTCCCTCGAGGTCTATGGCGGCGGTTGCTGAAGAGAGCGGACGCAGTCGACTCTGGGCTGGCGTAGGTGGCTTGGGTGTCTTCACCGCCTACACGATCTCAATCACTTACGCGGTTGTTGTTGGCTGGGTGCTTTGGTACTTGATTCAGGCAGTGATGACAGGTTTCGCTGGTTATGATGCCGCTATGGCGACCAGCTCGTTCGATGGTCTACTGGCTGATGGCTCCACTATGTTGATCATGACCATTCTGGGCAACTTGATTGTCGGTGGCATTATCTACGCAGGCGTCACGGGTGGTATCGAGCGCGCAGTAACCTTCATGATGCCGCTTCTTTTTGCACTGCTTATCGGCTTGGGCATCTACAACATGTTCGCCGGAGGTTTTGGTGAGACGTTGAGCTGGCTGTTTACACCCGATTTCAGCAAGATCGATGGGCCTGTTTTGCTCGCGGCTGTGGGTCAGGCGTTTTTCTCGATCGGCGTGGGTATGGGTGGAATGATGGCCTACGGCTCATATTTACCCGCGAATTTCTCCATTACCCGTGGTGCGATGATGATCGTCCTTGCAGATACCTTGGTTGCGCTGCTAGCAGGTTTTGTTGTCTTCCCGATGGTCTTTAATTACGGGCTTGATATGGCCGGTGGCGCGGGTCTTATCTTCCAAACCTTGCCAGTTGCTTTCGCACAAATGCCGGGTGGGCATATTTTTGCTGTTCTGTTCTTTGTCATGCTATCGGTTGCGGGTGTTACCTCGATGGTGGGCCTGCTCGAGGCTGTTACCAGTTGGACTGATCAGAAGACAACGCTGGGTCGCGAGATGAGCGCGGTTGTGGTCGTTGGTTCAGTCACGTTCTGCAGCATCGCTTCGGTGTTCTCCTACAACGTTTGGCAGGATTACACGCTGTTTGGAATGAACTTCAATGCGGCATCCGAAGGTCTTTACGACAAGATTACGCTGCCACTGGGCGGCTTACTGATTGCGCTGTTTGTGGGATGGTTCATGAAGCGTGACTTTGCGTTTTCAGAACTGGCAACCGATGAGCAGACTTTTGGGATTTGGCAGTTACTGCTCAAGTTTGTCGTGGTGCCAGCTATTGCCATCATTCTTATTACGGGGCTGATGTAAACCATGCTAGCGACAGTTACGGATTGGTTATGGTCGTATGTGCTCATTGTGGCACTTCTTGCGGTAGGTATTCGTCTCACGGTGGCGGCCCGATTTGTGCAGCTTCGGTTATTCCGCGAGATGTTCCGCGGTCTTTCGGGTGGCTTTACAGGTACTGAGAAGGGGTTGTCGAGCTTCCAGGCGCTGGTTGTTAGCGTTGCTGGCCGCGTCGGCGGCGGCAATATCGCCGGCGTCGCAGTTGCTATTACGCTAGGGGGCCCCGGTGCGCTTTTTTGGATGTGGCTGATCGCGCTAATTGGTATGGCGACGAGTTTGTTCGAATGTGCGCTCGCGCAGCTCTACAAGCAACGCGATGGCTCCGAGACCTTTCGTGGTGGTCCCGCCTATTTCATGCAGCAGGGACTGGGTTGGACGACCATGCCCGTTATCTATTCTGCACTTCTCTTGGTGACGATCGGGTTTGGGTTTAATGCCGTCCAGACATACTCGGTCACTAACTCGATTGAGTCCGCTTTCGATATACCGACTTGGCAGAGTGGTGTGGTGCTCACAGCTGTCATGGCGGTCATTTTGTTTGGTGGTATCAGACGCCTTGCTGCCGTCTCACAGGTCATCGTACCTGTCATGGTGGTCGGTTATTTTGCATTGGCAATAGGCATTTTGATCGCCAACATCAGCGAAGTGCCTGCAGCACTCGCCATGATTTTCAAATCGGCCTTCGGTTTGGAGCAAGTTGTCGGCGGCGGTGTTGCCGCGGCGATTATGCAGGGCGCCCGACGTGGCTTGTTCTCTAATGAGGCCGGCCTAGGCACAGTCCCCAATGTGGCAGCCACAGCTGATGTAAAACACCCGATAGCTCAAGGTCTTGTGCAGAGTCTAAGTGTCTTTATAGACACGATCGTTCTCTGTACCTGCACAGCACTCATTATCCTTTTGTCCTCAGCGTATCAGCCTGATGCGGTCAATCCTCAGGGTGTGGTTCTCACGCAGTTGGCCGTAGCCGAGCAGCTCGGTGGCTGGGGCGAATCTTTGGTGAGTGTGTTCTTGGTGCTGTTTGCGACCACAACTATCGCCTATAACTGCTATCTTGGTGAGAACAGCATTGCCTATTTCGCAAAGCGCCCTGCATGGGCGATTCCGGCGTTTCGAGTTTCTGTACTGATGATGATTGCTTGGGCTTCTGTTCAAGACCTTGGGACCGTGTTCAGTTTTTCTGACTTGACCATGGCACTGTTGGCACTAACGAATTTACTTGCACTATGGTATCTGGCGCCGATTGGTATGAAGCTGCTTAAAGATTTCGAGGCTCAACTTCGGTCCGGTGAAACCCCCGTGTTCAAACGAGCGCTGCTTCCCGAGGAGAAGCTCGATGAGGGGAGCTGGTCTTAACCTTTAAATGCCGTTTTTCGTCGTGTGCGTGAGACGGCCTTGCGACAACATGCCGCACTCAGAATTCTTTAGATGAGCCCCTGAAATAGGGGGTATATCAATGAATGTCGGGGCAGGGTGTGGCGCATTAGCGCTCATCGGTGCGCATCAAGTAGTGACTTAACAGTAAGCCAGGTCATTGGTGGTTCAGTGCTATGTGTTTTTTGAATATGTGGTGGTGATTTTGAAGGGAGGCAGCAGCAATGAGTCAGGCTATGGAAGGTAAGCACGTCGTTATAACTGGGCCGACAGCGGGCATTGGCAAGGCAAGTGCGCTGGTACTCGCCTCGCAAGGGGCGCAGCTCACGCTCCTATGCCGAAACCTTGAAAAGGGACGGGAGGTTGCAGCTGAGATTGTCTCAGACGGGGGGCTCAACCCTAATGTGATTCTCATGGATATGTCGCGCCTCGACAGCGTGCGCTCAGCTGCCGAGAGCGTTATCGAGCTAGATCGGCCTATCAATGTGCTGCTTAATAACGCCGGACTTATGAACTCGCATCGGAGGGAGACTCCCGACGGCTTTGAGGAGACGTTAGGGGTCAACCACTTTGCGCCCTTTCTCCTTACCGGTTTGCTTTTGCCGGCCATCAAGTCGGCAGCACCCGGTGCTCGGATTGTGAATGTCGCGTCAGGGGCTCATAAGTTTGTGAAAGGCATGCAGTTCGACGACATTCAGTCTCAGAACGAATTCCGCATGTTTAATGTGTATGGTAGATCGAAGTTAGCAAACATGCTGTTCACTCGCGCGCTCGCCAAACGACTAGAAGGCACAGGTGTCACTGTTAATTGCCTGCACCCCGGTGCAGTTTCTACCAGTATTGGTAAGCAGCATGGCGAGTGGCTGGCAAAGATTCTACATGCGATTCTCAAACCCTTTTTTCGCGATCCACTCAAAGGCGCAGAGACCTCACTTTACCTTTGCACAAGCGCAGCCGTCGCTAAGGTTACGGGCGCCTACTTCGACAATTGCAAGCAGGTCGCACCCAAGCCATGGGCTGAAGATGATAATGCGGCTGAGCGGTTGTGGGCGCTGAGTGAGGAATCGGTCGGGTTTAACTATCCCTAGACTAAGCCGTAAGGTCACCCGCTAGCCGTTTCGGCTTTAGAACAGACTCATTATCTAAAGGAGTAAAGAGGTACATACTTATTCAAGTGCCTCAGCCATGATGTGGTCAGACATCCAGCTGAGCGTTGATTCGCAACGAAATACAAACGGCGACAACTCGAGACTGTGTCAGTTCCTCTTCGAACAGGGCGTACCTGTCGTTACTGTGTTTCTGTGAGTTCGACGTCAAAGCTGAGTTTGTCGTTTCCTCTTACTGTCTGGATAGTGACGGTGTCACCTACACGGTGCTTTTCCATGGCCGACAAGAAGTCTTCGTTAGTTCTAACAGCTTGACCGTCAACCGACGTGATCACGTCGCCTAACATAATGTCGCCACGCCCCACTCGACGTGCACCAACCATCCCGGCGCTGTCGGCCGGAAAGCCGCGGTAGGTTCGGACAATCGGTACCCCTTGTATTCGGTTGCGCTGAATCCATTGATCTGATGCGCGTTCGATACCGAGGACGGGGCGTAGGATCTTTCCGTAGGCAATGAGTTGAGGAACTACTTCTTTTACCGTGCTCACAGGAATGGCGAATCCTATCCCTGCACTCGCTCCGCTCGGTGAATAGATAGCTGTATTAACACCGATCAGCTGTCCCAGCGAATTGAGAAGGGGGCCACCTGAGTTCCCGGGGTTAATGGCAGCATCTGTCTGAATAACGCCGCGAATTTTGCGACCACTTGGCGACTGGATTTCCCGGCCCAGTGCACTTACCACACCAACGGTCAGTGTGGTGTCGAGGCCAAAAGGGTTACCGATAGCAAGTACTTTGCGACCTACCGATAACTCAGACGAGTCACCCAGTGGCAACTCGACGAGACCTTCAGGAGGATCGAGTAAACGCAGTACAGCGAGATCACGCTCGGGGGCGAGGCCAACAACCTTGGCCTCGAACTCGCGCTGATCGCTCAACGTAACGGTCAGTTTGTTCGCGCGCGCTACAACGTGATAGTTGGTTACGATTAGGCCCGAGTCATCCCATACAAAGCCAGAACCTGCGCCTTGCGGAATCTCAAGGACGTTCAAACTGAACATCTGCCGCCGAAGAGCTGTCGATGTGACGTAGACAACTGAGGGACTTGCACTGCTGAATACTTCGGTGGTGTTGGCCTCATCATCAGTGGCAAAACTCAGATAATCGACGGCTGCATTTGCCGCAGGGGTTAGCACTAGCGCCGGTGTAACCAGTGTCAGGACAGGCGCACAGAGCAACCCCAGCCCAGCAATTAAGCTTGAAAAGAGGCGTCTACTCATACCCGAAGAAAGAGATCGTATCATCGGTTTTGTAATGCCTCGATGCGTTGATTCAGAGGTGGGTGTGATGAGAACAACTGACGAATGTTTGAGCCCCCGCCTGAGCGAATGCCGAATGCAGTCAGTTCACCCGGAAGGTCGGAAGGCGCATCGATCTCGGCCTGCAGGCGCCCCAGAGCCGCTACCATGTTCTGCTTTCCAGCAAGGTCAGCACCTGCCGCGTCTGCGCGGTACTCTCGGTACCGTGAGAACCACATAACGATCATGCTTGCCAGAATACTAAGTAGAATCTCAGCCAGAATAGTGCCGATCCAGTAGCCGATACCAAAACCGCGCTCGTTCTTGAAAACCACGCGATCAATCGTGTGGCCGATCACTCGCGCGAAGAACATCACAAAGGTGTTAACAACGCCTTGAATCAGCGTCAACGTGACCATGTCACCGTTGGCGACGTGACCAACTTCGTGTGCCATGACCGCACGCACTTCGTCGGGCTTGAATCGCTGCAACATTCCGGTACTTACCGCCACAAGTGCGTTATTTCGATTCCATCCCGTGGCAAAAGCATTTGGTGCATCTGACGGGAAAATACCCACTTCAGGCATACCAATGCCGGCTTGATCGGCAAGCTGTTTCACCGTCTCTAGCAGCCATTCCTCGTCACGGTTGCTCGGCGTTTCTATGATGCGCGTGCGCGTCCCGCGCTTCGCAGACCATTTCGAGATGAAAAGTGAAAAGAGCGAGCCCCCCATACCAAAGAGAGCACAGAAAACGAGCAGGGCGTTAAAGTCGAGACCCACGCCATTGGCGGTTAGGAAGCTCTCAAAACCCAACAGTCGCCACACGACGCCCACAACAAGGACGACCGCCATATTGGTTAAGAGGAAAAGCAGAATGCGCATGCGTTCTCTCCGCAAGAAACTAATGTCAGTTATACGTAGTGACGTTAGACAGAGTTTTCAACCGAGGGTTCCGAATTTTTCTAAGACGGATAAGGGGGGCACAACAACTGCAATCGAATTGCCAGACTTTCAGGTCTGAAGTGACACGCTCCGTAAATACGGATCTGTACCTCTTTGGGGTGTTTCGCTGGTGTCTCACTCGGCGCTATTTTTTTGGCGTTCGTCCTCAGAAGACGCATTGGAGGCATCACTTGTACCGTTCTCTTCCTCAGCGCTGTTTTCTTTGGTTCCTTCTTCCTGTCCCGCTCCCTGCCCTGCTTCCATCTCGTGTTCAATGCCGGGAAGTGCGATTTGGCTGATGCTCAACTTGGGGAGTTTTCCCTCATTTAAGGTCATTTCTAGAATTTCAGCGCGAAGACCAAAGTCCTTAGAGCTCAGTTCAAAGACGGTATTGCTAGCTTCGTCACGGTGTCTGTATTGCGCAACACGTGATCGGTCCGAGCCGTCGATCCAGTCCTTACTGCGGCCCCAGTAATGGCCATTTTGATTCTTAAGGATAAAGCTACGATCCACGATTCTCCGGTTCCTTGCGTACGTTCCTAGTGACCTTCCTGATGCTCTACTTGTTAAGCAGGATATCTTTGGCTTGATTGATCTTCGCAGCGAGAAAATCATTGCCACCGCGGTCGGGGTGAAGTTTTTGTATGAGGCTTCGGTGCGCCGCGACAATCTCTTCCTCTGTCGCTCCATCCTCAAGTCCCAGAGTGGCGAGCGCTTCTGATCGAGCGCTCTCAGAGGATGCGGCATGTTTAGCAGAGCGTTGTTCCTCAGAGGCCTGCTCGGCCCGCTGCTCTCTCTGGTCGATGTATGCTGCAAGCAGCTCGGCTGATTCCTCGTCTTCGGTCTTGTATTGCGTCAGTAGCTCATTCAGTTGTCCGAGTGATAATTCGGACAGCAGCCAGCCTTTATGGTGGCCCTCGATCACCTCGCCATCGATATCACCGGTTGCATGATCGAGTGTGGCCGACAGGTGTGCGGTCTGGATGGCAGATTGGCCAGCCTGCGGAGTCTGTTGACGCATCTTATTCAAGAAGGGCAGCGCGCGAATCACCCAAGGGAGTACCTGGCGAAGGAAAACAAATGCCCCGGTGAGCGCTGCACCTACCCAATGCATGCGACCTGTGACGGTGAGGAAGATGACCGCGGCTACGGTAAGGCCGATTAAGAACTTTATGTAGCCAGCACGCTGCTTGTGCGGCGGCATATTCCGAATTCGCCAAAGGTAGTGAATGGCAATGGCCGCTGCGGCAATAGCCAAAAGTACTCTAATCACCTTGAGATCCTTATGGGATAGCTTATAACCTTGTTGGAACCTATTTCTTGCTTTGCTCTACAGTGTTGGTTTGACGCTCAACTTTCAAGAGCGCGCCAACTTTTTCAAGAGTAGTTTATCACTTTCGTGCGACGAGCTTTCTAGCGCTTCACGACCACCCGTAGCGAGTCGAACCACTGATTGAAGGAGACTGCGAAGCTGGTTGGCGCTGTGTTCCCCCAGCGGGAAATGGACACCTCCTGAGAGTGCAGCCATGGATGCGAAGATAGCCCCGGCAGATCCGTTGCTACCCTCCTGAAAAATATACAGGGGGCGCTTTGCTAGGCGACATTTTATTGCGAGATCATTCAAAACACCGGGATCTTCCTCTACGGCGTCTCCAACAAAAATAATTGCTTTGACTGATACAGATTCAGAGTGTTGATTGAGGCAGTGCTCGAGCAGGCGTTGCAGTTGTGTGGCGCCTCCCTCGCAATAGACCTCGGAGAGTTCTCCCCTGAGTCCATCTGCTGTCGCTACCCACGGACTCGCGTGGAAGGTGGCAAAGCCTCTGAAATAACAAAGCTGCAATGAGATTTCCGACGTTTCTGATGCGGCGTTAAATAAAGCTTCGTGTAACGACTGTGCTTGTTGCCAAGCTGGTGCACGAGAGGCAGTCGCATCTAGCGAAAAAATGATACGAGTCTGCGCATCGGCAATTCGTTTGATCGCTCGTGCCTTAGATATGAACTTGGCTACATCTGGTCCCGACGCCCGTCGTGAGGCATCTATTGAAGTGCTGGGTGATATCCACGGCGACTTGGGCGGTTTCGATGTGCGACGCGTAATGGTCTATTCCCCTGTCTGCGTTTTCACCAGGTAACTATGACCGATTCAGCAGACCTTTTGCTTCCAGCTCACTCAAGTAATGCCTTCGATGTTGCAACTCGACAATAGCGGATTGAACGACGCTGTCGTTTTCTGCACGTGCAACATCGGTCGCGATATCTAGCAGTTTTCGACTCGATAATCTGCTCGCCGCATTTGCTGTCTTGCGCTCTGAACGATTTGGTAAAGTGATTGTGATAGGCATATCGCGCCTCCAACTCCCCCTCGGCCTACCATCTGTCTCGACCGATGCTGTTTTTGTCTATGTTAAGAAGATTAGACCCTCTTTGTTACAAAAGTTCAGCGCTATAATTGGCGCTTGATGAACTTTTTGTGTCTGGGGGCTTCTAATGAACATCATGGATATTCGAAGAAAACACGCATTGCCAGCAGCGGGTGAGGCACTTCCTGGACGCGCCGAGCGGATGCCTGTCACGCATTTGCATACCGTGCTTGGTAATCCACTGGAGGGGCCTTTTGATCCATCGCTTGAAGTGGCAATGTTCGGTTTGGGATGTTTCTGGGGTGCTGAGCGTGTCTTCTGGCAAGTGCCTGGTGTTTATACGACCGCGGTTGGCTACGCTGCAGGCCATACGCCTAACCCAACCTATCGGGAAGTCTGCTCGGGCCAGACAGGACATAATGAAGTCGTGCTGGTGGTATTTGATCCCTCCAAACTCAGCTTCGGTAATTTGTTAAGGGTTTTCTGGGAAAGCCACGACCCCACTCAGGGTATGCGCCAGGGTAACGATTGGGGAACACAATACAGATCGGGTATCTATACCTACTCTGAGGCTCAGGCAGAAGCTGCCGAAGCGAGCCGTGAAGAATACGATGAGCGGCTCAATGCAGCGGGTTACAACGCGATCACCACTGAAATAATGGATGCGCCTGAGTTTTACTATGCCGAGGAGTATCACCAGCAGTACCTCGACAAGAATCCCGCAGGCTATTGCGGCATCGGCGGCACGGGTGTCGCTTGTGGTATCGGAACGGGTGTCAGTGCCTAAGCAAGTTCGCGTGCGAGAACCGCGCACACCGCGGTATCAACACTGAGAATGCGTGAGCCAAGGCTCACGGGCATTGCCCCCGCTTGTTTAGCGAGTTCAATTTCGTAGTCGATAAATCCGCCCTCGGGTCCAACGAGGAGCGTTGTTGGCGCCTGGGTGTCCGTAGGTAATTGTTGTTGGACTCCGGGGTGCGCGATGAGCAACGAGCGTTGCTCACTGATATCGGGTAATACATCTTCCACAAAGGGCTTGAAGCGCCTGTGTTGATAGACGCGCGGTAGAACAGTATCACCGGCGCGTTCTAGGCCTTGAATCAAGGCCATTTCTATCTTGTCCTCACCGAGGAAGGGAGATTGCCAATAACTTTTCTCCACCCTGTAAGAGTGGATCAAATGCAGTTCGGCCACGCCAAACTCCGCGACACTTCGAAATACGCGGCGCAACATTTTTGGACGCGGCAGCGCTAGGACAAGGTGGACGGGGTGACGAGGGAGTGGTGCCTCGGACAGCGCTACCTCCAACTCAACGGTGTTTTCGCCAAGCTGTTTGACGATGGCTGATCCACGATCCCCGTTGATAAAACCAACCCGAAGCGTCTGACTTATCTCAACCTTGATGACGTTGATCAAATGGTGCGCACGATAGTCAGTAAGTCTAACGGTGTTGCCGTTAGTCCGGTCGTTTTCGCGAAGAAGCACGATATTCATAGAGGCTGGATTTAGTCAGTCCACAGATCGTAGTCGTCTGCATCAACAATCTGTCGATTCACAACGGATCCCGGTGCGAGGCCATCGGAGTTTTTGAGGTAAACAAGGCCGTCAATCTCGGGCGCATCACCCTTGGTTCGTCCAACCGCTCCGTCGCTGGACACCTCATCGACGATAATGTCCACGTGCGTGCCTATTTTTCGGTGAAGCCGCTCCGCACTAATTTCTTGCTGTACTGCCATGAACTGATGCCAACGCTCTTCTTTCACTTCCTCAGGAACAGGGTTGTCCAGCTCATTCGCTGTCGCACCCTCGACCGCCGAGTATTTGAAGCAACCCACTCTGTCGAGTGAGGCCTCGCGCATAAAGTCGAGAAGTTCATTGAACTCAGCCTCTGTCTCACCAGGGAAGCCCACGATAAATGTTGAGCGTAGCGTGATGTCCGGACAGATTTCGCGCCAAGATCGGATGCGGTCGAGTGTCTTCTCGGATGCCGCAGGTCGCTTCATTCGCTTTAGCACGCTAGGGCTTCCATGCTGCAGCGGGATATCCAGGTAAGGAAGAACCTTGCCCTCGGCCATGAGTGGAATGACTTTATCAACGTGCGGGTAGGGGTAGACGTAGTGCATACGAACCCAAATACCCAACTTGCCGAGCGCTGAGGCAAGGTTATACAGATCACTTTTGAGCGGACGACCGTCCCAGAAGTCGGTCTTGTATTTGATGTCGACACCGTAGGCACTGGTGTCCTGCGATATAACCAGCAACTCTTTGACACCCGAGCGCGCGAGCTGTTCGGCTTCGCGCATTACGTCTCCAATCGGGCGACTTACCAGATCTCCGCGCAGACTTGGGATAATGCAAAAGCGGCACCGGTGATTGCAGCCTTCGGAAATTTTTAAATAAGCGTAATGTTTAGGAGTCAGCTTGACGCCCTGCGCAGGTATTAGATCGATCTTTGGATCAGGTACGTGTGCATTGGGCAGCACTCGCCGCACCTCGGACAGAACCTCTTCATACGCTGCTGGCCCTGTGATACCGAGCACCTTTGGGTGTCGCTCCAAGACAAGGTTAGCCTGCTCACCACCACCCATACACCCAGTCACCAAAACGCGGCCGTTCTCCTCTATGGCTTCTCCAATCGCGGCCAGTGATTCTTCCTTGGCACTGTCTATAAAGCCGCAGGTGTTGACGATCACAACGCCCGCGTCCTCGTATGAGGGAGACACCTCATAACCATCAAACCGGAGCTGGGTCAGGATGCGTTCTGAATCGACCAGCGCCTTAGGGCAGCCCAGTGATACGAAACCGACTTTCTGCGCTTGAGACATTATGTTCTATCCGTCATTTAACGGACGCATTGTCTCACAGGGTGAACTTTCGTTCGCTACCGTAGGTGCGAACCGGTAATTCTGCACGCAATCGCTTCAGCAAATCTTCGGCTTCTTCTTTGTTCAGGAACTCCCCCAAGGAGGTGCGATTTTCTTTGTTGTGTAGCCACAACTCAGGACCTTCCCACTGGTTCTTTGCCTCAATAACGTTAAGCGCGGTGTCATCTCGGTCCCAGAGCCAGGTGCGCTTGGGTACAAAGTAGCCTTTCTCGATTTTTACGGAGGCTTCTTGAAACGTCACCACCTGACGATATTCAAGCTTCCAATTAACGTAATAGAGCGCCGCGGCAAGCCCTATCAACTCAGCACCCGCAAATGGCAATATGGGCCAGGCGCCGAGCAGCGCAAAACCGATGGCGGCACCCAGCGAGGGGATCGAGATAGCAATAAGCGCGTAGAGATTGGTTCGCCATGTTGCGCTCTTGTTTGGTTTGACGATGACCAACCTCTCGTCATTTTCAAAATGTTCAGTAATCAACGAATAACCTTAACAGGTGCAACACACAAGATCAGAGACTAAACGGTATCGGCGCAAACGCGGAAATCCAATGCCCTGTAGACGGTGCGCACAGCTTTAATCGCGTTGCGTGCAGTAATAACCGTGGTGAAGCATTAAGTGCTTCCTGATGGGCGTACATATCGCAGCCAATGATTGGGTGCCCTAAGGTCTGCATATGTATACGAAGTTGATGTGAGCGTCCCGTCACGGGTTTGAGTTTTACCAATGTACGGTTGTCCCGGCGCTCAACTACCTCGAAGTAGGTGAGTGCGTGTTTGCCCCGTTCATGACAAATGATCTGCTTCGGTCGGTTTGGCCAGTCTGTTGCAATCGGTAGTTCCACCGCGCCAGCGTCTTGAGCTAACTCTCCCCATAAAACAGCCGTGTACTCTTTCCCTATCTGGCGGCGCTGAAATTGTCGGGCCAGCTCTGAGAGACTTTTCTTATGCTTGGGAACAACCATGATGCCCGAGGTATCGAGATCGAGCCGATGCACAGCGTTGACCTCGGGGTACCGTGGCTGGAGACGTCGAATAAGACTATCGTGGTTGAGCGGGTGTCGGCCGGGCACACTCAGTAAGTGATGAGGTTTATCGACAATGAGTAGATCATTGTCCTCGTAGACAATCCGAGTTGGCGATTGGCTGTGAGGAACAAGGTAGGGCGGCAACTCGTCAAATTCGGGGCTACTATTGCCGGCTTGGTTCGCGCTATCAGTCACCGGCAACCCGAAGCTCGAGTGCTCTGCAGTAGCGCGTCACACTTTCACTAAATCCATAGCGCAATGCGTCCACGGTCAGCGCATGGCCAATTGACACCTCGAGCAGATGGGGGACTTTGAAATCCGGCAAGTTATCGAGATTGAGGTCATGCCCAGCATTCACGCCGAGGCCTGCTTCATTGGCGGCAACTGCTGTGTCAACAAACGCGGCTAAGGTTGACTCGAAATTCCCACGAGCGTGTGCTACTGCGTAGGCCTCGGTGTAAAGTTCGATTCGATCAGCGCCAATCGCAGCTGCCAGCGCCATTTGCTCGGGCTCAGGATCCATAAAGATACTCACACGGCAGTCCCACGCTTTGAGCTGTTGGATGATGGGATGTAGACGCTCACTGTCCTGTCGAAGATCAAACCCGTGGTCGGACGTCAGTTGTGCATCACCATCTGGGACGAGTGTGACTTGAGCGGGCCGCGTCGCCTCAATGAGCGACATAAACCCCGGGTAATCAGAGACGTTTTCACGTTCACTTATCATGGGCGGCGCGAAGGGGTTGCCTTCGATGTTGAACTCCACAGTCACGGCGTCGGCTAGCTCATGGCAATCAGAAGCTCGAATATGGCGTTGATCGGGTCTTGGGTGCACGGTGATGCCCTCGGCACCTGCGGCGACGGCCGTGGCTGCAAACTCAACCGGGGATGGCGAAGTGGTGTCTCGTGAGTTGCGGACCAGTGCAACCTTGTTGAGATTAACGCTGAGAATCGTCACGGGGATACGCGCGTCACGCGGAGCAGCACAATGGGATCAAGCGGAACGTTCTGCAAGGGCATCTTCCCCTTGTCCGTGGAACCCATAGCGTTTCCTGTAGGCGTCGAGGCCATAAAGTCAACAATGCGCATGCCACTAATGACCTCGCCAAATACGGTGTATCCAGGCTTGAAAGGCGTCCAGTCGAGGCGGGGGTTATTGCGCTGATTGATGAAGAATTGGCTACCCGCAGAGTCCGGGTCGCTGGTTCGCGCCATTGCAAGTGTCCCGCGATCATTATGGAGACGATTTTTCGATTCGTTGACCACTGTTCGGCCCGAGTCTTTTTGTTTTAAATCCACGTCGAAGCCGCCACCTTGCACCATGAAATTATCGATCACACGGTGAAAGATAGTGTGTTTGTAAAAGTCCTCGTCAACATGGGTCAGGAAGTTTTCTACCGTTTTTGGTGCCTTGTCCGCATACAAAAGGACCGTAATATCGCCTAAGTTTGTCTCTAGCTTAACGATAGGGTTTTCCGCGGAGGCCGCGCCACATGTCGTTGCGAATACCGTGGTTAAAAAACTTAAAACAAGTTGCTTTAGAGAAAACACTTAAAACTCCTCTGAGCTAAATCAAATCCGCATGTGGTGCTAGGGTAGTGCCAAACGCTTCGGGGTTATATCAAATATCAAGGCCGAGAAGCCGTAATTGCAATAATCAACCCATCGAGGACGAAAAGCCTCCGCTCCAAATCTGTCTATCAAGAGTGTGGTGATTGTCGGCTCAAGCTTGGTTCTCACTTAATAACTAGCGCCAGCCATCATTGCGCCGACGCTTCACCGTCAATCTCGGAATCGCGAGTGCAATAGCAATTCCCGCAAGAATGGCAAGAATGCCCTCGAGGCGCTGTCGACTTGCTACACGCTCCTCCAATCGGGCGTTTTCAAGCTTCATAAGATCGTTACGAGCATTGGCGTCTTCAAGCTTTGAAGTGAGTTCGCTTGTCAGACGGTCAAGCTGAATCGCATTTGCAGAGATGCGCTTAATTTCCGCCAGTTCTCGCTTTGTCGTTCCTAGATCCTGCACCGTTGAATCAAGGTTTTCGTTTGAGGTCTTCAATTCTTCAATGGACGCGTCGAGTTGTACCTCAAGTTGTGAGACGCGTGAACGAGCACTTTCTAGCTCACTCTCCAGCGCGTTGACCCTGTTTGCTCTCGGAATCTCAACTTGTAAATACTGGGCCCTCACATAGCCGCGCGTGCCACCCTTCGTCTCAACCTCTGCCCAGATGCCATCCTCGCTAGTGCCAAAGTAAGTGATCTGTGTCCCTGATGGCAGACCCTTATTAACGATGCGGTAGTCGCTTCCAGGGCCTGTTCTTATTGGGGTGTAAATGAGGTCCGTAACATAGCGTATTTCACTCGGTCTAGACTCACTATCTATGCTTGATGTTGCACTAGCGACCACATCGTCGACCGGATCTTGAGCCGTTTCTTCCTGTTGCGCCGACGTTGTCATGGCTGACAGCATCACTGAGATCGCAACCATCCACGTTATTTGTTTATCCATTCCCAGTTGCCCCCGGCAGCCGATCAAAAAGTTTTCGTCGTCTCTTCATCAGCGCTTTTTGATGCGGCCGCGCTGTCAGATACGTGTTGTTAGTCTGCCTTTTCTGAGTCAGGCTCTTTTAGATACGGTCCCATAATAACCCCAATGATGACCGCCCACAGAATCGTGAACAAAAATGCAGACCAAAGCTTGAAAGACACCCAAGTATCCATGGAGTAGTTGTAGGCAACATAAAGGTTCACGGCACCAACCATGAAGAAGTGCAAGGTCGAGACGACGGTGACTTTATTCCAAGCATGCCTCGGCATCTCAATTTCGTCGGGGAGTAGTTCTTGGAAGAAGCAGCGGTTACGCACAACATGCCAAACAACATAGATCCCAGCGAGTGCCCAGTTAAATACGGTTGGCTTCCAGAAGATGAACACTGGATCTCGCAGTGCCACTGTTGCGCCACCAAAAAGTGTTACGGCAGCAGCAACTCCTAGCAAACGCTTCTCAACCTTGCCCCACACTAGTTTGACCATCGCCACCTGAATCAAAGTGGCGACCACGAGGGCAACAGTGGCCGAGTAGATGCTGTCAAAGGTATAGGCATAGTCGCCCAATGTCAGTGTCTTACCAGACAGCTGAAAAACAACGAAGAATACAATTAAGGGAAAGAATTCTAGGGCTTGCTTCATGTTCGCTCTGTTACTATGTGGCTGAAGGTTTTGAACCGGGTACTCTTGCCTAAGTTAGCTGAGTGTAATTACCCGCCACCAAGGTTATTAGTTTAGTAATTGTGATCGTTGACTTCCACACACATTCGTTGGCGTCGGATGGTGCTTTGCAGCCCATTGAGCTGCTATTGCAGGCCAAGCAGGCTGGCGTGTCGCGTTTTGCGATTACTGACCACGACACTTTGGCCGGTTACTTATCGGTGAAGGACACTCAGGCGGCTCGGGACGTTGGCTTGATATCGGGTGTGGAGTTGTCGTGTCGTTGGGCGAAGACAACGATCCATGTTGTTGGTCTGGGTTTCGATGATTCTGCGGCTAGGATAGTCGATATGGTGACGTCGTTGTCAGCCGCGCGTATCGAGCGGGCTGAGACGATTGCACAGCGCCTTGAAAAAGCCGGATTCCAAGGCGCCTTGGACGGAGCGCTGAGGGTAGCCAATGGCAGTCAAATCGGTCGTCCTCATTTCGCGCATTGGTTGGTAGAAGCAGGACATGTAGCGTCGCTAACCGAAGCATTTGACAAATACTTGGGCGCGGGAAAAATCGGCGATGTGAAGGCATTTTGGCCCGCGATGACAGATGTTGTTCGCGCCATTACAGCCGCGGGCGGCATTGCAGTGCTTGCACATCCGCTGAAGTACAGACTCACCGGAATGAAACTTCGCGCATTGATAAATGATTTCAAGGCGGCAGGAGGCACCTGCTTAGAGATCTTGAACGGTCGCCAGCCAGAGGTAGACATGAAGCGCTTGTCTCAGATGGCTGAGTCCTTAAATTTGCTCGTCTCAGCAGGTTCAGATTTTCATCGAAGCTTCGAGTATGGCCCGACTTTGGGGGTTGATGCGGACAGACTTGCAGCGGGACGGTACGTCTGGAATGAACGTGCTTTAAACGGAAGCGCCGAGAGCGCTGAGAGTAATGAAAGTACCAAGAGCACCGAGAGTGCCGGGAGTACAGCCGAGACTACGGGGAGTGCAATGAGCAACGGCATCGTGGCAAGTTCCGAAACTTTAGAGAGCACAACGGGGGCAAACGCGCCCGGATCGCGTGGATAGGGGACGTTATGAGTCAATTTTTTAGTGTTCACCCTGAAACGCCGCAGAGTCGCCTAATTAATCAGGCCGTCGAGATTCTCGCGGAGGGTGGCGTCATTGCTTACCCCACCGACTCCGCTTATGCACTGGGATGTCGGTTAGACAACAAAGCCGGTGCTGAACGCATCCGCCAGATTCGAAAGCTTGCGGAAGACCACAACTTCACGCTCATGTGTCAGGACTTATCGGAACTCTCACGTTATGCCCGTGTGGATAATGCTGCTTATCGGTTAATCAAGCATGCTACACCCGGGCCCTACACCTTTATTTTTGAGGCGAGCAAGGAGGTTCCGCGTCGGTTGATGAGTCCGAAGCGTAAAACCATTGGTCTGCGCGTGCCCGACAATGCGATCGCGCAAGCGCTTCTCAGCCACCTCGGGGAGCCACTGATGTCCGTTACGCTGTTGCTTCCAGGTGATGACTATCCGCTCAGTGATCCGTACGATATACGTACAACGCTCGAGCGTGATGTTGATCTTGTGATCGACGGTGGCTATTGCGGATTGGAGCCGACTACGGTCGTTGATATGAGCGGTGAAGACATTCAGTTGCTCCGCCAGGGCTTGGGTGCGTCGGACGCGTTTGTATAACAGAAGCACTCGCACAAGGAATAGGAACCGTTTTGGACGACACGACAGACACAACACCAATTCCTGACAGTACTGACAGTACTGACGGTGCTGTTGTGGACGTCGAGCAACCGATGTCGGGTGATACTGCTGAGTCGCCTGAAGGGTCGTCTGATCCATCCGCTGAGACTGCGCCTGTTGCATCCTTGCGAGCCTCCAGCGCAGTAGAAAAGCGTATGGGACAGCCGCAGCAAGGTGAGATGCCTTTCGCGGTTGTTTTGGGTGAGGCACTAACGGAACTGCCTAAGGACCTTTACATACCGCCGCGAGCGCTAGAAGTTTTTCTCGAGGCGTTTGAGGGACCGCTAGATCTGCTCCTCTATCTGATCCGCAGACAGAATCTCGATATCTTGGACATCGACGTGGCCGTGATTACCGAGCAATACATGCAATATGTGGAGCTCATGGATGCCGTTCAGTTCGAGTTGGCTGCAGAGTATCTGCTTATGGCCGCCATGCTGGCTGAGATTAAATCGCGCATGTTGCTACCGCGGTCAACCGATGCGGATGAAGAGGAAGAAGATCCTCGCGCCACTCTCGTCCGTAGGCTTCAGGAATACGAGCGCTTTAAAAAAGCGGCAGAGGACATGGCAGAGTTGCCGCGCGTGGAGCGCGACATTTGGGTGGGGTCTGCAGAGCCTCCGGTGATGGAGCGAACCAAGCCGCTCCCCGAAGTGAATTTACAAGACCTCGTCATTGCATTCTCAGAGGTGTTGAAGCGAGCAGATCTTTACGAGAGTCACCAGATAAAACGTGAGTCACTCTCGACTCGTGAGCGCATGGCGGACGTGCTTCAGGCGTTACAAGCGGAGGAGTTTTGCTCGTTTGAATCGCTGTTCAACGTCGAAGAGGGACGGCTTGGCGTTGTTGTGACCTTTTTAGCGATTTTGGAGTTGATTAAAGAGTCTTTGGTGGACATTGTGCAGTCGGGCGAGTTTGCCCCGATACATATCAAAGCGCGGAGCGAGTAGTCAAAACGATGGGCGATCATGATTTAGTCGAAATTCTCGAGGGCGCTCTGCTCGCAGCGGGCGAGCCGTTGTCGAAGAAGCAGTTGGCGCAACTGTTTGATGAGCTCGAACGACCTTCCACAGCTGATATAACCGAAGCACTCCAGACAGTTGCCGAGCGGTGTGAAGGTAGAGGGTTTGAGTTGGCTGAGGTGGCCAGCGGTTTTCGCTTTCAGGTGCGGCAGCACCTCTCACCTTGGGTCAGTAAGTTGTGGGTAGAGCGTCCGGTGCGCTATTCACGTGCGCTTTTAGAGACGCTCTCATTGATCGCTTATCGCCAGCCAATAACGCGTGGTGAGGTTGAAGATATCCGCGGCGTGGCTGTATCCAGCAACATCATGAAAAGTTTGCTCGAGCGCGAATGGGTCAAGGTTGTGGGACATCGCGATGTGCCGGGTAAGCCCGCAATGTATGCGACGACCAGAGAGTTTCTCGACTACTTCAACCTGAAGACGCTGGATCAACTACCCCCGTTGGCTGATGTGAAGGATCTAGAGACAATGACGAGCGCACTACCGCTTGAAGAGTTTCACGATGCCAGAGGCGACGACGCAGAATCAGAGAATGCGCAGAGTGATGAGGGCGCGGAGATTGGCGAGCGCGATAGTAGTTTTGAGGCCAGAGACGATGGTGAGCTAGAGACTTCAGCCGCCCTAAATCAGGGTATCGCGGTCGAAAACTTAGCCAATGACGACGACGCCGAGGTTGACGGACAGTGAGCGATTCAGAGCGTAAAGCCGAAAAAGTTATCGTGGGCGATGTTGCTGTCAAACCCGATGGCGAAAAGCTTCAGAAGGTGCTCGCCCGCATGGGGTATGGCTCTAGAAGACGGCTTGAGGAAAGCATTGATGCGGGTGACGTTAGCGTTAATGGAAAGACCGCAAAGCTTGGTGACCGCGTAGTTGCAGGCGATAAAATTAAATTCAAAGGCAAGCCTGTTTCTAATGACGAAGTTATCGATAATCGTATTTTGCTGTACCACAAGCCTGTGGGTGAGGTGTGCTCGCGCAAGGACCCTGAGGGCCGTGCAACGGTTTTTGACGGTCTACCTAGACTGAAGACGGGCCGCTGGGTGTCTGTGGGGCGTCTCGACTACAACACCTCCGGCCTGTTACTCCTTACCACCGATGGCGATCTAGCAAACGCGCTCATGCATCCTTCGACACGGGTTGAGCGGGAGTACCTATGCCGGGTCATGGGGCGGGTCGATAAGCCAATGCTGGATCGGCTCAAAGCTGGGGTTGAGCTTGACGATGGACCCGCCCGATTTACCGATATCCAAGGAGGCGGTGGTGACGACGACAGCATTAATCAGTTCTTCTACGTGGTACTTGCTGAGGGCCGTAATCGGGAAGTGAGGCGCCTTTGGGAATCGCAGGGCGCAACGGTCTCCCGGTTAAAACGCGTGCGCTATGGCGACGTTTTTATTCCGTCCAAGCTCAAAAAGGGGCAGTGGATGGAGCTTAAGCAACGCGACGCTGACGTTGTTTACACCATGGCGAATTTGGAGCCACAACCGGTGTACAAGCCCTCTAAGAAAGCCGCTGAAAAGCGAGAGCGACAGTCACGAAAGAGTGGCAAGCACATCAATAAGCGCTAAAACGATTCTCGAATTGCTCGCCGAAGGATTCCTGCGGCGCTCATTACTGAGCGCTGAGCGCCTCTCCATTCAGGTGAATGCTTTCATCACTCATTAGATAAACCCACTCCCCAATAATATCTTCTGGAGAAGGGTTTGTTGTTGGTGGTTCGGCGGGGTAGGCGGATCGACGCATGCTGGTGTTGACCGCGCCCGGGTTCAGGCTGTTGACTCTGACATTACTGGTCGCACCGAGTTCATCAGCAAGTACCTGCATCAACCCCTCAGTCGCAAACTTCGAGACCGCATAGCTTCCCCAATATGCGCGACCCGTGCGACCCACGCCGGAACTTGTGAAAACGACTGACGCTGCTGGGGCTTGCTCTAACATTGGCAGTAAGGTTTGGGTCAACATGAATCCGGCGTTGACATTGACTTGCATGACG
>CBFIHK010000013.1:0-39709 GCA_965662305.1 Luminiphilus sp.
CCTCTCAGAGACAGCGCTGTACTACATCGGCGGCATCATAAAGCACGCTCGCGCGATCAACGCTTTCGCTAACGCATCAACAAACAGCTATAAGCGACTCGTTCCCGGTTTCGAGGCACCCGTTATGCTTGCTTATTCAGCACGTAACCGCTCTGCCTCAATCCGAATCCCTTACGAGCCCTCGCCCAAAGGTAAGCGCATCGAAGTTCGTTTTGGTGACCCAACGGCAAATCCATATCTCTGCTTCGCAGCGATGTTGATGGCAGGTATCGACGGAATCCAGAACAAGATCCATCCTGGCGATGCTGCAGACAAAGATCTGTACGACTTGCCCCCGGAAGAAGCCGCTGAGATCCCAACCGTTGCATCAACGCTGGAGATGGCGCTTGAAGCTCTCGACGCCGACCGTGACTTCCTGACAGCTGGTGGCGTGTTCACAAACGATATGATTGATGGATACATCGAGTTGAAGAGCGAGGAAGTTGAGCGTCTCAACATGACGACTCACCCAATCGAATTCGACATGTACTACTCGGTCTAAGGACGCAACAGAGAAGGCCCGCGACAGACTGCGGGCTTTTTTTTGCTCTAAATTTTGAGGAATTTCGTAGCAACCCTGAAAACGCACCAACTTAGTGCAAAAAACACGCAAGGAGGGTCTCAGTGAAAAAATCGATTCGCTTTATCGCAGCGACCACCCTCGCGTTAGCTGGGCTAGCTAACGCTCAAATATACAAGTCTGTTGATGCCAGTGGTGTAGTGACCTTCAGCGATACCCCACCCAAAGGCCAGCAAACGAAGGTCGAACAGATTAAGACGCCCGCACAAATTAATCGCATGAAGGCGATTCCCGTAACGCCGCCTGAGACAGAAGCGCGCGAAAGCAGCGAAGTTGGTATCGATAGAGTAATCAGCATCGTCAGTCCCATGGATAACGCAACGATCCCAATGGGTGCCGGCATTTTCGATGTCACAGTGGATACCACACCAGAGCTAGGCAATGGCGAGTTTTTGGAGCTTTACCTTGACGAAGAAAAGGTGGTTGCAGCGCAAACACGTTTAACGTGGACCCTGACCTACGTCATACGCGGCGCCCACAAACTTGAAGCCAAGTGGATGGCAGAGGATGGTTCGATACTTGCAACTTCCGAGCCCATCACCATATTTGTTTTGAGGCCCTCGATACTATGAGGATGTCCGTATCTTGCTGCATTGCCCGAGTGTCAGCTCGAACACCGATGGTCTTTGAGTGCTTGACGGCTCTGAACGTTCAAATGATGAGGCGATCATAGTGAATGTCACACCGGGATTTGATCTTGACTCACTGACAACCTGTGTCGTGCTCATCGACGAGCACGGCATCGTCGACACCCTCAACCAGGCTGCTCAAGTCCTACTTGAAACATCAGCGCTCCGTGCCGTTGGACTGCCGTTTGATGAGCTTGCCAGCCCAACAGATGAAGCGGTCATCCATTGGCATGAAACGCTTACAAGTGTAGTGAGCACTCGCTTACCTGCTGTTAGCCGAGATCTCAAACTCAGTTTGAAAACGGGGCGAGATGTCACGGTTGATGTGGTTATCACACCACTCAACTACGATCGGGACTCGCGCATCCTTCTCGAGATATCGGCGCTCGATCGTGCGCGGGCCATTAGTGAAACTGAAAATCTACGCGAAGCACAAAGCAGGCTACACGACGTTGTAAAAGGCTTGGCTCACGAGGTTAAAAACCCACTTGGGGGCATACGCGGCGCAGCGCAACTTCTCGCTCGAAAGTTTCCGAGCCACGAGCTCGACGAGTACTCCAGCATCATCATCGCTGAAGTCGACCGCCTTCAGGCATTGGTAGATCGACTCTTGGGACCGAGAGAATCACTCGACAGGCAACCAATGAATATTCACGAGGTTACCGAGCGGGTGCGCCAACTTATCGAGGCCGAGGCGGGCGCCAGTATTAATGTAACGCGTGATTACGACCCCAGCCTGCCGGAGTTCGACGCCGATGCGAACCAACTTACCCAAGCGGTGCTCAATATCGCGCGCAATGCCTGGGAGGCCTCACCCTCTGGCTGTGCACTCACTCTGAAAACGCGAAGTAAGCGTCAATACACACTGAACGGTCAGCGTCACAAACTGGTCTGTTCCCTAGAAATCATAGATGACGGCCCCGGGATTCCCGAACATCTCATGTCGTCAATCTTTCTTCCGTTGGTGACATCACGCCCTGAGGGAAGCGGCTTAGGCCTCTCGCTCTCACAGATGATTCTGACGCGACATGGCGGCGTCATTCAGGCTAACAGCCAACCTGGAAACACCTGCTTCACACTACTTCTGCCAATGGATAGCGAACAATGACGGATGACAATCAAATTTGGGTGGTAGATGACGATAACTCCATACGTTGGGTGATCGAGAAAGCGCTGAGCGGAGAAAACATCGCATGTAAAACCTTTGAAAACGCCGATGAGTTACTCGGTGCTCTCGAACACGAATCCCCCAAAGCCATCATTAGTGATATCCGCATGCCCGGTATGGACGGTCTTACGCTGCTAAGGGAGCTTAAGGCTATTGCACCTGACACCCCCGTTATCATTACCACTGCGCACTCGGATTTAGACAGCGCAGTCACATCGTATGAGTCGGGCGCATTCGAGTACCTACCCAAACCTTTCGACATCGATGAGATGCTCGAGGTCGCATCGAGAGCCTTGGCTTATACCCAAAAAGAAACAACTGATCAGGCACAGGACCCAAATAGCAGCAAGGAAATCATCGGCAATGCACCTGCAATGCAGGAAGTGTTTCGGGCGATCGGCCGACTTTCGCAAAGCGCAATTACCGTCCTCATCAGCGGTCAATCTGGATCAGGTAAAGAACTGGTTGCTCGAGCGCTTCATCAGCACAGCCCAAGAGCCAAGGCACCTTTTGTGGCGCTGAATATGGCTGCCATCCCCAAGGACTTGATGGAATCTGAACTCTTCGGTCATGAAAAAGGGTCTTTCACAGGTGCGGCCGGCAGGCGCGAAGGCCGCTTCGAGCAAGCCAATGGGGGCACCTTGTTTCTCGACGAAATCGGCGATATGCCCCATGAAACCCAAACAAGGTTGCTTCGAGTTCTTGCTGAGGGCGAATTCTTCCGCGTTGGCGGGGCCACAGCAATCAAGACTGACGTTAGGGTTATCGCTGCAACCCATCAAGACCTGAGGGGACTCGTCGCCGAGGGTTCATTCCGCGAAGACTTGTACCACCGTCTCAACGTCATTGGTATAAACGTTCCAAGACTCGCCGAGCGCCGAGAAGATATTCCACTATTACTTAATCACTTTTTAACGAAAGCCGCTTCAGAACTGGGCGTACCCACGAAGGAGCTCTCACCTCAGGTCAGAGATTATCTCAGCGCACTGGAGTGGCCCGGAAACGTTCGCCAACTCGAGAACACCTCTCGCTGGCTCACAGTAATGGGCGCAGGCAATACAATTTTAATGAGTGATCTACCACCGGAATTGGTAGCCGAGCACGATCAGAGCAGTCAGCCTGATAGGTCTTGGGAGAAACAGCTCTCAGATTGGGTTCGAGCGAGATTGCTGGCCGGGGAAACCAACGTACTCAAGCACGCAATGCCTCAGATCGAGTCGATCATGATGAGCGCAGCGCTCGAGCACACTGCGGGTAAGAAAGCGGAAGCGGCTGAGCTTCTCGGCTGGGGTCGGAACACCCTCACGCGAAAGCTCAGCCAACTTGCTTAGTGAGTAGCGCCTTCAGCAGGTTGATCGCCACCCTGTGCTGCCTGTTGCGCCATTGCTTGTGCATACAGCGCATCAAAATTGACAGGCGCCAACATCAAGGCTGGGAAGCCGCCTTTGACCACAATGTTGTCAATTGCTTCGCGCGCGTAAGGGAATAAAATATTAGGCGCAACGGTTGCGAGAATCTGCTTTAGCGGCTCAGCCTCGATACCTGATGCAAAGAAAATACCTGCCTGCTGCACTTCAACAAGGAACGCATTTTTCTCTTCGATCTTCGCAGTCACAGTGATCGAAAGCACCACTTCGTGGTTACCGTCGTCATCGGCCTTTGAAGAACGGGTGTTCAAATCGACGTTGACGCTTGGCTGCCAATTTTGACGGAAGATATCAGGAGTCGCTGGTGACTCGAATGAGATATCTTTGGTGTACATGCGCTGCATCGTGAACTGCTGCTGTACCTGATCATCTTGTGCTGCACCTGCAGCTTGCTCTTCCGCCATTGCGGTGTCTCCTGTCTTCGACGTTTTTTAGGCTTCGCTTTGAAGCATGGAATCTAATCGTTGTTGCTGCTCGAGGCTATACAATTCGTCGCAGCCTCCGACGTGCTGATCGCCAATCCATATCTGAGGCACGCTTGTCGCGCCCGCCATCGCAGCCATCTTCGCGCGCAGTGGCGCATCACCATCAACGGGTATTTCGGTGAAAGCGATGTTCTTACTGTTCAAAAGCCGCTTTGCGCGGACGCAAAAAGGGCACCATTGAGTTGTGTAAATAGTGACTGGCTTCATTTATTTGTAACAGGCAATCGCTGCTCGTCCCAACTCATCATGCCACCCGCCATTCGCTGTGCCTGAGGGAACCCGCTGGCTCTGAGTTGCTTGACCGCCGCGCCCGCACTTGTCCCCATGCGACAGACCACAATGACTGGTTTGTCTCTGTAGTTTTCGAGTTCGCCCAGACGTCCCTGCAAATTAGCTGAGGGGATATTGACCGCCTCCGAGATGTGCGCACGCTTGTATTCCTTTGCATCTCTGACATCCAGAAAAACGCCACCCTCCCTGTTGGTGAGATTAATGGCTTGCTGAGGGCTCAATGCAGGTCCGGCTTTCCGCGACTCGGTGAATAACAACAAGTTTAGGCTCAGCAAGAGCGCAAACACCAACACCCACTGCTCGGAGATAAAAATCAGAAAATGGCTAAACGACACGGGTGTTATCTGACCTCACGGGACAGTGGTAAAGGCGCGAGTATACGTGCTTCGCACAGCCCTCTCCAGTGGCACTATCACCGTAAAAGCAATGGGTAAGGTGCATCAATCTGGGGTGATCTTTTACCACCATGACTGCTAAAATCTTAATCTCGCTGAGAGGAACCCCTATGCCCCCTATGAGCTCGCTTGCGTCACCTACAGTCTTAGTCATTCTCGACGGTTTTGGATATCGAGAGGCCAGCGAGAACAACGCTATTTTTCATGCGGCAACACCTACTTTTGACAGGTTATGGAGCGAGGGCGAATCCACATTGGTATCGGGCTCAGGACTAGACGTCGGGCTCCCTCAAGGTCAGATGGGTAATTCTGAGGTCGGGCACATGAGCCTTGGCTCAGGCCGAATCATGTACCAGAGCATTACGCGCATCGACAAAGCCATTGATGATGGCGACTTCGAAGAGAACGAAGCCTATTGCAATGCAATAGACAAGGCGATCGCGGCCAATGGCGCAGTACACTTATTTGGCCTCCTCTCTCCTGGCGGTGTTCATAGCCACGAGAATCATATTTTTGCAGCGGCGCGGCTGGCGGAAAAGAGAGGCGCAAAGGCGATATATCTTCATGCATTTCTCGATGGAAGAGACACGCCACCTCGAAGTGCCCAGGCGTCGCTGGAACGGGCTGAGACAGAGCTGGGTGCATTAGGTGTAGGTCGGATAGCGACGGTACAGGGCCGCTACTTTGCGATGGATCGCGATAAGCGCTGGGATCGAATTGCATCGGCCGCCAAACTGCTGGTCGATGGTGAGGCAGAATTTAGTTTTGACTCGGCACTCGAATCGCTCGACGCGGCTTATGCGCGAGATGAGAACGACGAGTTTGTTGCGCCATCACGAATTGGCGATGCTGCGCCTATTGCAGATGGTGATGCAGTCCTATTTATGAACTTTAGGGCGGACCGTGCGCGACAGCTTACTCAGGCCTTAACTGACCCGGCGTTCAGCGAATTTGACTGTCGCCAACCTGAGGCGTGCTTCGTTGCGACCACAGAATATTACGAAGGCTTGAATGCACAGGTTGCCTTCGCACCCGATGTAGTCCAAGACACTCTGGGCGAGATCATTGCCAACAACGGACTGAAACAAGCACGGATCGCTGAAACCGAAAAATATGCCCACGTCACCTTTTTCTTTAGCGGCGGGCGCGAGGCTCTCTTTGACGGCGAGGAGCGCGTGCTAATTCCCTCGCCTGATGTTGCCACTTATGACTTACAGCCTGAGATGTCTGCTAGAGAAGTCACCGATGCAGTTATCAACAGCATAGAGAGCAAAGCGCACCAGCTTATCGTTGTGAACTTTGCCAACGGCGACATGGTGGGTCATACGGGCAACTTTGACGCAGCCGTGACAGCAGTCGAGACGCTCGATAGTTGCATCGCCAAGCTCGAAACAGCGGTACTGGCTGCAGGTGGTCAGGCACTGATCACCGCCGATCATGGCAACTGTGAGCAAATGCACGACCACGATACGGAGCAACCCCACACTCAGCATACAACTGAACCGGTCCCCCTGTTCTACATTGGTGGCCAGCAAAGACGCTTCAGAAACGCTCCGGGTATTCTGGCCGATATAGCCCCAACCGTGCTGGATATCATGGGCCTTTCCAAGCCGTCAGCTATGACAGGCGTGTCGCTACTTCAGCCTGACTCATAGGGCGGCGGATACCCCGCATGTCTGTCTACATGCCGATTAATCTGACAACCCACCTCATCCTAGCAACGTCTCGTCGCGATTGTCGGCGCATGCCCCTGCGCATTTGCGTAATGATTGTTGGTCTTTTAGTAAATACTGAGATAAATACTGCGATCGCACAATCTTCGGATAATCGGCCCCTGACCGAACCTGCGACGGTAGAAGACGCTAAAGCCGAAATCGAAAGGGTCAACCAGGCGATTGCGGCGCTTGAAGGTATGGTCATATCGAGATCAAACAAGCGTGCTGAGCTTCAAATTGCACTTCGCGGGACCGACAAGGCAATCGCTGAAGCTAACCAATCGATCGATAAAAGCCGACGGAATATCGAAGCGCTGAGTCGAACCATTAATAATCTCGAAGCGGAGGCGGTAATACTGAACCGCGACATTGGCGCTCGCCAATCACAGCTAGAAAAAGCACTGGGGGCGTTTTCCATTTTGCGCCAAGGCGGTGACTTGAAAATTTTGTTCGGCGACAGCAATGCACATGAAACCGAGCGCCATCGCGCCTACTTTGACATATTAATGAGCGAGCAATTTGCTGAAATAGACGCCTTCAAAATGGCTATCGGCGCGCTGGATGCAAATCAAAAAGCCCAAGAAACGAACCGCCTTGATCAAGAAGAAACGCGAAAGCACCTCGAGTTACAACGAAGGGAGCTGTTGTCGCAGCGAGCAAGTCAACGCGATGTTATTGCGGAGCTTACCGCCCTGCTTGAGCGCGATGGTCAGCAAATAGAAACACTGAAAGAAGATTCCTCAAGGCTAAACACACTTCTTACCGAGCTTTCTCGCCGTCTTGCGGATCTCAATTTGCTCGGCGACTTTGAAGACTTCTCATCAAAAGCCGGTGAACTAAACGCGCCCGTAAAGAGTCTCAGTAAGACGCGCTTTGGTCAGAAGCGAGACCGCGGCGATCTTCGATGGCAAGGTTGGATTATGCCTGCCAACCGCGGAACTGCGGTGCGCGCGATACATTTTGGTCGTGTTATTTACTCAGATTGGCTCAGAGGTCAGGGTTTGCTTACTATCATCGACCACGGCAACGGATGGATGAGCCTCTACGGCCGCAACGAAAGCCTCCTCAAAACAACGGGGGACTGGGTGTCGCCTGGAGAGGAAATTGCAAGAGTTGGCTCGAGTGGCGGCGCCACGGATCCCGCACTTTATTTTGAAATACGCTCGGACGGTGTTCCGGTTGATCCGGCAAGGTGGATTAGGGCGAGAAGGTAAATTGAGAATGGTCACAACCCCAGAAGAAAAGCGCTTGCGAGTGCCGATGTTTATTAAAGCCCTCACTGTATCGCTCTCACTGTCGGCCACTGGAAGCGCATGGGCTCAGGACAATGATACAGCTGGCCCTGAGTCTGTAACCGAGGCCAAGCAGGAAACCAGTACCGAGCCCACGTTGGATTCAGGCCCATCTCAGGAGGCCCATCAAGAAATCACTCAACAGGATCAGGTGGTTGGCACCTCGTTTGACGAACTTCAGCTCTTTGCGGACACCTTTGACGCTATTAGGCGGGGATATGTTGAGGAAGTGACTGATGCCGAGCTCTTTGAGATGGCAGTAAAAGGGATGTTGACCAATCTAGATCCTCATTCAGCCTATTTAACCGATGATGGCTACAGCAATCTACAGGAATCCACCGAGGGTCAGTTCACAGGTCTGGGCATTGAGATTGGCTACCGCGGCGGCTTTATTTCCATCGTCACACCCATCGACGGGTCACCCGCTGAAGACGCAGGACTTCAGGCGGGGGATGTGATTTTGAAAATTGATGGCACCTCTACGCAGGGCATGTCGACGAATGAATCGTCGACGTATATGCGCGGAACCGAGGGCACCACGGTGACGCTAGAAATCGGCCGTGCCGGTGAAAGCCAGCCCTTTGATGTGGTCGTTACCCGTGGCGTGATCGACGTACCCAGTGTCCGGTCACGAGAGATTGACCCTGGCTATTGGCTCATTCGTGTGTCCCGGTTTCAACGAGACTCAGGAAAAGAAGTCACAGATGCACTTAATGAAGCGCTGGCAAAGGGTCCCGTAAAGGGTGTTGTGCTCGACGTAAGAAACAACCCCGGCGGCGTACTAAACGCCAGCGTGGAAATGGCGAGCAACTTCTTGGATGGGGGGCTTGTTGTCTACACCCAGGGGCGACATCCCGACTCAAAGACAGTTCTAGAGGCAGAGCCAGGCGAGTTATTGCCAGATGTTCCCGTCGTAGTAATGGTGAACGGTGGCTCCGCTAGCGCATCAGAGATCATCGCGGGCGCACTTCAGGACAGAGGCAGAGCCGTCATCATGGGCACACGTAGCTTTGGCAAGGGCTCTGTCCAAACCGTATTACCCGTATCCGACACCAAGGCCCTCAAGCTGACCACGTCTCTCTATTACACCCCTAATGGGCGATCGATTCAGGCAGATGGCATTGTGCCCGACGTCATTGTGGAGCGTGCGAAGCTTACTAACCTTGAGCAAGGTCGTCGGCTCCGCGAGGCTGACTTAAACCGTAGCCTGAAAAACTCAACGGAAACACAGGCCACCGAGACTGAGGAAATGGCAAGCCTGCGAGAAGACGACAATCAACTTTACGAGGCTTTCACGCTGTTAAAAGGCATCAACATATACAAAAGCATCGATGCGAAGCGTTTGCAGTTGGCGATGCCAAAACAGGCAGAGTCAGCTGACACGGCTGAGAATAGCAAGCAGTTGGGAAGTCCCGAGTAAGCCTCTCGGTCTTGCTTCGGCTCTGGCGACTAACGCCTTACCTGAATGCCAGCTTTTGCCAGGTGCTCTTTGGCCTCATCGACTGTATAAGTGCCGAAATGAAAGATGCTGGCAGCAAGGACCGCGTCGGCACCACCCTCGGTGAAACCATCAACGAGGTGGTCAAGATTTCCCACGCCACCTGAGGCAATGACGGGAATATCAACCGCATCTGAAATAGCGCGGGTAATGCCAAGATCGTAGCCGTCCTTAGTCCCATCTCTATCCATGCTGGTGAGTAAAATCTCTCCAGCACCAAATTCAGCCATTTTCTCTGCCCATGTTACGGCTTCGAGACCTGTCTCCTTCCGGCCTCCGTGGGTAAATAGCTCATAGCGTCCCGAGCCGTCACTGAGGTCTTTCACATCCATGGCCACAACGATGCACTGCGAGCCAAATCTATCGGCAGCTTCCTTCACAAGCTCCGGATTAAAGATGGCTGCGGTGTTTATGCTGACCTTGTCCGCACCGGCGTTTAGCAAGGTTCGAATATCACTGACAGCACGCACCCCACCGCCAACGGTGAGGGGTATAAACACCTCGGACGCTATCTGCTCGACTGTGCGATAAGTGGTATCTCGCTGCTCGTGGCTTGCCGTTATATCGAGAAAGGTGATTTCGTCGGCGCCGGCGTCGTTGTAGCGGCGCGCAATCTCGACAGGGTCACCTGCGTCACGAATACCGACGAAATTGACGCCCTTAACCACGCGCCCTTGGTCAACATCGAGGCAAGGAATGATTCGCTTCGCGAGCGCCATTAGCTGCGTGTCATCCGATCCGAAAGCGCTTGGGCTTCAGCGACATCAAGCGTACCCTCGTAAATAGCCCGTCCTGTAATCGCACCTACGATGCCGTTATGTGCAACCTCAGCTAGGCCGCGAATATCGTCGATGTTTGTTACGCCGCCTGAGGCGATGACAGGAAGTCCGCCTTCAACTGCGAGATTAACGGTGGCGGCGATATTGACGCCCTGCATCATGCCGTCGCGCTCGATGTCTGTGTAGACAATCGCCTCTACACCCGCGTCACGAAAATCACGCGCCAAATCGGCTGCCTGAACAGTGCTGGTCTCAGCCCAACCGTCCGTGGCAACGAAACCGGCTTTCGCATCAATACCGACAATGATATGGCCGGGGAACCGTTCGCAGGCCTCGCGGACAAACTCGGGATTCTTTACCGCGGCTGTACCGATGATGACGTAGCTCACGCCAGCGTTTAGATAGCTCTCGATGGTATTGCAGTCCCTAATACCACCGCCGATCTGAACAGGGAGATTGGGCAAGGCTTGAGTGATCGCCTTCACAGCAGCTGCGTTTTTGGGCGTACCGGCAAAGGCGCCATTAAGGTCGACCATGTGAAGTCTGCGGGCGCTCGCCTGAGCCCATTGCTCAGCTGTTGCGACGGGATCGTCGGAAAAGACCGTGCTGTCGTCCATGTCGCCTTGGCGCAAGCGAACGCATTGCCCGTCTTTAAGATCTATTGCTGGAATTACTAACATGTCCCGTCCCAATCGAGGAAGTTTGCTAACAGCTTTATGCCATTGTCGTGGCTTTTTTCGGGATGAAATTGCGTAGCAAAGACATTCCCCTGAGCAACCGCAGCAGCCCCCTGCAAGCCGTATTCAAAGGTGCCCACCACCGAATCACATTGATCCGCGGGCACGTAAAAGCTATGAACAAAGTAGAAATACGCATCGTCCTCAATTCCGTTCCACATTGGATGAGCCGATTTCTGTCTGACGCGATTCCACCCCATGTGAGGCACTTTCAACTTGGCGTCCGAAGCGTCTCGATGATCCTGAGGAAATCGTGTGACAGGGCCTTGCAACCAATCAAGACAGGCAACGCCACCGTTCTCCTCGGAGCGCGTCATTAGTGATTGCATACCAACGCATATGCCGAGCACTGGAGTCCCTGCCTCAATCACGGTCTTTAAGGTTTCATCACAATCCAGCCGCTTGAACTCCCCAATACAATCACGAATAGCACCCACACCGGGAAAAACGACTCGATCCGCGTTTAGTATGGCGTCTGGCTTATTCGTTACGGAGACGTGATCAGCGCCAGCTTTACTTAGTGCGCTTTCTACCGAGTGAAGGTTACCCATGCCGTAATCGATAACGGCAACTGTTTTTGACATCGACTTACAAAACGCCTTTGGTCGATGGCATTGCCGAGGGTGCGCGCTCGTCCGCAGATACGGCCATTCTTAATGCTCGCCCAAAGGCTTTGAACACAGTCTCGGCCTGGTGATGGCTGTTCTCGCCTTTGAGATTATCGATGTGCAAAGTGAGCTGAGCGTGATTGACCAGCCCATGGAAGAACTCCGAGAACAGGTCTACATCAAAGTCACCCACCGAAGCGCGTGTAAACGGCACGTTGTAGTGCAAACTTGGACGGCCAGAGAAATCGATGACAACACGCGACAAAGCCTCGTCGAGTGGCACATAGGCGTGCCCGTATCGCAAAATGCCCCGGCGATCACCAACGGCCTGCGCAAGCGCTTGTCCTAAGGTGATGCCAATATCCTCAACGGTGTGGTGTGCATCGATATGCAAGTCACCGTTTGCTTTTATATTGAGGTCGACCATGCCGTGTCGCGCGATCTGATCCAGCATGTGCTCAAGGAAGGGTAAACCCGTATCAAACTCTGCTTTACCGGTTCCATCGAGGCTGACCGAGACAGTGATCTGGGTCTCCAGAGTGTCACGAGAAACCGTTGCTGAACGAGCTGTCGTTTGCGCGTTGTCCATCTGCATTTCCTAAACTTGAGTCGACTGCGCCAGAGAGGCGCTACACTAGGCGGCGAAGTGTATAGCAAAGCGCCCGCCAGCTCATCTTATGACCGATCTTCCTCCCTTTTCTGAGCGGCTCCTCGCATGGTTTGACGAGCATGGACGCAAGACCTTGCCCTGGCAGCAAGATCGCACGCCCTACCGCGTATGGGTTTCAGAGATCATGTTGCAACAGACGCAGGTGGCAACAGTGATTCCTTACTACGAACGCTTCATGGCGCGATTCCCCCAAGTAGCGGATCTTGCGCAGGCACCGATTGATGACGTCCTAAGCCTCTGGACTGGGCTAGGCTATTACGCTCGCGCACGGAATTTGCACAAAACTGCCTCCATCGTCGCTCAAAAGTACGACGGAGAGTTTCCAGCCTCGGTCGAGGGTTTAGAATCACTTCCCGGTATAGGTCGATCGACCGCAGGCGCAATTCTTACCTTGGGACACGGTGGCTGGGCGCCGATCTTGGACGGCAACGTGAAACGAGTGCTGGCGCGTTACCACACTATCGAAGGGTGGCCAGGGCGCAGCGATGTGCTCGCAGCGCTCTGGAAGGCCTCCGAAGCGGTGACGCCGCGACAGCGAACCGCTGATTACACGCAAGGCATCATGGATTTAGGCGCGACGCTCTGCACCAAATCCAAACCCGAATGTTTGTTCTGCCCAATGACGGAAGATTGCCAAGCGAGAATCTCGGGCACGCAATCTGCCTACCCGGGAAAGAAACCAAAGAAAACGATTCCCACCCGGAAGACCTATTTCATTATCTGCGTTGACTCAAAGGGGCAGCTATTACTCGAGAGACGACCACCAAGTGGAATCTGGGGCGGTCTTTGGTCATTTCCCGAGGCAAGCAATCGCGATAACTTTTCAGATGATCCCCCAAATAATCCCTCAGATGATCCCCCAAATAATCCCCCAGATAATCCAGTCTTTAATCCCGCGAATAAGGAGACTGGCGCTAGGGAAGCGTCGGAAATTACTGATGCCGTCTCGGTCACATCATGGCTCGATACGCAGGGCTTGGCCGCCATCCAACCGCCGACAATCCTGCCCGTTGTCAGTCACACGTTTAGCCATTTTCGTCTCGAAATCACCCCGGTGGTGTGTGTTGTCCAGAACAATGTGTCAACAATAGCTGACAGCGAAGGTCACGGCTGGTTTACAATAGCGCGCGCTCTGACGCTGGGCCTACCCGCGCCAGTGGTCAAAATATTGCAGTCACTTGAAGTATTACTTCTGTCCTCTGACTTCACTTAGAGACTGCTATAAAGAGAAATCTAGTTAAGGAATTCCTTCATGAGAACCGTGCAATGTCGCCGCTACAACGAAGAACTCGAGGGTCTTGATAGGCCGCCACTCCCGGGTCCGAAAGGTCAGGCTATTTTCGAATCGGTCTCAAAAAAAGCGTGGGGCGATTGGCAGGCGCTGCAAACAATGCTCATCAACGAGAAGCACCTCAATATGATGGACCCCGAGGCGCGCAAATACCTGTCCGAACAGATGGAGCTTTTTTTAAGCGGCGGGGAGCACGATCACGCGGAAGGTTACGTACCACCCTCACAGTCAAATTAAACGACCCATATTGAGAGACATTTAAATGCGCAAAGTATTGCCCTGGCTTATAACCCTAGTCAGCTGCTTTTTAGTGACGGGAGCGCTTGCAGCAGTGAAGTACCAACAAATCACGGCGGCCATCGCCTTTGGTGCCTCGTTCCCCGAGCCGTATGAAGTGGTCAACGCGCAGCAGGTCAGCACAGCGTCGCATACACCGGTACGCCGTTTAGGTGGCACAGTCCTCAGACCTGAATTTGTGGAGATCAGCCCTGAGGTAGGCGGCCGCATCGTTGCGCTTCCCCATCAGTCAGGTGCCGTTGTCAAAAAAGGACAACCGCTACTTGAGCTGTTTTCGGCCGATCTAACTGCACAACAGGAAGCACTCAAAGCAGAGCGTGATCTGACCATTACCCAGCTCGGAAGGAGTCAAAAGCTTCAGGCGCAGTCTTTGATTGCGCAAGACGATATTGACGTACAGCAGGCGCGATTAAATGCTCTAAATGCGCAAATCCGTGCTATCGATGCCCAGTTGACACGATTAACCCTGAGAGCGCCGTTTGGTGGTCGCATCGGCATCTACACTCATGTCGTAGGCGACATGATTGATAGTGGCGAAGTCATCGCAGATTTCACCGGCCTTGGCACCGAGCGTTGGATTGATTTCAAGGTGCCTCAAGGCTTAGCGCACTTGGTTGTTGGCGATGCCGTGAGTATTTTTGACCTAGACAACAACATTCTGGGTACTGCAACAATCATTGTTGTCTCAGACACTATCGACGCCAGCACACGAACTTTTGACGTCCGCGCCATGACACGAAACGATCGTTTAAAGCATGGAGAGCTGCTTCAGATTGAGGTTGCGAGTGGCACCCCGTCTGTTGTTTATGAGTTGCCACCTGCAAGCATCCGCTGGGATACCGAAGGCACGTATATTTTCGAACTTGCCGAGGCCGAGGCAGGCGCACAGCAACCTTTCCGAGCAGTTCCAACGCGCGTCACCTTGGTCGATGAGCGTGCAGAGGTTGCCCTTTTCACTGCAGATTTGGATGAAACAGCGCTGTTTGCCACGACAGGCTCGTTTAAGCTCTCTGACGGCGTTTTAGCGCGTCTTTACACTGGGGCAAAGTGATATGACCGAGCTCCATGATAAACCCCGCTGGAATGATATTTTTGTAAAACGTCCGGTCATTGCGATTGTGGTGTCACTGCTTCTATTGCTCGCAGGCCTCAGATCCGCCGTCGACATTCCCGTTTTGCAGTTTCCGGTTATTCAGAGCTCATCGATCCAAATTATTACTCCCTATCCGGGGGCAACCGCCGAGTCTGTCCAGGGCTTTGTTACCGAGCCCATTGAACGCGTAGCCAATGCGATTCCCGGCGTCGACTATGTCGAGTCCGTTACCACCTCGGGTGAGAGTATTGTCACCGCCTGGATGCAACTCAACGAAGACAGTACCGATGCACTCGCAGAGTTGTCATCGGGTCTGAGTCAGATTCGTCTTGAACTTCCTGACGGTGCTGAGGATCCGTTCATTGAGGTAAGCCGTGCAGACAGTCCCTACGCCAGCTTCTATCTTGCGGTTAGCGTTCCGGAAACGCGTTCTTTAGGAGAAGTTACGGACATCGTCCAGCGGGACATTGTTCCGCAGCTCACCTCGGTGCCTAACGTACAGCGCGTTGATAACAGCGGTGTAAAGCCCGCAATGCGCATATGGCTCAACGCCTGGAAAATGGCCGCTTTGGGTGTAACTGCTCACGACGTGCGCAACACTTTACAAGGTAACAACGTCATCGGTGCCTTGGGAGCAAGTGAGAGCTCGACCCAACGGATCACCTTGAAGACTGACGCCACTGCACGCACAGCGGACGATTTCCGATCCATGATCATTCGCGCTAAAGATGGCGCGGAAATCCGTCTTGGTGACGTGGCCCGAATCGAGCTTGGTATCGAAGACAAACAAATGCGCAGTCGGTATTCGCAAGATCTTGTTGTCTTCTTGCCGATTTACGCCGCTCCGGGTGCTAGCGAGATCGCCGTTGCCGACGCGCTCTACGATCGAATCGACGATATCAATAGCGTGCTACCAGATGATCTTGAGCTGATCATGGCCTTCGATATTTCCAATTACATGCGCGATTCTTTACGTGAGATCGTGACCACTCTCGGTGAAACCATTCTCCTTGTGGGCTTCGTTGTCGTTGCACTGATGGGCTCGTTTCGAACCGCCTTAGTACCACTGATGACAATCCCTATCTCGCTGCTTGGCGCAGTTGCCGCCATGTCTGTCATTGGCTTTTCGTTCAACCTTTTGACTGTACTCGCGATCGTGTTGTCAGTCGGTTTAGTTGTTGATGACGCGATCGTGGTGGTGGAGAACGTCGCCAGGAACTTACGAGCAGGTATGAGTCGCTACCAAGCAGCATTGACCAGTTCCCGTCGATTACTTGGCCCCATCGTCGCCATGACCGCAACCTTGGCTGTGGTCTACGCACCCATCGGATTTTTGTCCGGCCTCTCTGGTGTCCTCTTTCGAGAGTTTGCCTTCGCTCTCGCAGTCGCCGTAATGATTTCAGGTTTCGTGGCAATGACGCTCTCTCCAATTCTGAGCGCGTGGGTCTGTCCCGATAAGGGCCACGAGTCTCGAACCACCCGCTGGGTTAACCAGCGGTTTGACGCCACGGCTGACGCCTATTCTCATGTCGTCGATTTCTCTCTCAAGTGGCGGTATCAGCTGATTGCTGCAGGTATTTTCTTCTCCTTGCTGTCAGTACCACTCTATCTTTTTTCGCTCAAAGAGCTCTCTCCCGTTGAGGACCAGAGTAGTTTAGGGCTGGTGTTTGAGTCCGCCCCGGAATCATCGTTGCAAGAGACTTACGAGGGCTTTTATCAGGTTGTCTCAACGCTGGAGGATAAACCTGAACCCTCTTACATGTGGCAAATCGTGCAGCCACAAGGTGGCTTTGGTGGACAGGAGTTTGTGCCACCTGAAGAGCGTGACCGCAGAGTTACCGACATGGTTTTTGAGATCTATCAGAGCATCAAAAACTCGCCTATTGTCTCAGCAATTCCGTTCGAGGAAGCCTCGTTGCCGTCAGCTGGAAGATTTGACGTAGAAGTAGTGATCACCTCATCCGACACCAACGAGAATATGCTCGACGTGGCGCGCGCCATGGTTGACGAAGCACAGTCATCGGGCAGGTTTTTATTCGTCGAAACAGACATCAAAATCGATCGCGTTGAAGCAGAGTTCGAGATCGACAAAGAGCGTTTGGCAGATCTGGGTATGAGCCTTGGCGATCTTTCGGCGCAAATGAGTCTCATGGTGTCGCCTGCCTATGTAACACGCTTCGATGAGCGCGGTAGAGCCTATCGCGTTATCCCTATGCTGGAAGATGAACAGCGCAGCTCGCCTTCAGCGCTACTCGATATTCCGGTTCGAATTCCGAATGGAGAGCTGGTCCCCTTTGGTTCCCTGGTAACACTCACACGCTCGACCCAACCGCGCGCTCTTACCCGCTTCCAGCAGAAGGATGGCTTCAAGATCTACGGTGCTATTCTTCCGGGGACCACCAAAGATCAAGGCTTGAGTCTTATCGAAGATATTGCCCAGCGCACACTCCCCGATGGCTATGTCCTCGACTATCTTGGCGAGTCGCGCGAGCTTCGCAGTGAGGGCAACACGATGGCAGGCGTCCTCTTAATTGCAACTGTGCTTGTCTTCCTAGTCCTCGCCGTCCAATTCAATAGCTTTAGAGACCCGCTGATTATCCTCCTTGGATCAATCCCCCTTGCGTTATTTGCGGCGTTGACCATTACCTTCCTAAACTTCAGCACCATTAATATTTTCTCGCAGGTGGGCCTTGTCACCCTCGTGGGGCTGGTTACCAAGAACGCTATTTTGATTGTCGACTTCGCAAATCAGGAGCGCATTGCCGGCGTTGAAAAGTTAGCGGCGATTAAGAACGGTGCCATAGCGCGACTACGTCCTGTTCTTATGACAACTGGTGCAACAGTGCTTGGCCACTTCCCGTTGGTGCTTGTAACGGGCGCCGGCGCGGAGGCACGAAACAGCATTGGCGCTGTATTGGTGTTTGGCATGCTGATAGGAACGCTGTTCACCTTAGTCATTTTGCCAGCGGTTTACGCGGTTCTCGCTTCTAATCGCGACATGACCAAGGACGCCGAGGATGGTGAAGCAGCGACCGACTCGGATAATCAGCCCGTAATGGCTTAGTTTACTTGACGGCTTAAGATCTCGGCGGTTTAATACGCGGCCTTTCCGAAGTACTTTCTTCAGATTTGCCCAGGTAGCTCAGTTGGTAGAGCAGGGGATTGAAAATCCCCGTGTCGGCGGTTCGATTCCGTCCCTGGGCACCATTATCAAAAGCCCCGCAAATGCGGGGTTTTTTGATGATGGGGTAAAGGGAATGGATGAGAACCTCCGATAGCGGTTCGACAAAATGCGACCTCGAGAGCATTTTGGACGCATGAGCGCAGCGACGACGCCCCACCGGGGTGAGAGCAGCGAAGGCAGCGCTGCGCGAATCATTCCGTCCCTGAGCACCATCTAAACCAAATGGTTACGCACCGAGTTTTTGCATAGCCCACATCGTCTAATGCATGATGTGAGGGCAGATGTAAGCGAAATTTGTCTCAATCGGGTTAAGCGAGAGCCCCCGTCTCGTAGCCGAGAAATGCTCATCCATTTTCCAATAAACAAACGGTCGATCTAGGCCAACAACCAATCTAGACTGCAGCCAGCAGTAACGATTACTACCGTCCCCTCGCAACTGCGCGCATGTAGGCTTGAACGCCGCAAAAGCGCCAATTCTTTGTTGTGGTGGCTCGATTACAACGACGAACGACCGCACGAAAGTCTGGGACATATGCCGCCCAGCATCTATCCGGAGAAGCTGGAAAACTCTAGTTCAGCTGTGTCCCTCTGATGGGGAAGTGAACAATTAGAGCTTCTAAGCGAGGGGGCATGAGGAACCTTACGTTTCGTCCGCGGCAATGGCTTCGACCGTCAGTCGGAAGCCCTGACCCTGATTTTTTAGATCTGATACGAACCATACCAGGGCCTCGGATATAGGTGCGTCAATTGCTTCTGGGACATCTGTGCCCGAGATCACGGCGATGATTGGCGCATGTGTTCCGTTACCCGCAAACAGGTAAACCAGATCGGTACGGGGTTCGGTATCGAGAAATTCAAAGGTGAAGCGGAGGTGTTCACCGGCGGGTGCCCTGACCAGCCACCGACAGTCGGAACCGATCGCGTATTCCTGGGCGCCGCTGCCGTCCTCAAGCTTTACCGGAGTGTTGCGCTCATAGCTCTGGGTGCAAAAGCGATTCCGCAGTGACGTTGGCTCGGCCCGAAATGTAAGCATGGGCCCAGGTGGAGATGAGGGCGGGTCAACCTGTTGCCATTGGATACGCAGCCCCGTCACCGCATTGGTGATGGCGGGCATATCTGCGATTTGCCCGGCGTACAGCCGTCGACCCGATTGGGCCTCCCGGACATCAACCGCTGCTGAACTTCCGCTTCCAATTGGCACATCAGGCGTCAGCGTAATGCGTTCAAAGTCGCCCTCGGGTTCCAGCAACACACCCTCTTGGGCTGCATTTGTATTCAGAAACAGATACCCCTTGGGCGCTGTTGTTCTGCTGATGCTTGGCAGTTGGCCGAGCACACACTCTCGGGATGAAGAAATATCGAGACGCCCTGCTCCCAGTCGTCCGCGCTCAAACTCTTGTAACTGGGTATGAGGCGTTGCACTGGCAAGCAAACAGGCGCGAGTGAACCGGGGGCCGGGAGCAGTGGCCTGTGCCATGGCCACGGCCGCAGCAGAGGCCACCAAGGCGGCCGCGGGTGAGGTCCCGCTGCGCGACACCAGTGCGGTTGCGTCACCAGTTGTGAGCGATTGGACATCTGTGCCGGGCGCCGCGATATCAACAAAGCCACCGTAGTTCGAAAGCAAGGCCCTTTGCTCACCATCCAGACTGGCGATCGCGAGAACGTCTTGATGCCCCGCGGGGTACATAACCTGCTCGGTCCCCAGGTTACCCGCCGCAGCCACCAACAGGGCGCCACGTGCCGACGCAGCGGTCAAGATCGCGGCTTCCTCCTCGGTAATTGTCAGATCGCTCCAGGCCATCAAAATAACGGCTGCCCCCTGGCGTGCGGCGTATTCTACCCCCGCGTAGGCCTGACTCAGAGCGAGATCTTCAGACCTGTCCGACAACACTTTTACCGGCATGAGTCGCACCCGATGCTCTTCGGACCCCAATGCCATTTGGGTGTAACGACGAATCAGGCCGGCAAGGTGGGTACCGTGGTCAAAGCCGATGCGATCCGTCGGTGGGCTTGGGTCGGCATCGCCGTCGGCAAAATCCCAGCCCACCGCATCATCGACCAACCCATTGCGATCATCGTCTATACGGTTATTGGGGACTTCCCTGGGGTTATACCAAATGAAATCGGCAAGAGCAGGATGATCGAGCCAGATGCCATCGTCCACGATAGCTACCACCACCTCACGGCCAGATGAGGGTTGAGCATAAGCTACAGGTACCAGCAGGCAAAGGCCAAAAAACACCATGTACCGGAGCAGTGTGCAGCGATGAAAACAGTTCACGCGATTCTAAATCCTAGACTATGGCGGCTGATCCGGGCCAGCCGCCATATTTGCAGGTCGCTAATCAAGTGCTTGCGGTAATCTTACCGAGACACCGTGTTTGTGTGGGGGCATCTGCTGGACGGTGAGGATTGTTTGCTCCACGCCGCTACTTTCACCCAAACTACGGGGGGTAAGACCCGGGCCACTTCCTGCATGCAGCAGAGCCCTGCCACGCATGTCTGGAAGGCCGAAGCTTGTTCGCCCATCGCCTCCATAGGTGGTGCCCAATATAGAGAATAAAGCTGTGTATTGAGAAATAGCCAGCAGCTGGCCATTACAAAATGCCCAGCCACGTGGCGCAAAAGTTCCGCCAAAGAAACTTATCTGTCCAATGAAAGGATCTGATTGGCTACGAGAGGGAAAAACTCCCTCAAGCGCGATAATGCAGTTAACCGTGCCATAAGGCATCATATTGTATTGCCCTTGGCCACCTCCAGTATTGGTGACGGCTATCTCCAAGCCCTGATTGACCCAAGTGCTCTGCTCTTCATCCCACATCAACACATCGCCGTTGGTCGTCGCGGGGTTCAGGCCGATAAAATCACCGGCCGCTGGGTCAATATCGGATTCAATGATTAGCGGTGAAATGACGCCAAAGGAGGTGCCCGGCTCACCTTGTGGGCCCTGCGCACCAGTTGCACCCGTAAGGCCCATTGGGCCTTGCGGACCATCAGCACCATTGGCACCTGCAACACCCTGTGGACCCGCCGGACCTGCAGGCCCCTGCGCGCCATCAGCACCTGCTAACCCCTGTGGACCCGCAGGGCCTTGGGGACCGGTGGCTCCTATCTCGATACCGTCTGCATAGATGGTGCCTGACAGATAGGTGGCTGTGTGTGTGCCGGGCGTACCCAACCGGACAACACCCGTATCGCTTTCCTCACCCCTGTTACCGATCGCAATGTTGTTCGAGCCTGAGGTGATGTCGATACCCGCATTTTCACCTATAGCAATGTTAGCGTCGCCACTAGATAAATTCCGGAGCGCCCTTGCTCCATAAGCCGTATTCCCACCTCCATCACTGTTTGTATACAGTGCAAGTGAACCACTCGCAGTGTTGTTGCTACCGGTAGAGGTATCGCGCTGAGCACTCCGTCCAACTGCTACGTTGCCGTTACCCGTCGTATTAACCCCCAATGCAAAAACACCGACAGCAGTGTTCTGACTACCCTCTCTATTTGCGCTTAAAGACTTTCGACCAAATGCTGTATTGTCGATGCCTGTAGTAACGTTGCCCAATGCATCGACGCCTCCAGACGTATTCGTCTCATCGTCAGAAATCGATAATCCGAGGCCATCAGGGCCCTGTGGACCAGTAGCTCCTGTCTCACCTTGTGGTCCCTGCGCACCAGTTGCACCCGCAAGGCCCATTGGGCCTTGCGGACCCTGCGCACCATCGGCACCTGCAACACCCTGTGGGCCCGCCGGACCTGCTGGCCCCTGCACACCATCAGCACCCGGCAAACCCTGTGGACCTTGGGCGCCTGTGGCTCCCGTCTCGCCTTGAGGACCCACAGGGCCTACCTCACCTTGCGGCCCTTGGGCGCCAATTAGGGATATCCCCTCTCCCCAAAATTGGGCCTTAGGTCCGTATAAAATGAGGCTTGAGCTGTCCACGTAAAAATCACCAACATTTCCAGACGAAGGATCAGGGGTACCGGCGCCTGAGAGGAGGATTGCGCCAGTTCCAATATCATTAATCCTGTCTTTCAAACGTTGAAAATTTTCATTAATGGCAGCAGCGTCTGCCACTGCGCCATTAGAGAATTCGTTCAAATCTTGTGCAAATGAGGGCTGCACCAACAGCAACAATGGAACAAGATACTTTTTCATTTTTAAATTCCTTCTCTTCTGCCGCAATTTATCGCAGAGCAGATAAGCAAAATGTTCAGCCCTTGAAGCTGCTCGGACGTGGCTACCACTCGGACCAGGGCCGCGCTAATACCCTGCCTATTCGTGGCAGTGACGGAGCACGAATAATCTGTTTCACGATCCAAGCCGGAAATGGTGACCGACGTCTCGCTGGTATCAATGGTTGTCTCGCCACAAGTGACTGTGTAGCTGGTAACGGCAGACTATCCATCCTCCCCAGTACCCTTAGGAAAATCAGTGCGTGTGATTGTTATTTGGTCTGCATCTGCAACTACGGATGAAATAGTGGGAGTGGCTGTAGGAGCGGATATAGGGTTATCACCCCAATACATCTCGCCCCAGTTTTCTGAGCCATAAACACTTGCTTTGGCAAGCGGAGTAACAACGAGCAGCAAAGTGCTTATTATCGACCCTATGAAATTAGTCACACAACCACCATTGCCCCTAATCTCTTAGAATCTTCTGTTCGGTAGAAATATGCAACCCCCAACGATTATTCTCCGACACAAAAGACAACCACAGACTGCATTATGCGGTGAGAATTTGGGACGAGTTTGATAGTTTCAGCGGGGTAAAAATGGCAAAGTCCTCGGTCGTTGATGGTTTTCAGAGAAAGAATATACGAGCGAAGCCCTTCTTAAAGCCGTAAAGCTCATCGCTGCACCAAAAACCTCACGACTGGGCGTAATGCTGTCACCGCACGTCAGGGCTTTCCTTAAGGACTTGTGCTTATTAATCAGGAAGAGCGAAATCCCCGGCTGTGTTTCATGGTCGGACGGCCGCGCACTCGCTGACCGGGTAGCCACACCATCTTCCGATGGTTGTCATAGTGGTGCTTACTCCGGGGCTCCCTGCGCTCAGCGACGTACCAGAACCAAGCCTCTTCGACGAGAACACCGTCTCGTTTTAACATCTCTCTGGGCGTTACATCGGCAGCGATGGCATCAGCATTTACACGACGTGGATCGAGGTCCTCGTCGATCTCGCGCTGTATCTTGCGAGCACGAGCCCGAGCTTCAAGGATGGTCCAGTTATCTGGCCTACCGATAGTTATTCGAGTGGTCTTTCCCGCATACCAACCTTGGAAGACAAACGACGGCTTTCCCGTAGGAGTCGAGCGCAGACCGAGCCCTGGCTGATCCAAGTCCCACAATAACGCCTGCTGCTTTCCAGGAGGGAAGTTAAAGTCAGCAATTCTGCCCGCCGTAAATCTTATTTTTTCGTCATGCAGCCTCTCAAGTCACAGCCACGACTTAAGCGTAGATGTAGGCAATCCGGATATAACTTACGGTAATTCGTTCTAAGTAACTAGTTAGTAAAGATACTGGTTCATTCGTATTCACGGCTTATCGCTCGCTTTTACGGAATTCGCTTGAACCCGACATAAGTAAACAGGTGGGGATTGAAAATCCCCGTGTCGGCGGCTCGATTTCGTCTCTCGGTACCAGTATTGCGACCCCCCCGCTATTAAGAGGCCCACACTTCCTGATTTTTAAGTAATGGGATCAAGTGACTGGATGAAAACCCCCGATAACGGTTCGACAAAATGTGACCACAAGAGCATTTTTGACGTTAGACCGATAAACTGCGACATTAATTGACGGATAGCGGCTGAAAGACGGTGAAAAAGCAGACAATCCATTTCATGCTTGGGACTTTGGTTACCATTGCACTCGCAACGGCGACCCAAGCCTTTGCAGCAAATTCACAGGCCCAACCACCGCTGGGTGAGATCATCGTACGAGAGGCCGCGAATAAATCTTCGAGTCCATTTAATCTTAAAAGCTTCATTGTGGTGCTCGATGAAGCGCCTCTAATTTCTTTAGAAGATAGGCTCGCATCTCGCAATGTCGACGAGTCTGTCCCTGCTCAAACAGCAAAATTGGGCGCGCGCGCAGCCCAAGCTCAACTCATAGAGACACAGCAAACCGCCTTTGCATCAAGCCTTAGGCGTGACTTACCTGATGCAAAAATCGATCTGCGCTACGACATGGTGCTAAACGGCCTTGTCGTGCGAAGCAGCGCTCCAGCAGCGCGCGAGATCCTTAGCAGAATACCCGGCGTGAAATATGTGGTCCGGGATTCGATTGTCCGCGCCCACATGAACGCATCGCTGCCACTCATGAAAGCCCCCGAAGCATGGGCTTTGGTGGGTGGCCGGGACACCGCAGGTGCAGGGATGCGCGTTGCCATTATTGACTCCGGAATCGGGCCCGAGCATCCCATGTTCGATGGCACCAACTTCGAGGCACCAGCAGAACTACCCGGAGATGACTACTGCGCCACAGTGGATGCATCGTTCTGTAACGGAAAGTTGATTCTGGCCCGCCATTACACGCCCACAGACATTAATGAGACAGAAGTAGACACACCCTATGATGTCGATGGCCATGGCGTTCACGTTGCTGGCACCGCGGTCGGCAATCGGGTCACAGACGCACAAGGCACGGAACTTTCAGGCGTTGCGCCAGGCGCCTACCTGATGGTCTACAAAGCACTTTGGGCCGACGGCTCTGGGTCTGCAACTGGATCCACAAGCGGACTTTTACAAGCTCTTAATGATGCTGTTTCAGATGGCGCTGATGTCATCAACAACTCTTGGGGCGGAGACGCTTCCTCCTTTGACTACCAACTCTATACCGACGTATTTGGCAGCATAGAAGCGGCTGGGGTTGTACTCGTTACGTCAGCGGGCAACTCAGGCCCCAATGCAGCAACCGTAGGCTGTCCCGCCTGCGCGGAGCCAGGACTTGCAATTGCCTCCACTAATACGCAAAGCAACACGCTCAACCTGAGTCAGGTAACACTGGGAGATCAGAGCTTTTCTGCTGTTCCCGGTGCCGATGTCGTTCACACCGCAGACCTAACCAGAGAGGCAATAACTGCGGCCAGCATAAACACCAATAACGATGACGCCTGCGCGCCATTTGATGCTGGCAGCTTTGCAGGTGGTATTGGTCTCGCCTACCGAGGTGGCGAGACACCGGACGCTGGGCCTTGTTACTTCTACATCAAAGCGGCGAACCTCAAAGACGCGGGTGCAGAGGGCATGATCATCATTAACAACAGGCCGGGTGACGCCATTATCATGGGCGGCCTGACAGACCTCAGCTTTCCCTCGGTCATGATTAGTCAAGATCAAGGCATTGAATTGCTCAATAATCTGGCGCAGGGCGATGAGATTACCATTGGCGCCTTCGAAAACTCGGTCATACCCGCCGGCAGCATCTCGGGTTTTAGCTCTCGAGGACCCAATTTCGATCCACTGATTTTGAAACCTGACCTCGCAGCACCTGGCAGTCCGATCGTCTCCGCAGCAATAGGATCTTCAAACACCTCGTATATCGCCCTCTCGGGTACCTCTATGTCGAGCCCTCATGTGGCGGGGGCTGCCGCAGTAGTTCTTCAGAATAAGCCCGAACTAACGGCGCAGCAGGTGAAATCAGCGCTAATGAACTCGGCGAACCCAACCTCAGCGGTAGCAGGCTCAGGCAGCGGTACTGCCAACGTGTTTGCCTCAGGCGCGGGTGCGCTGGATCTTGAAAGCGCCCTTGGAGCAGAACTTCTGTTTGACACGGTTTCGCTTTCACAAGCTTGTTATTCTGTTTGCGATTACGTTGTTAATGGCGTCTACACGGGCACCCAATCGCTCATGCTATCGACTGACCTTGCTCTAAGTAACAGCAATGCGAGCGTTGACCTGCCCCCAACGTTAACAGTTACGCCCGGCGGGAGCTTCCAAGTTCCTTTGACGATTGATGTCTCGAATTTGGTGGGCGGCTGGCTTACCGGGAGACTTATCATCGAGGACGGTTCCGCGAGTATTTCAAACGCATCGATACCCCTATCCATCAGCGTTGGACAAACTGAAGATGATCAGGTGCTTGGAATCAATGGCTCGATTACGCCCGGAGCGGCAAGTCCCATCTCAGTATCTATTGCCGGAGCGCCGGATACGCCCACAGATGCGACGTATAACGTCACCATTAGCAGTCCCGAAAACATACTTATTGACGAATCCTCCGTCAGTCAAAATCTTAAGAACGTGACCGATGCAACGCTCGTCGGAGATACGACAACAGGGACAGTTAGGTGGAGCGGCTCATTGAGCGAACTCTCGGGGTCGATCGCTCCAGAGGCCTTCTTTGGAACCGGGCTATCGCTTAAAAATGATTTTGAAGCTGCCATAATTGCACAGCTTGACTGCGACAACGTGGCAGCGAATCCGAGTGGCTGTGACGACGTTATCTGGGGTCTTCCAGTCTCTAACCACAATGTCGAGATCGCGGGCGAACTTATCGAGACATTGGCCATTAGCACAAACGGCCTCGTCATCTTTAACGACACCGAAGAAGACACCTCGGCACTGACTTACATACCCCAAAAGCTGCCCTCGGGTGATCGACCAAATAATATCATCGCGCCGTTTTGGACCGATCTGGTCCTTGGCGACAATCCCGCAGGCGGTGATGTGTATTTTGGTGTCGTTGAGGATGTCTCGGGCAACTGGGTGGTTGTTGAATGGTGGAACGCGTCCGAGTATGGCACGACAGAACCTCGATACACGTTCTCGCTTTGGATGAAAGAAAATGGAAGTGACATTTTCTTCAACTATTCTGATTTGGGCGCATTACCCTCGCTCCTCTCCATTGGCGTAGAAGACGCTAGCGGTGCCTCGGGTATCAGCCAGTACTTCAGTGGCACGGGCCAAACCCCTGAAGCAGGAACCTCTCACAAACTAGCTGTGTCAGCTTTCCAAGGTTCTGCAATCGTTAATTTTGACGTTTTGCCGCCAAACCTGGCTGAGGTGAGCAATGGCACACTGACGCTCTCGGCTGATACGTCCGCGAATATCGACTTGAGTAGCTTTACGGCACCAGCAAACGTAAACGATGTCATCACTGCACAACTAGATGCCAATGGTAAGCGTTACCAAGCAACGCTCCCGGTAGATATACCTAGCGGCGACATCAGCTATAACGTGATCTCACAGCCCAGTCATGGAACACTTCTAATAGTAGATCAACAGTCTTCTGACAGTATTTTTGAGTACACACCCGAAGCCGGGTATGTTGGTCAGGACGCATTTGTTTACGAGGTTTACGACGTAGCAATGCCCTCGCATATAAGTGCCTCTGCGACCATTACCATCACCGTCGATGACGGCTCGGAAGATAGCGACGGCGATGGTCTTAGCGACGAGACGGAGCTTGAAATCGGTACGGATCCCCAAGATCCAGATACTGACAATGACGGCCTAAACGATGGTAGGGAAGTACAGCTGGGTACGGATCCGAACAATGCAGATACCGACGGAGACGGCTTCAACGATGGTTTTGAAGTTAATGTGGGCTCCGATCCGAATGACGCAAACTCTTCACCGAATCCCTCGTCCTCACCTAATTTAGCGGCTCCACTGCCAGTATGGATGCTTTATTTTGTCGGCTCAGAGAGCGAGGCCGCGACAACTGACAACCGTCGCGAGGATACCTCTCAGCTCGAGGTTGGTTCAGAAACAGGCGATGTTCGGGGCAATAGCCCTGTCCAGCTGCAATAGCTTGAAAGCAATAAAGGCCCACGGTGTGGTTGAACACCCCAGAGGAATAAGCCCATACTTTTGATGCTAACCAAATAATAAAGCGAGGATGAAGTCATGACTTACGCTGGAAATCGAGTCATTTACGATGCTGATGGCCATATCATGGAGTTGCCTACGCATCTTCGCGAATTTGCCGACCCCGATGTAAGAGAGCTCATTCCACTCACAAATTACTCAGCATCGAGTGTTACTGAAGAGGAGGTCGCTGTACTCGTCGCACAAGGTGGACGCCACTCCGAAGCGCACGTTAATCACCTTCTTTCGCTAGGAGATGGGCTGATCGCCCAGTCCAAGGAAATTCAAGCTCTGGGGGCTTTTGATGGGAGCCACCGTTCTAAAGCGCTCGATATGCTTGGCTTTAAGAAACAAATCATCTTCTCTACGCTGTCGGCTAAAGCGCCTTTCTCACCAACGCTAGAAACTCATGTGAAATACGGTGCAGTGCGAGCGCATACGCGCGCCATGACTGCGTTTTGCGGTTCGGATGATCGGCTCATGGGCATGGCATGCATTTCTCTGGATGATCCCAACCTCGCGGTAAAGGAACTGGAGTTCGCACTTGAGTCAGGTATGAAAGGCATTTGGGTGCCTCATCGTATTTGTGGCGACAAGTCACCGGGACACCCTGATCTAGACCCTTTCTGGGCGAGACTGGCAGAAAGTGACGTTCCCTTTTTAATTCACATTGGTGGAAGCAATTACCACATTGACCCTGCATGGTTTAACAATGGTAAACCCCTGCCCAAGGACGCATTTGATGGCGGTGAAAACGTCAGGGCGCTGGATTACTCAGTCCTGCACCATGCTGCGGAGCGTTTCATAAGCGCCATGGTACTAAGCGGGGTCTTTGAGAAACACCGCAAGCTCAGAGGCGCCGCGGTTGAGTTAGGCGCCTCGTGGGTACCTTCCTTCTTGAATATTCTCGATAACACAATCCATGCGTTCAAACGTGCACAGCCCGAGCTGGCCGCAATGTCACGTAAACCTTCGGAGCAGATCACCGAGCAAATGGGCTTTACCGCATTCCCTTTCGAAGACGTGGGTACGTTGATCGAGCACTCCAATCCTGACCTTTACATGTTTGCAAGCGATTACCCTCATATTGAGGGCGGCAAGGACCCACTTGGTTCATTTGATGCTTTTCTCGCGCAACACAACGAGTCCACGCACACCAAGTTTTATGAGGATAATTTTAGGCGCGTGTTTGGCGTCTAGAACGTCGAGGACCGGGTAACAGGCGCAGTTGATAACTGGGCTACGGAAAGATGCGTACTTTTTTAAAGGTCATTCAGGCACCGTTTCGAGCTATGGGGTTTTGCCGCTCTGCGCTTCTGTTCCTGCTTCCGTTAGGCGCCCTTCAAAGTACGGGTAGCTTTGCTGATAAGCTTGAGGCCAAAGGCAAGGCCTTTAATATTTGGCTGGCAAGCGACCCACACGTGACAGTCGACACACTGCATGGCGTTGAAACGCTTCGACTAGCATTTCGACAATCGGAAGGCTTCTGGTCTTTCTTACCCAGATACGAGCAAAAAGCTGGCGGTATCCCTCCTGCATTTGACTGGGACCTAATGCTACTCGCTGGCGACTTGACCTCCAGCCAGTGGCCGCCTCGAGACGGAGAAGGCGAGATTTTTGCGGAGCAATTCAAGGCCCTGAAACATCACCGCAGGGAAGATGTCTTCACGCTTGCTGGCAACCACGATGGAAGCTACTACGATAAAGGCGCTGGCCATTGGTTTAAGAAATGGGCAGATCCCATGGGCGAAAACCCTGAGTTCTCAGGCGTCAACAATGCGCTGCGCCGATTTAAGCCAGAGGGCACTTGGGAACGATATAAAGTTGAGGCGGGGAATATCCTCATCTTAATGCTGTCTGATCAAAACTCGGCACCGAGCCCCGTCGGTAGAGGGCATAGCAAAGACAATTTCCCGGGCGGCTTCCCCGCGGGCGCGGTCACCCGAGAGACCTTCAATTGGTGGAAAGATCAGGTGCTTAGCAACCAAGACAAAATCATCATTACCGCCCACCATCATGTATTGCGAAACACCACGACTATCTCACACCCCTTCGGTGGCAAAGGTATCCACGCTAACAATACCGGTGACTTTGAGGGCGCGAGCTTCCTCTACTACATTATCGAAAATTCTGACCCCGAGAACTTTGCCTTCAGCACTTCGAGCGAAGCAAGCCCCGGTCCCTTTGAGGTGTTTCTCGAGCAGTTTGAACGCGAGCACGGTTATCCCGCCATCGATTTGTGGGTAGGGGCGCATTCGCATGCACAAGCGACTGATGTCATCGATGGTAAAGGTCTGATTGAGGAGAAATGGGGCGTTACCTTCATGCAAGTTTCAGCGATGACCCACTATCACTCTAGAAGAACGCCGATGAGCTGGCACTTAAGCTTTTCGCCCAGCCAGGATGAGATCGCCATCAAGAACTATATTCACCGAGCGCCCTACTACAACCACATTCCGAAAGAGATCATGCTTTCAAAAGGCGTAAAACCCGTTGGCAGAGAGGCTCCCGAGGGTGGTCTCGAAAAGAATGGCTGGTACGCACCCAACGCCAGAACGATCAGCGCTCGACATAAGTTTATCGCGCCGCCCGCGGATAGCCGGCCGCCAGCTACTTAGCTAAAACACATGTCGCGCATGTCAAAATCACCATAAGCAATAGCGGCAAAGATAAAAGTAAAGCACTAATGTTTTAGCGTCTGTAGTCGGACTGCTCCTCGTCCAGAATCGCCTTCAGCTCTGCAAAATGGCGCTCATCTTGCTCAGGGTAAGCCTCGAGCTGCTGCGCCGTTCTCTCTGCCACTTCGTCACTCAATACTCTGAGCTCTCTACCAGTTTGTAACGCCTGAATGTACGTACCGGCGGCTCGCTCAAAGTAATAAAGTCGGTTGAAGGTATCTGCCACTGAATTACCAATCACCAAAAGGCCGTGATTTCCCATAATCATCACACGCTTTTTGGGATCACTGAGCAACTGTGCGCAACGGTTACCCTCATCCTCGAGTGCTAGGCCACCATAGGCGTCGTCAATAACATAGCGATTGAAAAACATCGCCGCATTCTGATCTAACGGTGGTAGCGTACTGTCTGCGAGCGATGCCAGCACCGTTGCGTAATTCGAATGCACATGCATAACGCACCGAGCATGGGGGCAGTGCCGATGAATCCCGCCGTGCAGACCCCATGCCGTAATATCAGGTGCGTCGGGACCGGCCAAGGTCTCCGGGTCATTCGCGTCAATTTCAATCAGGTCACTCGCTTTGATACGCGCAAAATGGCGCTGATTAGGGTTCATCAGAAACCGCGCACCACTGTCGTTGATCGCGAGTGAAAAATGATTTGCCACACCCTCGTGCAGATCTAACCTCGCCGCCCATCGAAAGGCAGCGGCCAAATCTGCTTTTAATTCCCGAAGCTGAGCAGTCATTTCCTCTCCACCTTGGGCTCTATGTGGTCTTAACCACCAAAGAACCGGACGATATGTGCACCCATAAACATAACGCCCAAGAGTAAAAAGGACACGCCAGCGAGTCCATCAATTGGCGTTATGCCCGGTTGTATCTCATCAACTAGTCGGGTGTTACCCGATAGTTTTACCAATCTAACGAGCACAGGGGACAGGCCCCAAAGTAAAAACGAAAGGCAAGCCAATCCAACAGCAACAGGCGTTAGAGAACCAAACAGTCCGTCAGCCAGTCCCGTGACCGGATCAGACAGACGTTCAAAAACAACAAGTATCATTAATCCGATCAGCAGGCTTGCAAACTTCATGAATTGCCGCCACCGCTAATCGCTTCATATCTTGTGATCATCTTTTGCAAAAGCACCGGACAATAGGCGTAAAGACCTTTCCATTTAGTCTGACATTACAGGCAGAGGATAGGAAAACCGTGCCGAGTTTTCCATGTGATACGTATTTTCGGTGTTAGTGCCATTTAGTATCACGTAGCGGCTTTTTCAGTCATCCAAGATGGCACTTTTTGCATACAACCACCAATAACAACGTGCATGCTGGAAACCCCAATGAAAGCCCTTGTCAAAAAGCGCGCCGAAGAAGGCCTATGGCTCGAGGACGTGCCTATCCCCGAGATTGCGGGAAACGAAGTTCTCATCAAAATCCACAAGACAGCCATTTGCGGCACTGACGTTCACATCTACAACTGGGATGACTGGGCACAAAAAACAATCCACGTTCCTATGGTGAGCGGCCACGAATACGCCGGCGAGATTGTTGAGATCGGTGCCAACGTCACGGGTCTCAACATTGGTGACATTGTCTCCGGAGAAGGGCATATCGTTTGCGGCCGTTGCCGAAACTGCCTCGCTGGCCGACTGCACCTTTGCCCCAACACACAGGGCGTTGGCGTCAACCGAGACGGTGCGTTCGCCGAGTACCTCGCTATTCCCGCCACTAATGTGTTTAGACCAAGTGTCTATATCCCCTCCGAGCTTTTGGCGATCTTTGATCCCTACGGTAACGCCACACATACGGCGCTCTCGTTCAATATGGTGGGTGAAGACGTCATCATCACGGGTGCGGGACCGATCGGCATCATGGCGGCAATGGTTGCAGGCCACTGCGGTGCGCGAAACGTCATCCTCACCGACGTCAACGAATACAGGCTCGATCTTGCCAAGCGCATCGTCCCAAAGGTGAAGCCAATCAACGTCGCGAAACAACAGATCACGAGGGAGTTCATGGAGAGCCTCGGCATTCTCGAAGGCTTTGACGTCTGTCTTGAAATGTCGGGCTCCCCTGTTGCGTTCCGCGACGTCCTCGACAAAATGATCAACGGTGGAAACATCGCCATGTTAGGAATCATGCCTGACGAGACCGGTATTAACTGGACCGATGTGGTCTTCAAAGGTCTCAACATCAAAGGCATTTACGGTCGAGAGATGTATGAGACGTGGTACAAAATGGTCATGATGATTCAGAGTGGCTTGCCCGTTGAGCGAATCATCACGCACCGACTTCACTACACTGAATTCCAAGAGGGCTTTGACATCATGCGCTCTGGGCAATCTGGAAAAATCATCCTCGATTGGAAGGACTAATATGAGCTACACGACAGCAAAAGCCAGTTTCGCTGACGAGATTGCTGAGATAAAAGCAGCAGGCCTCTGGAAAACCGAGCGAGTTATCGCGTCGGATCAGAAAAATGATATCCAACTGGCCGATGGCTCCAATGTTATCAACATGTGTGCCAATAATTATCTCGGTCTAGCGAATCATCCCGAGGTCAAAAAGGCCGCTAGTGACAGCTTGAATACCTGGGGCTTCGGCTTAGCTTCCGTACGATTTATTTGCGGCACCCAAGGCATCCACAAAACACTCGAGGAGCGCGTCTCAAACTTCCTTGGCATGGAGGACACCATCCTTTATGCAGCCTGTTTCGACGCTAATGCGGGATTATTCGAAACAATTCTCGGTCCTGAGGACGCCGTCATTTCTGATGAGCTCAACCACGCTTCGATCATCGATGGAATCCGTCTTTGCAAAGCCGCCAGGTATCGCTACCGAAACAACGACATGGCAGATCTTGAGGCGCAGCTAGTAGCCGCTAGAGACGCGGGTGCGAGACGAATCTTGATTACCACGGATGGCGTATTCTCAATGGACGGGACGATCGCCCAGCTCGACAAAGTTTGCGACCTCGCTGATAAGTATGGCGCGATGGTGCACCACGACGACTGTCACGCAACAGGCTTCATGGGCAAAACCGGTCGTGGAGTTCACGAGTATTGTGACGTCATGGACCGAGTCGACATCACCACCGGTACCTTTGGCAAAGCGCTGGGAGGTGGGTCTGGCGGCTATACCTCGGGACGACAGGAGATCATTGATCTATTGCGCCAGCGGTCCCGCCCTTATTTATTTTCCAACACGCTGGCTCCTTCTATATGCGCCGCATCGCTCAAGGTGCTTGACATGCTCGAGGCATCCACCAGCCTCAGAGATACACTTGAAGAGAACACCCATTATTTCCGGGCGCAGATGCAGTCCAACGGGTTCGCGGTTCCAGAGGGCGATCATCCAATTGTTCCCGTCATGCTGGGTGATGCGGTACTGGCACAAAAAATGTCCGACCGTTTACTGGAACTCGATATATTTGCGATCGGCTTCTTCTACCCCGTTGTACCGAAAGGCAAAGCACGTATTCGCGTTCAAATTTCCGCCGGGCATACCAAATCGGATCTCGACAAGGCCGTCGCGGCCTTTGCACAGGCGAGGGACGAACTCGTTTAGATAAAAGGAGTAGCCGCTATACTGAAATGATGTCGCGACTGCTTAAACGCCCGTTTGTCACTATCGCTCACTGGGTACTTTTTCTAGAGGCTGTCTACTGTTTCGGTATTGTTGGTATAGCCATTGGCCTAGGGGAAGGCCCCAAAGCGGCGGTAGATATTCTGTTTCGGGTCTTATTTTTCAAAGAAGGGCAAGCGGCAGCAGCGGCCTTGTACGCCTTTCCAATATTTGTCTCAGCCAGATACATCCTACAAAGGCGTTTCATCCTTTTCCCCTGGAAAAACTAACTAACCGACACCGTAACCGCCATTACCAGTCCCGCTTTGCTATTGTGGCGTAATGCCTCACCGCTAATTTTTTCGGCGTTCTAGTCGCTAACTAAAGAAATAGATTACCGATGAGATCCCTATCAGATGGCGCTTCGCACGATTTTCGCCTCAGTTCTACTGACTAGTTTGTGGGGGTGCACCCCGATGAAGCATACACTTGGGCAGGAGCGCTGGTTTAACGCGAGTCTACCCATTCATTTGCAACACACGATGTTCGAGCAAGAGCAGCAATTTTGTGTCCAATCAGCAGACAAATGGATCCCTCTACCCGAAATCGAGTTTAGCTACGCCGGAGTGAGATCTATTAACGGCATCGCAAACAGCAGTGTTGAAGGAACTGCTCAACTTGGCACTTATGGTTTACTCGGTAACTCATCACCGACTGCAGCTAAAGGCTCTGGAACTGGAGTTTGGCAAAAGGTCTCAGCGTCCCTTGGGAAAAATTATCGGCAATCGCGAGCAGAGAAAGCCTGTCTAACGAGTCTTGGGTGGCGACCGACGAGTGATACATGGGATGGCACACCTAATCAGTTAAACCAGACATTTAAAATCAATCAAAAAGTGATGGAGGCAGTTAGTGCTGGCTTTACTCACCCGGTTTTAGGGGACAAGGTTATTGCTTTACTGGACAGAGACCGTAGCTACGTATCAGGAAAAGACGTGGTAATAAGCACGTCCGAGATACCCACTTTTGGAAGCAAGCCAGCAAAGCATTGCACCTACACCCTAAAAAAATTCCTGATCATTCCGAGTGGCGAAGTGATTTGCGATGGAAAAGAATCATTCGAGGTTAGCATTGAACTTGGAAGTCCAATCGCTGTTTGGATGTCCTATTACTATTGACCGCGTTTTCAATGCCGGTGTTCATACAAGATACTTGCCTAGGCTGAGGGACATGGTGTTTATTAGTGCGATAACGCTAATGAAAAGACAACGCTCATGCCCAGTCAGACCGAGGTCAAGATAAGGAAAGCGGTTACCAAGATGCTGAACACCTCAGCAGCGATCAACCGTCAATTCAAAAATCCCTTTCGAAAGCACCTTTTCCTTACAGGCGTTCATGCGCCCATGCGAGAAGAGCTTTCCATTAGAGACCTGAAGGTGACTGGCGAGATACCGGTGTCACTACGTGGAAAATACGCGAGGATAGGTCCTAACCCCTTCAACCCAGATCCGCGAGGACATCATTGGTTTGTTGGAGATGGCATGGTTCACGGTATTCGCATTAGCGACGGAAAAGCCGAGTGGTATCACAATCGTTACATCAAAGCGGGAACGCTTGAAAAAAAGGGCGGCCCAACTGCAGCAGGTGGGCCAAGGCGTGGCGCGAGAGACACAGTTAACACCAACGTCTTAAAACTTGCTGATAAGACCTTAGCTTTGGTTGAGTCGGGCCCCTTCCCCTTCGAACTCGACGAGAATTTGGATACCGCCCAATCAACGAATTTTGGTGGCGGTCTAACAGCGCCTTTTACCGCCCACCCTCACGAAGACCCCAAAACAGGTGAGTGGCACGCCATCACCTACGAATCAGAAACCCAAGACAAGGTCTGGCATGTTGTTATTAATCGCGAGGGTGAGGTGGCCTCCGAGCGCGCCATCCCAGTTAAAGACGGACCTTCAATACACGAGTGCTGCCTGACCGACGACTATGTGGTCGTATTTGATCTACCCGTAACGATCTCGCTGGGCGCGCTCGCCCAAGGCTACAACTTCCCTTACCGTTGGAATGAGAATCATAAGGCTCGTATTGGACTGCTGCCCCGGGTCGGCGACGTCGCAGAGATCATTTGGTGCGAGGTAGACCCGTGCTATGTATTCCACGTAGCGAATAGTTTTCAGAATTCTGACGGTAGCCTAACCATCGATTGCTGCGCCTACGAGAGCATGTTCGCTCACGGGCCGGACGGCCCCAACGGCATGCCCTGTGGCTTTGAGCGTTGGCACGTTGACCCCAAAGCTAAAAAAGTAACGCGATCGTCGATAGACTCCTCGCCCCAGGAATTTCCTCGGGTTGACGAGCGTTTCTTTGGTCAAAGCTATCGCCATGCATGGATAGTGGGGCAACCCAGCGAGACTGTTTCTAATTTTGTCGCCGAAAACCAGCTCTATCATCATGACCTAGAGACCGGCGAGCGAAAGCACTATTCGTTTGGGTCAGACATGATCGGTGGCGAATTTATTTTTATTCCACGCGATGAATCAGCAAAAGAAGGTGATGGCTGGCTGATGGGACTGGTCATCGACGCGGAAGCCGATACGACTCAGCTCCAGTTCTTCGATGCGCTCAGTATCGAAAATGGGCCCATAGGCGCGGTGCATGTCCCACACCGTATTCCACCCGGCTTCCATGGGAATTGGATTTCAGACTAAAAATCAGAAATAAGAAAAAGACAGGAAGATAATCATGCACTTAGATCTCGCAACTACGTCAATGCTCGCAGGCATGGTGCTCAACGAGACCCCTGCGCTCCATACGCTTTCGCCAGAGGAGGCACGCCTTGTTTTCTCCGAGATAAACCGCTCAATGCCACCCGGGCCGGACTCAGTGAGCAGCGAAGACTGCGAAATACCCGTAGACGGGGGCGCTATAAGAGCCCGCGTCCTTCGACCATCGGCCCAGGCAAAAAGTGTCATGGTTTATTACCATGGCGGCGGCTGGGTGATCGGCAATATTGACGACTACGATGCAGTGGGTCGACATTTGGCGGAAACGTGCAGCACCGTTGTGGTAATGGTGGATTATCGGAAGGCGCCAGAGCATGCCTTCCCCGTACCGGTTAACGACTGCTACGCCGCACTCGAATGGGTTGACGCCTCGCGCGAACAACTGGGTCTAGCGGGTTTGCCTCTCGTTGTTGCCGGGGATAGTGCGGGCGGTAATCTCTCTGCGGTGATGGCGATTAAAGCCCGCGATGAAAACGGGCCGGAAATTGCCTTGCAAGCACTGATCTACCCTGTCACCGACGGCCGCATGAGCGCCGACAGCTTTACCCATGAAGATAAGCAACTTTTCCTGACAACCGACATCATGGCGTTCTTCTGGGACCACTACGCTGACCAAGAGACGCGTCTCAACCCAATGGCATCGCCTGCGCTGACTGACTCTCTGGAGGGGTTGCCCCCTGCTGTGGTTCTCACCGCAGAGTTTGACATCTTGGTTGACGAGGGGCGCGCTTATGCAGAGCAACTCAAAGCCGCAGGCGTATCGATAAGCTACCGCGACTTCGCGCAGCAAATGCACGGCTTTTTTGCGATGCCCGCTGCCTTACCCGCTGCAGGCAAAGCCATGAGCTGGCTGGCGCAGGAGATGGACCGTCATCTCAACCCCACTGAGCGCAAGGACGTCGTGGTTGTTGGCGCAGGTTTTTCTGGCATGTATCAGCTCTACAAACTCCGCGAGCAGGGCTTAGATGTACAGGTGTTTGAAGCTGGCAGCGATGTTGGTGGAACCTGGTATTGGAATCGCTACCCCGGTGCGCGTGTCGATATCGAAAGCATGGCTTACTCATTTTCCTTCTCCGACGAACTCCAGCAGGAGTGGGAGTGGTCAGAGAAATACTCACCACAGCCCGAGCTTTTAAAATACGCTCAGCACATCGCCGATCGATTCGATCTCAAAAGTGATATCGCGTTTGATACCCGCGTTGCTAGCGCACACTTTGATGAGGATGCAAATGAATGGCTCGTAACGACTGAATGTGGTTGTCGTGTTCGCGCACAACACCTAGTGATGGCAACGGGGGTGCTTTCGGCGTCTAAGACACCTGACATCACAGGCCGTGAGAATTACAAAGGAGAGACCTATCGAACCGGTCTCTGGCCAAAGGAAGGCGTCGACTTTACGGGCAAACGTGTCGCTGTGATTGGTACGGGATCGTCGGCGGTGCAGGCAATTCCTTTAATTGCAGAAGAAGCCGACGAGCTGGTCGTCTATCAACGAACAGCAACCTTTACGACACCCGCGCTGAATCATTCCTTAGACAAGAACGATGCAAACGCTATCAAGGCAAACTACGCAGATTACCGAGCAACACAACGTCTCAATGTATTGGGTGTGGTTGATGAGCGCTCTATGGATAGAACCATGGATGTCACTGCCGAAGAGCGCGATCGTCGCTTCACCGCAGGCTGGGAGAGTGGCATCTTACCGGGCATGCTCTTCCAGTTCGCCGATTTGCAGGTCGAGCAAGAGGCAAACGATCAGATATCTGAGTATATCCGTGACCGTATTCGCGACACGGTTAAAGATGAACAGACCGCACAGGACCTGCTTCCCACGGACTACCCCTACGGTACTAAGCGGCCCTGCATCGACACCAATTACTACGAGACCTTCAATCGCGATAACGTGTCGCTGGTTAACCTCCGCCGGACACCTATCGAAACCATCACAGGGACAGGTATCAAGACCGCCGAAGGCGAGCGCGAATTCGACGCCATTGTTTATGCGACTGGCTTTGACGCAATGACCGGACCACTGCTCCGCGTCGATATTCGCGGCCGCGGTGGTATCAAGCTAACCGATGCGTGGAATGATGGTCCAAGAAGTTACTTGGGCATTGCCATTCATGGATTTCCCAACCTATTCACGATCACCGGACCTTCGAGTCCATCGGTTTTGAGCAATATGTTGGTATCGATTGAGCAACACGTTGATTGGGTCAGTGACTGTATTCAGTGGATGAAAACCGAAGGGAAGGCGACCATCGAACCTTCGGATAGCGCAGAACAGGAGTGGGCGGAGCATACCGAGCAGCTGGCCAATATGACCCTGTATCCGAAAGCCAATAGTTGGTACATGGGCTCTAATGTTCCCGGTAAACCCAGAATGTTCTTGGCCTATGTGGGTGGTGTCGGCACCTACCGACTTATTTGTGATCAGGTAGCGGCCGCTGGATATCGAGGGTTTGAAGCCGCCTAATCATTACGACAAGCAATCTAAAAAAGGCTCGGCGAATGCCGGGCCTTTTTTGTAGCCTTGTTTGAATGCTCGGCTAGGGGATGCCTGTGGAGTCACTCATCACATTGGTCATTCGCTAACAGGCAAGGGATCTGACGTCGTTGGTCGTTGGTCGTTGGTCGTTGGTCGTTGGTCGTTGGTCGTTGGTCGTTGGTCGTTGGTCGTTGGTCGTTGGTCGTTG
>CBFIHK010000014.1:0-39407 GCA_965662305.1 Luminiphilus sp.
GGCGGCACACGATGCATAAGCGTTGTTATGGACACGATGACGATGCCGTCCGTGAGCGATGGTAAGCGCGAGAAGGCTCTTAACCGATCCGAGATAATATCTTCATGGGGCGAAAAATTATCGTAGGGGAGGGTTTCCCAGTCCTGAAGCAGGATGACTTCTTTGGCAGTATCCATGAAAAAGGGGAGCTCAGCGGCAAGCGTGTGTGCCAAAGCGGTAGTTTCTGTGATAACGAGAATTAACGGCGTTGTTTTTGCGAGTTCAGCAACACAGTGAGACTGTGCTGCGCCACACACTGGCCCGACGGCAGTCCGCTTGCCTGTTGCGTTTGGCCACGGAAGGGCGGACTGAATATCGAAAAACGAGGTCATGGTTGCTCCTAATAAGGAGCGCGAGTTTACGTGTCACCTTAGTCGCTTACTAGGCCTGAATGGTTGCTGTTCGGGTGGTCTCGGAGCGATAATTACGGAACACTCACAACTCGGCCCGTTAAGAGGCCATCTAACGAAAGGAAAAAGCATGGCGCCCCAAAGAAAGCGCCAGCGTCCTGACGACTATTTCGTGGATTGGAAGGAGCGCGAAGCTCTGGCAGAATCCATGATTCCGATCGTCGGTGCACTGGCCCGCGAGAAAAATGTTAAGTGCTACATTTACGGCAAATCGCTTGTAAACCTAAGTGTTCTCGACATCATGAAAACCCACCGCTGGGTAAGACAGGTCGAGGATAACGAATTATCCGAATTCGAGACCATTCGCATTCTCGAAGCAATGGCTAAACTCAATCTCGGTCCGTCGCATATCGATATTGGTCGCCTATCCATTGAGTATTTCGACAAAGAGCAGGGAGCAGGGGCCTCGCTTGATAACTTCGTCGCCGATCGATTGGCTCATCTCGTTGACTCGACAGAGCGCCCTGAGGGCCCTGTCGACGTTGTCTTGTTCGGCTTTGGTCGCATCGGCCGGCTCATGGCGCGTATTCTCGTCGCTAAAACAGATGGCGGCGACAACTTGCGTTTGCGCGCCATTGTTGTTCGTAAGGGGAGTGCGCCTGATGACCTCGTAAAGCGAGCCAGCCTACTACGTCGCGATTCAGTGCATGGGGTTTTCCAAGGCACGATCCGAGTTGACGAAGAGCGGCAATCGTTTGTCGCCAATGGCAATGAAATCAAGGTGATTTATGCAAACGCGCCCGAAGACGTAGATTACGAGGCGCATGGCATTACGAACTGCCTCGTTGTTGATAACACAGGCGTGTGGCGAGACCGAGACGGTCTATCGCGCCACTTGAGCGCCAAGGGCGTCAGTAAAGTCATCTTGACCGCACCAGGCAAGGGCGACATCAAGAACATTGTTGCTGGCATCAATCATCAAGAAATTGAGGCTGGTGATACTGTGCTGTCGGCAGCATCGTGCACGACGAATGCGATTGTTCCGCCTCTGAAGGCCATTCATGATGAATTCGCTATCGAGTCAGGCCACGTAGAGACAGTTCACGCGTTTACCAATGACCAAAACCTGATCGACAACTATCATAAGGCAGATCGCAGGGGGAGGAGTGCTCCACTTAACCTCGTTCTGACCGAGACTGGCGCTGCGAAAGCCGTAGCAAAAGTGCTCCCAGAGCTGACGGGTAAGTTGACAGGTAACGCCATTCGAGTGCCTACGCCGAACGTTTCTATGGCTATTCTGAACGTGACGTTGTGCAAGGCAACGACGAAAGAAGAGCTAAATGAGTTCATGCGGCAAACCGCCTTGCACTCCGCATTCCGTAAACAAATTGATTTTTCCAACTCGCCCGAGGTGGTATCAACTGATTTTGTGGGTTCGCGCGCCGCTTGTGTTTTCGACGCTCAGGCCACCATCGTTAACGGTCGACATGCGGTTTTGTACCTCTGGTATGACAACGAATACGGCTATAGCTGCCAGGTTTATCGCGTCCTAGAGAAGATGGCCGGCATCAAGTATCTCACCTATCCACCTACTGATACGGGCGGGTTGTAACCGTCCAATCAGGTCATCAATCAGATGGCGATTTTTACCGCCATCTGAATTGCACAGAGTTGTGGTAACTCGGCGCCAGCTTCGTTAGAATTCGCGGCGCCGGATTTATACAAAACTGAGCTGATAACAGCCGCCGGCAAACCGGTAGTTCACTTCACTGGGGGGAGTGGCCACGCTCACATCAGACAACGTCTGATCCGCCTCGGTGCAAGCTGACTACACGACAGCTAGCGATGGCGTACGCGCGCGTTGTGCGAACGATGATAGGGAAGGGCATGATAAAAATTCGCCGGGGACTCGATATCCCATTGGCAGGCGCTGCGGAGCAAGCAATTGCTCGTGAGTTCTCGCCACGTAATGTAGCGCTCGTTGGAGCAGACTACATTGGAATGAAACCAACTATGGCCGTTGCCGAGGGCGATACCGTCGCTAAGGGACAAGCGCTATTTACCGATAAAAAATGCGAGGGAGTGGTTTACACAGCTCCCGCATCGGGACGCGTAGCAGCGATTAACCGGGGTGCGCGTCGCGTTTTTCAGTCCATCGTTATTGAAGTCGACGAATCCGTTGACGCGGTTCGTTGGGACGCGATCGCTCCGGGCGATCTCGCATCACTTTCTTCAGAAGCAGCCAAGGCTCGGTTGCTCGAGTCAGGCGAGTGGACGGCCTTGCGGGTGCGCCCTTTCAATAAGGTGGCGGATCCAGCAACCACGCCAGCGGGCGTTTTCGTAACGGCCATGGACACACGTCCACACGCGGTAAATCCCGAGTGGGTCATCGCAGAACAATCCGAGTCCTTCGTGGCTGGTCAGGAAGTACTGGCAGCACTAGCCGATTGTCCGGTCCACGTTTGCGTAAGCGCGGGCAGTCAAGCGCCAGTTGCGGCGCACGACCGCGTTCAAGCGACTGAGTTTTCTGGGCCGCATCCTGCTGGCCTTGCTGGTACACATGTTCATTTTCTACAGGGCGCCTCGCTGACCAAGCTCGCCTGGAGCATCGATTACCAAGACGTGATTGCCATCGGTAATCTTTTTCTGCGTGGAGAGGTTGATACATCGCGTGTGATCGCGGTGTCGGGTCCAGCCGCCACCAATCCCGAAATTATCCGCACTGCTCGTGGCGCTGATATTGAGGCGGTTACCGCAGGTAATCAGGCGGTTGGAGAGAATCGACTTATTAGTGGTTCAGTGCTTGGCGGGCGAGGAGTGCAGACGCACTCAGCCTACCTTGGACGTTACCACAGTCAGATTTCCATTCTTTCAGAAGGTAGAGATCGGGTCTTCATGGGCTGGCTCGCACCGGGTACTAAAAAGCATTCTGCGATGGGTATTTATCTCTCCAGCCTCTTTGGCCGGAAGCCGCTCGCTATGACAACAACCACGAACGGATCCGAGCGTGCAATGGTGCCCGTAGGCGCCTACGAGCGCGTGATGCCGCTCGATGTGTTGCCCACGCAGCTGCTTCGTGCGCTGCTGGTTGGGGATACCGAGACGGCTCAGGCCTTAGGCTGCTTGGAGCTCGATGAAGAAGATTTGGCCCTGTGTACCTATGTGTGCCCAGGAAAATACGAATATGGTCCAGTTTTGCGAGACAACCTGGCGCGGATTGAGAAAGAGGGATAAGTCGTGGGATTACGCAGTACGTTAGACAATCTTGAGCCTCATTTTAAACCGGGCGGCAAATACGAGTCCTGGTACGCGCTATACGAGGCGGTGGACACCATTTTCTACAGCCCATCCAGCGTGACAAAAGCATCTGCCCACGTTCGCGATGGCATTGATCTGAAGCGCATCATGATTACGGTGTGGTTCTGCACCTTCCCTGCCATGTTTTACGGCATGTATAACATTGGTTACCACGCTAATGAGGTCATAGCTGCTGGTGGTTATGCACTGGAGGGTTGGCGTGGCGCGGTGGTTGCCAGCTTGGGTGGCTTCGATCCAAACAGTCTGTGGGATAACTTCCTCTACGGTGCGGTCCATTTCCTTCCGCTCTACGCGATTACCTTCGCGGCCGGTGGTTTCTGGGAAGTGCTGTTTGCTATGAAGCGTGGGCATGAAATCAACGAAGGCTTCTTCGTCACCTCTATTCTGTTTACCCTGACGCTGCCACCAGATCTGCCTCTCTGGCAGGCGGCGATGGGCATTACCTTCGGTATTGTCGTTGCGAAGGAAGTATTTGGTGGCACCGGTAAGAACTTCCTGAATCCAGCGCTCACAGGTCGAGCATTCCTCTATTTCGCCTACCCCGCGCAACTTTCTGGCGATACAGTGTGGACAGCGGTAGACGGTTACTCAGGTGCGACAGCCCTTAGCGTCGTTGCGAACGACGGTATGGCGGGTCTTACCTCAGCCTACACGTGGTCAGAAGCGTTTTTGGGCGCGATGCCAGGTTCGATTGGAGAGACTTCAACGCTCGCTATCATGATCGGCGGTGGTGTTCTGCTGCTCATGGGTATTGCGTCTTGGCGTGTCGTCGCTGGCTGCTTCGCGGGGATGATTGGCTTCTCGCTGCTGCTTAACGCTATCGGGTCAGATACCAACCCCATGTTCGCAATGCCGTGGTACTGGCACATGGTAATCGGAAGTTTTGCTTTTGGCGCGTTCTTCATGGCGACAGACCCTGTTTCCGCCGCAATGACCAACGGTGGTCGCTGGGCCTATGGCGCGTTAATCGGCGTTATGTGCGTTCTGATTCGCGTTGTTAACCCTGCCTTCCCAGAGGGCATGATGCTCGCCATTTTGTTTGCAAACCTGTTCGCCCCGCTGTTTGACAATTTTGTGGTGCAAGCAAATATCTAGAGGAGTCTTGCTCGTTTCAGCTAAGATCGAATCTCTTTCTCGCGTACTCACGGTTGCACTTGGGCTGTGCATTGTTTGTTCTGTGGTCGTATCCACAGCAGCAGTTGCTTTAAAGCCACAGCAGGCGGCGAATAAGGCGCGTGACTTGAAGCGCAACATCCTCATGGCGGGGGGGCTTTATAACCCCGAGTTGAGTGTGGAAGAGCAGTTCGCAAGTATTCAGACTCGTGTTGTGGATCTCGATACAGGAATGTTCCTCGACGATGTTGATCCGTCGACCTTTGATCAGCGCAAGGCAGCGAAGGATCCCTCAAGCTCTAAAGTGCTCTCTGGCGACGAGGATCCTGCAAAGATCCTACGTAGAGAAAACCGTGCGACTGTTTACCTTGTTAATGATGATGCCGGTGAACTAGACCGCATTATCTTGCCGATTCACGGTTATGGCTTGTGGTCGACGCTCTATGGATTCGTAGCGCTGGAATCAGACGCCAACACCATTGTGGGTCTTGGATTCTACGAGCATGGCGAAACGCCAGGGTTGGGTGGTGAGGTCGATAACCCCAACTGGAAGGCGAAGTGGCCTGGTAAATTGGCATACAAGGATGGTGAGGTTGCCATCAGTGTACTAAAAGGCGCTGTCAATCCGGCGTCAAGCGACGCCAGTTGGCAGGTCGATGGACTATCGGGCGCTACGCTAACGACCAAGGGCGTTCACAATCTTGTTCAGTACTGGCTCGGTGACGATGGTTTTGCGCCGTTGCTAGGCAATATCCGCGGAGGTAATGCGTGATGAATGTTCGCGAGACACTCTTTTCCCCGATCATCCAGAACAACCCGATTGCTCTGCAGATTCTAGGCATCTGCTCAGCGCTGGCGGTCACTTCATCGCTTGAGGTGAGCGTGGTGATGTCGATTGCGTTGACGGCCGTTACGGCCTGCTCATCGTTCTTCATTTCGATGATCCGAAGCTTCATCCCGTCGAGCATACGCATCATCGTTCAGATGACGATCATTGCCTCGCTGGTGATCGTGGTGGACCAGATCTTGAAGGCGGTGGCCTACGATATCTCTAAGCAGCTCTCTGTTTTTGTCGGTTTAATCATCACGAACTGCATTGTTATGGGTCGTGCAGAAGCGTTTGCCATGAAGAACCCGCCGCTACCCAGCTTTCTAGACGGACTCGGCAACGGACTGGGGTACTCATTTGTGCTACTCGTCGTTGGTTTTGTGCGAGAGCTATTTGGTGCCGGCAAGCTATTTGGAGTGGAGATTCTTCCACTGGTTACCGAGGGTGGTTGGTATAACCCCAACGGACTTTTACTGTTGCCGCCCAGTGCATTCTTCTTGATTGGCTTTTTAATTTGGGCCATCCGCGCCGTACAAACTGATCAGGTTGAAGAGCCGGAATTCAAAATTGCGAAACACACGTCGACTGAGGAGGCTGCGTAATGGAACATTATCTGAGCCTTTTTGTTCGTGCTGTTTTCATTGAGAACATGGCGCTCGCCTTCTTCCTGGGCATGTGCACATTTCTTGCCGTTTCAAAGAAAATTTCAGCCGCCTTTGGTTTAGGCGTCGCGGTTGTTGTGGTGCTCACCATCACAGTCCCTGTTAATAACTTGATTTATCAGAACCTATTGGCAGACGGAGCGCTTGCTTGGGCGGGCTACCCAGACCTGGATTTGAGCTTTCTCGGTCTGCTGTCGTACATCGGTGTGATTGCGGCGCTTGTGCAGATTTTAGAAATGTTCTTGGACAAGTATGTGCCCGCACTGTACGCGGCGTTGGGTGTATTCCTACCGCTGATAACGGTGAATTGTGCGATTTTGGGTGCGTCACTCTTTATGGTCGAGCGAAGCTACGACTTTGGCGAAAGTGTGGTATTCGGCTTCGGTTCTGGTGTGGGCTGGGCCTTGGCTATAGTTGCACTTGCGGGCATCCGGGAGAAGCTAAAGTACAGCGATGTTCCTGACGGGTTGCAGGGGCTGGGCATAACCTTTATCACTGTGGGACTGATGTCTCTGGGCTTTATGTCGTTTGGCGGCATCGATATCTAATTCGCTGTAAGTAGCGTTAGGAGAGATAAGTGTTTACAACTATTTTCTTTGGCGTTGGCATGTTTACTGCCGTTGTTGTCGCCTTGGTAATGGTCATTCTTGCAGCACGCAGCAAGCTCGTTGCGAGTGGCAATATCAATATCGAAATTAACGGCGAGAAAACGATTCAAGTACCCGCAGGTGGAAAGCTGCTGCAAACGCTGGCAGATGCGGATCTGTTCCTCGCGAGTGCCTGTGGCGGCGGTGGTACCTGCGCTCAGTGTAAGTGCGTTGTCGCTGAGGGGGGCGGTTCTTTGCTTCCTACGGAAGCGACTCACTTCACCCGCAGAGAAGCCAATGAGGGATGGCGCCTCTCGTGTCAGACCCCGGTCAAGCAAGACATGAAGATCGAGATACCGGAAGAGGTCTTTGGTGTTAAGCAGTGGGAGTGCACCGTTGAATCAAACGACAACGTCGCAACCTTCATTAAGGAGCTCGTCCTCAAATTACCCGAAGGCGAGAGCGTTGACTTCCGCGCTGGCGGTTATGTGCAGTTGGAGTGCCCACCGCACGCGGTGAAATTTTCTGACTTCGATATCGGCGAAGAGTATCGCGGTGATTGGGAGCACTTTGGCTTCTTCAAGTTCGAGTCTGCTTCTCCTGAGACGACGATTCGCGCTTACTCGATGGCGAATTACCCCGAAGAGAAGGGTGTCGTTAAGTTTAATATCCGAGTGGCCACTCCGCCCCCACGCACAGAGGGCTTGCCGCCCGGCATTATGTCGAGCTGGGTTTTCAATCTCAAGGCCGGCGACAAGGTGAACGTTTACGGTCCGTTCGGAGAGTTTTTTGCGAAAGAGACTGAGGCTGAGATGGTGTTCATTGGCGGTGGTGCAGGTATGGCGCCGATGCGCTCACACATTTTTGATCAGCTTCGCCGAATCAATACCGATCGTAAGATCAGTTTTTGGTACGGTGCGCGCTCGCTTCGCGAAATGTTCTATGTTGAGGATTACGACACGCTTGCGGCGGAGAATGACAACTTCGATTGGCACGTCGCGCTATCAGATCCGCAGCCAGAAGATAATTGGGATGGTTTGACAGGCTTTATCCACAACGTTCTGTATGAGCAGTATCTGAAGGACCATCCGGCGCCTGAGGATTGCGAGTACTACATGTGTGGGCCGCCCATGATGAACAAGGCCTGCATCGATATGCTGCTTGATCTAGGCGTAGAGCGCGAAAACATCTTTTTGGACGATTTCGGTGGTTAAAGCCATTTGGACGTCCATAAGAAGGCCAGCCATTGCGCTGGCCTTTTTGCTTCTTGTTGTCGGTTGCAACGAGAACTCAACGACGCAAAGGCTCTCGGGGGGTGTTTTCGGTACGACGTGGAACTTAACCTACCTCGATGCTCCTGAGGGTGTTACCCGCGAACAGGTCGAGGCGGCAGTAGTTAGTGCGTTTGCTGTGGTGGACGATAGCATGAATAACTATCGGGCCGATTCGACGATAAGTCGACTGAATGCACTCGACGCTATGGAGGTATTTGAGGTCGATTGGGATTTTGCACTGGTCTTTAACACCGCATTAGACATTTACACCGCAACAGACGGTGCTTACGACCCCTCCGTATCGCCCCTCGTTAACTTGTGGGGTTTCGGTCCTAGGGAAGTGGTCAATCGACCATCGCCCGAGGCTATCGAGGCTTTAGCGCCGATCGTTGGCTTGGAGGAATTCGCTTGGGATCTATCCACGCGCGCGTTCGTTAAGAAACACGCTAGATCTGAGCTCGATTTCTCATCTATTGCGAAGGGATATGCGGTCGACCTTGCCTCTGATGAACTTATTGAGTTGGGTGTAACCAACTTTATGTTAGAAGTCGGCGGTGAGATTCAAGCACGAGGATTAAGCCCAAGGGGTGATCGTTGGCGGTTGGCGATTGAAGACCCGGTGCCGGGGGCCGGCGGCGGTGTTCACACGGCCATTTCGGTGACCGACGTTGGTGTCGCGACATCAGGAGATTATCGAAACTTTTTCGTAGAGGAAGGTGTTCGCTATTCACATCTCATCGATCCGCGAACTTCCAAACCCATTAAGCAGGATTTGGTTTCAGTGACTGTGGTTCACCCATCAACCATGATTGCAGATGCCTGGGCAACGGCACTTATGGTGGTTGGTACAGACGAGGCCTTGCGATTGGCCGATATCTATGAACTCGGTGTTTTCTTGATTTCGCAAGACGGACAGCAGCTGGTAAGCTCGAATAACGAACTTATGGCGCAATGGTTAATGGCATCAGAGAGAGAAGGTGATACCCAATGATTTTTCTCATTAGTTTTATTGTTTTCGCCTTTATCCTTGCTGCTATGGCAGTGGGTGTTATTGCCGGAAGAGAGCCGATTAAGGGCTCGTGTGGCGGCATTGGTGCTCTCGGTATCGATCAGTCTTGTGAAATATGTGGCGGTGACCCACAGCGCTGCGAGACCGAGACACGCTCACCTTTGGACACAATGACCGCCTCTGTAGCTGAGGACAGTACCGAAGCCAGACACGGGGAGGGTGCCGTGGTTTTTGACCCCGCTGAGAAGTAAGGGCTTTGCCGCTTGAATTAGACATCGCACGCAGGCTTAGCTTTAGCTCGGAGCAGAGGGCGTTTACCCGTTGGGTGGCCATATTATCTGCTACCGGCATGGCGGTTGGTGTCGCAAGTCTTATTGTCGTGCTGTCGGTTATGAACGGACTCGCTGGCGAATTAACCGGCAGGTTGCTTAATGCCGTACCCCACGTCTCTATCGCATCAACTGGCTCATTGGCTGAGAGTCGTAAGCTCGCGCAAACCCTAGAGGCTGACTATTCGGGGGCTCGCGCTACTCCCGTCATCAAACGGCAAGTAATGCTCCGATCTCTATTCTTTTCCGCGGGCGCTGAACTTACCGGATATGCCGACGATCACGCTTACAGCGCGAATGTGATGCTGATAGACGGCGAATTAGCTGCGTTATCTGAAGGGCGTTACAGCGTTGCGTTGGGTGAATCACTTGCACAACAGCTCGGAGTCGGTGTTGGAGACAAGGTAGATGTGGTACTCCCTCAACTTTCAGTAACCCCCTTAGGCCCAGTTCCTCGCTACCGCCGTCTCACAGTGAGGGCGGTCGTTTCAGTCGGTGCCTCACCCGATAGTACGCTGGCGTGGACGTCTTACGATACCCTGCAGCGATTAGCGCGGGCCAGAGAACCTGACGGCGTGCAAATTCGCCTTGCTGATCCAGACGCTGCAGGGATTGTTGCAGAGCAAATAAAGGAGCAGCTATCGAGGCCTTCACAAGTGACTACATGGGCTGATACAAATCAGTCGCTATTTGCTGCGATTAGAATGGAAAAGGTTTTGGTCAGCATCCTCTTGTCAGCACTAATCGCTGTCGCCGCTTTTAGCGTTGTCTCGTCTTTGACAATGTCGGTCGCCGAAAAACGTTCAGACATTGCGGCACTCCGAGTCATGGGCCTAACACCAGCAAGAGTAATGACCAGTTTCTTAATTCATGGCTTGTTTCTCGCAGTTCTGGGCGTTGTCGTTGGAACCGTTCTGGGACTGGGTATTGCGATGAATCTGGAAGGTGTTATGAGTGGCATCGAACGTTTGTTTGACTGGACTTTGTTTGATCCGAACGTTTACTACATCGGCGGCTTGCCAACAAAGATACTGGTGACGGATATAGTTGGAATCGTAGTGGGGGCGGTTTTATTAAGTATTATCGCCGCTACCTATCCAGCAATTAGAGCAAGTCGTGTCTCACCGGTTACAGCTTTGGAGGGCTTACACGTATGACTCTGTGTTTGAGTGCTAAGCATGTAAGTAAGGTCTATGACCCAGGTGATGCTGCGGTTACGGTGCTTGACGACTTGTCTATTGACCTTCTTTCTGGAGAGAAAGTAGCTATTGTGGGGAGCTCTGGCGCCGGCAAATCGACATTGCTCAATATTCTGGGCGGTCTTGATCAGCCGACAACAGGTAGCGTTTTTATTGGCGATACTGATCTCTTAACCCTCAGTGAGGTGGAGCGTAGTCAGTGGCGTAATAGGCATCTCGGATTTGTTTTTCAATTCCACCACCTGATGCCTGAATTCAGCGCTGTCGAGGCTGTGGCGATGCCTGCTCGGATTGGGGGTGTCACAAAAAGTCAGGCGCTCGAGACCGCGCAGTCTCTTCTGTCGGAGCTAGGACTCGCGGATAGAGTGCATCATCGTCCAGGTCAGTTATCTGGCGGTGAGCGTCAACGTGTTGCCATTGCTCGCGCTCTGATTAACCGTCCAGCCTGTGTGTTAATGGATGAGCCGACGGGTAATCTTGATCCAGCGACGGCTGAGCAAGTGCTCAATCTCATACATGACTTGTCCTTCGAAGAGACAGCCTTTGTGATCGTTACTCATGATCCAAAGATTGCAGCCCAAATGGATAAGCAATATCGGCTTGAAGCAGGGAAATTGTGTCTCGAGTCATAGGTATGTGGCGACCGCGTTCTATTCATTTTGAGATGGCGCTTCGACAATCCGTGGGCAGTGGTTCAGGTCTGTCGTCCTTTTTGTCGAAGCTATCGATAGTGGGAATGGTGATAGCCGTCGCGTTTCTGTTGGCCTCGCTCTCCGTTATGAACGGCTTTGAGCGTGAAATGCGGCTTCGCATTCTCAATTTAGTGCCACATGTCACTATTCGCAGTTACGTACCGGAGTCAGCTGGTAAGGCACTACCCATCGAGTTGGGTGATTTGCCGAGTGTTCAGCGGAGCTATCGCTTTAGCGAGAGAAGCGCGCTTTTTTCGGCCGCGTTAGAGTCTCAGGTGGGCAGGTTGATCTATGCTGGATCTGACGCACTCGAGCCCTTACAGCAACACCTTAAGCCACGGTTGAATACGTTAGCCACGGGAGACGTAGTACTCGGCAAAAACTTCGCGCAAGCGCTGGGTGTAAAAGTCGGCCAGCCACTGGTTGCGCTTATCAGCGAGGAGGGTAGTGATCGCCGGTTTTTACCCAATACTATGCGACTGGCTGCGGTTTTGGATTCTGGCACCGAAATCGACAGTGTGTTTGCGCTGGCCCCTATGAACCCTCCAGTTACAGAGAACATCGATCGCAGTTCCTCATGGGCTCTTACGATTGCGGATCCGCTGGACGCACCCGTGTTGGTTCGAAGCCTTCGGAAGCGTTTAGGTTCCCAGTTCTGGGTGTCGGACTGGACTCAAACACTGGGTAATTTGTATCAAGCCATACAGTTATCGCGGCAAATTGTGGGCTTAATGTTAATTGCACTTTTGGTCGTTGCTGTCTTCAATATTGTGACCTCTCTCGTTCTGGTTATGTCAGATCGCCGCCCAAGTTCCGCTATGTTGCGTGCGATGGGAGCGTCACCCCCGGACATTCTTACTATATTCACTGTACACGGTACGGTCATTGGTGCGGGCGGTGCGGTATTGGGGGCTGTGCTGGGGGCGTGTCTCGCGATAGCTATCCCGCAGCTTGTGACGATTATTGAGGCATTCTGCGGTCAGCCTCTCCTCGATACCAATGTGTATCCATTAGCGTATGTGCCGGTTGATCTAAGGTGGTCGGACTTTCTTAGTGTGACAGCCGCAGCATTTTTTCTATCGCTATTTGCCTGTGTGCTACCTGCTATTGGCTCGGCGAGGGCGTCTATAAGCGAGTCATTGCGAGAAATCCGCTAGTTTCTCGATGCACGCCTTTGCGCGAGGCGTTTACGCGACCGCTCAGTAATACGCTGTCTGATACGAAGTCGCCAAAGCCCGTCAGCAATAAAGTAGCCGAAGAAGGCAGCCATCACCCCAATGACTGCGCAGCCAAGAACGAAGGCTGGGAAAATGCCAAAGAATTCAGTGCTCAATGGGTTTAGCCAATCCACCGAAGTGACATCCAATACAGGTGTGCCGAGTAAGGCGCTGCCTAGGAGGTAAGCTGCGAGATAAATAACGGGCATGGTGATCGGATTGGTGATAAAGATCAGCATGAAGGACAGTGGCACGTTAGCGTTGAGCCTGATTGCCAAAAACGCCGCGACAAACATTTGACCGGGCAGGGGGATCATCGAGCAAAACAAGCCAATGGCAGTTGCCCGTGCTATTGATGTTCGGCTGATATGCCACAACTCGCGACGGTCTAGCAGGTTACCAAAGCGCTCAAGTCCATTGACGCGCATCAAGCGCGACGGACTCGGTAGGTACTTTCGTAACGAGCGTTTTGGCATGACCCTAACTCAATAATTCGTTATTTCCGATCTTTTGCGAGTAATGAACTCATAAAGAGGTCACCGCAGTATCTACCCGGTTAGTAAGCTCGGACACTGCCTTCTCACGCTTCGATTATGATGGGGCGACAGCCGATCTGCTAGTTGCAAGACACCAAAAATTTCGAACATTTGCTCGAGATAACGATGCATTACTGGCCTACTGCTTTGCCTGTATTGCCGCATTATTTCTACCATCCGCAAACGCCTTTGGGATCTTTGCGGCCATAGTCGCGACGATGCTAATGATTTTTCCTCGACGCAGGATAACGTTAGCACTGCTCTGTGGGTTAATCGTCAGTTACGCTCAGTTTTATCACTATGAAGAAATCCGAATACCGTATGGATGTTTCGATACACCGCTTCAGGCAAGTGGTGCCATCGTTTCCTTTCCTAAACGCTATGAGGGTGTTGGCGATTCTTCCTATCTAAGCTTTGATCTACGTATCCGGCAATCAATGCCGGGTAAGTGCGCATCGGGCAGAAAAGTTCGTGCCTACGCTAACTATGAGGGTGTGGCGCCAACCTTGAAGATTGGGGACTCGATCACAGGCCAAGTGCGTCTTAGACCCTTGGGGTCTCTGTGGAATCGAGGCAATTTACCCTCAAATGTGTATGCCCTCGCAAATAAAACATCAGCGATTGCGAGCGTCACTGACATTTGGTCGATTGAGTCAGGATCAGGATCTTCATATTTCTCTGCGCTACGCTACCGCTTGAGTCAGTTGATCAAACAGTTCGTGAAATATGCTGAAGCAGAAAGACTGTTGCAGGGCTTGCTGCTTGGTAGGCAGGGCGCGCTCCATCCTGAGGATTGGCTATTTTTGCGTGAGTTCGGGATCGTCCATGTTCTGGTGGTCAGTGGTGTGCACGTATCACTCGTGGTCTTTTGGGTGCACTATCTGCTCAACCTGCCACGACGTCTCATTTTATTGCGCAATGACACAGGCCCGAGCTGGATACACCTCATTGCAATAGCATTGGTGGCGTTAGGGTATGTCCTCCTAACAGGCGGGTCTTTACCTGCACAACGTGCTCTTTTAATGATGAGCATCACCTACTTCATGCGCATTCTATTCTGGCGTATCAGTTCTCTGTCGTCTGTCCTAGCGGCTGCTTCTGTACTGATAACCATTAACCCATGGTCTGCACTCACCCCTGGATTTTGGCTGAGTGTTTTGCTCACCGGTATTATCATCTCAGAGACCACGGATTCACGGCCAATAGGTATCTTAGGATGGTTACGGCTGACCTGTGTTCTCACCGTCGCCTCGTCCATTCTGACGGTCTTTTTCTTTAATCAGTTCTCCACTGCGGCACTGGTGAGCAATCTTTTGATTGTGCCTTTTTTTACAGTTGTGGTGCTTCCAGTGGGGCTCGTAGGTTTAGTGATAACTGAAGTAAATCTTGAGTTGGGCGGGTGGCTGTTGAGCGTCATCGCAGTGTCGGTAAATCAGTTGATTTCACTGATGGCTGCAGCTAATGCACTGAGCGGTCTAGGGCGATTAGAGTCCGTGTATGTTCACTCCGGCATTATTTTTATCGCTGCAGTGGCTGTGTTGGGTAGCATGCTTCCTAAGAAATTAGCCAGGCTGATTGTTTTACTGCTCCCCTTGTCTGTGAGTGGCTCTTCGCACCTTAGCCGCGCGGCCGAGTTTGTTATCACCGATGTGGGGCAAGGGACCATGGTTCTCGTCGCTAGTGGTGATTACCACCTTCTCTACGATACCGGCGGGGTAAGTGGGTCTGGAATTTCGATTGCCGAGCGTGAAGTGATTCCATGGCTTAAATCCCGCGGTATCAGTGAGATCGATCTCTTGGTGGTGAGTCACGGCGACCTTGATCATTCAGGGGGAATGAGTGCTGTTGGTGAGCACTTCGTTATCAAAGACCATTGGGGCTTTGGTGGAGCGCCCTGCGTCACAGGGCGCGAGCTGTCCTTTTCAACAGGTCTCAGTCTTACTGTGATGAGCGGTACGGGACAGGATTTAGCCAATACGAACGCAGACTCGTGCGTGGTGCTTATCGAATATCACGGTCAGCGCGTACTGCTTGCGGGGGATATTCCGATATCTACCGAGCTTGAGTTAATCGCTAGTCGATCGCTCCCACCACAAATCGATATTTTGATTGCGGCGCATCATGGGTCGGCGACATCCAGCTCACAGAGCGTTATAGACAGGCTAGACCCTACTCATTCTGTATTTACGACAAAACGCGCTAATCGCTTTAACCATCCACACAGTTCAGTCGTGCGACGCTTCCGGGGTATCAACACAAAACTATGGGATACAGCTCAACATGGTGCCGTGACCTTTAAGATGTCGGTTTCTGTTGGGATTTTGGCACGTGGCATGCGAACGGGGTACGCACCTTATTGGGCTCAATTTTGAATAAAGCGTCTTGGCTTGGCTCGGTCCATCAGGCGGGTATACTCTGCTGGTGCTCTGGGGGAACCAATCATGTTAGATCTACTCATCGCCGGTGGCTGGGTGATGCCGCTTATCGTTTGTTGTTCGATAGTGGCAGTAAGTATCTGTATCGAGCGTTATGCTGCCTTGGATCGTCAAAAGATTGCGCCGCCTCATTTGCTTGCCACCGTTTGGCGAGATCTCAAGCAAGGCGAGCTAAACGCCAAAAAGTTGAATGAGCTCCGAGCAGGTTCTCCCTTGGGTGCGATTTTGGCGGCTGGCATATCGAATAGAGGACAGGGCCGGGACGTTATGAAGGAGAGCATCTCTGAGGCTGCTAGTCACGTAGTTCACGATCTCGAAAAGTATCTGAACTCTCTGGGGACAGTTGCAGCTATAACGCCGCTTTTAGGGCTTCTTGGCACCGTTGTGGGGATGATTGATGTATTCACTCAAATCACGACTGTCGGAACGGGGAACGCAAATGCGCTTGCAGGCGGTATTTCAGAAGCCTTATTGACTACCGCAGCCGGCCTTATTGTGGCGATTCCGGCGCTGGTGATGCACCGGTATTTCACAGGACTCGTTGAGTCCTTAGTCGTTAGTTTAGAACGTGAAGCGATAAAACTGGTGGATGCGTTGCACGGTGGGGCTCAGCAGGAATACTGAAGATGAAGTTCAAGCGCCAGAGAAAAGAGTCTCTCGCGGTAAATTTGACACCGCTCATCGATGTGGTGTTTTTGCTGCTGATTTTTTTCATGGTTTCAACAAGCTTCACCGACTTGAGTGAGCTAGTGGTCAATCTCCCGGAGGCAGAGGGTGAGCAGCGGCAAGCCGAGAGCAAGGGACTTGAGATAGTCATTACGGCAAATGAGGAAATGTTTTTAAATGGGACGCCATTTCCAGCTGACGATAAAAATTTACGATTAATTCTCGTTGAAAAGGCAGGTTCGCGTCGCGATATTCCTATATCTATCATCGCTGACGCGGATACGCGACATGCAATGGTTGTTATGTCGATGGATACTGTCAGCCAGTTGGGGTTTAAACAATTATCTATCAGCACGCAAAAACCGCTAGCGAGTGAATAACGTTGCCAAAAAAGACTCAATACGCGACGAATGACGCGCAGCTCTACGGACGGCTGCTATCGTACGCGTTTAAGTATAAGTGGTCGCTGATCCTCAGTTTTCTTGGATTTGTTATCTATTCACTGGGCAATGTCCTGCTAGCAGACTTAACTCAGTTTTTGCTCGATTCGCTTGGCGGTCAGCAAATGATGAGTCTCGGATTTGTTGCCCAAGCGTCTCAATGGCTATGGCCTCTCGGTGATAAAACAGCAACCGACTACGCGCGCATCGCAGTGCCGATCGCGGCGGTGCTATTGTCTCTCGGCCGGGCTCTGGGTTTCTTTGCCGGTTCCTATTTTATGAACAAGGTAGCGCGGTCTGTGGTTCATACAGTGCGTACCGAACTCTTCGGGGCGTTTGTCCGGGCGCCAAAAGTACACCTCGATCAATTTTCGACCGGTGAGCTTTTATCGAAGGTAACTTTTAATGTGGAGCAGGTGAGTGGTGCTGCTTCAGACGCGCTGAAAACGCTGCTTAGAGAGGGGCTCACGATCATTGCGCTCGTCTCTTACATGCTTTATCTCAATTGGGAATTAACGGCTGTTTTCTTCGTCGTTGCGCCCGCGATCGGTCTTGTCGTCCATGTCGTAGGCAAACATTTCAGGCGATATAGCCGGCGCATTCAGGATTCAATGGGGTCGGTTACCGAGGTCACCGCTGAAAGCCTCGCGGGTCTTGATGATGTGAGAATATACGGTGCCGCTGTGCAAGTCAGAGAGAGGTTTGAATCAGCCAGCGAGTACAACAAACAGCAAAGCTTGAAGCTCGCGTTCGTGCAGGCAGCATCGACCCCCATTATGCAGACCCTGTTGGCGCTTGCGCTAGGCGCACTATTTTGGTTCGCGCTTGATCCCGAAGTCCTTGACGAGTTCAGTGCGGGTTCCCTGGTTGCATTCATTACGGCTGCGGCACAGTTAGGTAAGCCCATCAGGACCTTGAGTAGCATTCAAAGCATTGTTCAGCGAGGACTGGCGGCTGCCGAGGATATCTTTCTTCAGTTAGATACGCCGCCTGAGAACGATCAAGGTGACGTAAAGCCTCGAGAAGTGAGAGGCAAAGTGGAGTTTCGCGGTATTGGTTTCAGGTACCCAAATGCTCAGGCGGACGCTATCTCAAATGTCAGCTTTTCGATTGAGCCAGGCCAGACCGTTGCCGTAGTGGGCAGATCAGGCAGTGGCAAGAGCACACTTGTGAAGTTACTGGCGCGATTTTACTTGCCTACATCAGGCGAAATTCTTCTCGACGGAGAAAATGTGCAGGCTATCGGGCTTGAGCATTACCGTGGGCAACTCGCTTTTGTGCCTCAAGATATAACGATATTTAGCGACTCTGTTGCGGGCAACATTGCACTGGGCGCCATGAAACAATCGGATATTAAGGCTATCAAGCACGCGGCAGAGCAAGCTCAGGCAGCCAAGTTTATTCAAGATCTTGAGAATGGCTACGATACGTTAATCGGCGATCAAGGACTTGGGTTGTCAGGTGGCCAGCAACAGCGCATTGCGATAGCGCGAGCTTTGCTCAAGCAAGCACCAGTGCTGATATTAGACGAGGCAACGTCGGCATTAGATACTGAGTCAGAGGCTCTGATTCAGTACGCATTGGACGCCAGTCGAGAGGGGCGTACAACATTTGTTGTTGCGCATCGGCTATCGACCATAGAGTCCGCCGACTCCGTCCTATTGATGGATGACGGCACTGTCATTGCTCAGGGTAGTCATCAACAGCTGCTAGAAACAGAGCCTTTTTACCGTTCACTTCACCAGCATGGGTTTGCCGAAGAATGACGGGGATTAGAGATTGGCTCGAAGATTCGGTCAATCGGTCATGGTACAGGCGTTTGGGCTGGACCTTTCTGTTCTTGCCACTTACACCCCTCGTCTCCTTTCTAATCTGGTGGCGACGACGCTTTAGGCCTCGTGTACAATTTGCCGCCGTCGGTGCACCGACCATCGTCGTTGGCGGTCTCACTGCCGGCGGTACGGGCAAGACGCCGACACTCATAGCCTTAGCGCGTTATCTTTCAGGGAAGGGCTTCAAGGTAGGCGTTGTCAGTCGAGGGTATGGTCGAAAGACCGGAGAGAATGGACTGCTCGTGGAGGGCGATGAAAGCGCGGAAAAAGTTGGCGATGAGCCCTTATTGATTAAGCGTTCTGTGCCTACTGCATCGATTATAGTTGGCGATTCTAGACTGGCCGCGGCAAGAAGCCTTTTCACAGAACAGAGCGTGAACGTTATCTTGTCTGACGACGGTTTGCAGCACTATGCTCTACCTCGTGATTTCGAGATTGCTGTCCTCGACGCAGATCGGCGGTTTGGAAACGGCTGGTTGGTGCCCGTTGGGCCGTTGCGAGAATCCATTACACGCCTTCAATCCGTAGATTTTGTGCTTGAGCGCAACGGGTCTGACCCTTCCAGTGCTTTTCATTACAAACCGACAGAGTTTGTCAGCGTTGACGGCAGCAAGCAGTTAGCTGTCTCGGAAGCATGTAGCGAATGGGCCGAGAAAAAAATTGTTGCTGCAACTGGGTTGGGGCAGCCCAGTCAGTTTTTTAGCTTACTGCGCGACCTGTATTTCAAGTGCGATACGATTGCCGTCGCAGACCACTCCGCGCTAGATCTTCAGGAGATTGAAGCGAATTTCATGGCCGATGTTGTCGTTGTCACGGCCAAGGACGCGGTAAAACTCGATGTGGAGTCGTGCGATAATGTCTGGGTATTGGAGGTTGAGGCAGAGTTGCCTGATTCCTTGTATTCAGCCATCGAGCAATGCTTAGAGCAAAGTTCTATCCAAAGGTAACTTCATGTATCACGTTGTGATTCCAGCTCGATATGGCTCAACCCGGCTACCTGCCAAAGCATTGGCCGAGATAAACGGTAAACCTATGGTTTATTGGGTTTGGCGCCAAGCGATGCAAAGTCAGGCGCTGAGCGTGACTGTCGCTACCGATGATGAGCGTATCCGCGCTGCGCTCAGCCCTCACGGTGTCGATGTTGCAATGACCGATCCCAACCACCCGTCGGGTACCGATCGGTTAGCCGAGGTAGCTAGAGCGAAGGCGTGGACAACAGACAGTGTGGTGGTCAATTTACAGGGCGATGAACCATTAATGCCGGTGGCCAATCTTGAGCAAGTCGCCCAATTACTATTGGCTTACCCGGAGGCTTCTATCTCAACGCTGTGCGAGCCTATTTCCTCTTACGCCATGTTCATCGATCCCGCGGTCGTCAAAGTCGTGCACGACAGCAGTGGCAGAGCAAACTATTTTTCTCGTGCGCCTATACCTTTAGAGAGGGACGGTGACGCTACGAGCGCACCAGTCGAGGCGCGCAGGCATATCGGTCTGTACGCATACCGTGTCGGATTCTTACAAGAATTTAGCTTGGGATCTGTCGCTCCCTACGAGCGACTCGAATCGCTTGAACAACTGCGGGCCTTGCACAACGGGCATGAAATTCGAATTGCGGACGCAAAAGAGACTGTCCCTGCAGGTGTTGATACAGAGGCGGATCTCGAGGCAGTCAGAGCAATCATGGCGGGGCAATGAGCGCGCTCAAGGCTAATGTTTCATTACGTGATCTGAATACCTTGGGACTGAAATCTAGGGCTGCCTGGTTTGTGTCAGCCACCTCAGTGAATGAAGTTCAAAGTAGTGTTCGCGAGGCGTGCGAGAAAGGGCTTTCGCTTATACCTCTTGGTGGAGGAAGTAATGTAATCCTAGGCCCGGAAATTGACGCGCTCGTGGTTCATATGAACATTCTGGGCCGAGAGCTGATAGAGGAGACTGAAGATCAGGTGGTCGTCCGTGTCGGCGCTGGAGAAAGCTGGCATGAAACCGTTTTGTGGGCACACCGGAATGGCTATTACGGCCTGGAAAATCTCGCGCTGATACCGGGCAGTGTAGGGGCCGCACCCGTACAAAATATTGGTGCTTACGGGGTGGAAGTTGAAAACTTCATCGCTCAGGTAAACGTCGTCGATGGTTTGTCGGGGGAACCCAAGCCACTGCGCAACGAGGACTGTAAGTTTGGCTACAGGAACAGTGTTTTTAAGCAGGAGTGCGGTAAGCATTGGGTGATAACGTCGGTCGACTTTCGGCTTTCAAAAAAGTCTATTTGTTGCCTTGAATATCCAGACTTGCGCAAGATGAGCGATGGTAAATCTGTTACCCCGGCAAGTATCCTTGAGGAGGTGGTAGCTATTCGCACCAGAAAACTCCCGGACCCTGATATTGAGCCAAATGTCGGTAGCTTCTTTAAAAACCCTATTGTCAGTCGTGAACATGCTGAGAGACTTAAAGTTGAGCATCACGAAATGCCTCAATTCCCCGTTCAGGGTGGTCGAATAAAGCTTTCAGCTGCTTGGATGATCGATTACTTGGGCTGGCGCGGTATCGAAGTGTCGGGGGCCAGAGTGGCCGATCAACATGCGCTCGTCTTGATTAACCAATCCGCAACTTTTGCGTCAGAACTTCTTGTTTTATCAGGTAAAATTCGGACGTCCGTCAAAAAGGTTTTTAACGTAGACTTAGAAATCGAACCTCAAGCGATAGCGTTGGATCTCTAAAAATGGCGAATGCTGGCTTTGACGCAGAGTCCTTTCTTAAACAGCTGACGACACGGCCCGGCGTTTATCAGATGTACGACAGCGCTGGTGGCCTTTTATACGTCGGCAAGGCCAAGAATCTAAAAAATCGAGTCACTAGTTACTTCAGAGCGAGTGGCCTGTCGGCAAAAACCATGGCCCTGGTGGCGCGCATACGAGATATCCAAGTGACGGTGACAACCACCGAACGCGATGCCTTACTCCTTGAACACAACTTAATCAAGGAATACCACCCGCCGTACAACATTCTGTTAAAAGACGATAAATCTTACCCGTATATTTATCTGTCATCAGAGGACAAATGGCCAAAATTAGGCTTTCACAGGGGGCCAAAACGTCGCAAGGGAGAGTACTTTGGACCGTATCCGAGTGCGGGTGCGGTGCGCTCCACACTTCACTTGATGCAGAAGGTATTTAAAGTCCGCCAATGTGAAGAATCATATTTTAGAAATCGCTCGCGCCCCTGTCTGCAGTATCAAATTGGGCGGTGCTCTGGCCCCTGCGTAGGGCTTGTGAGTGATGAGGACTACAAAAAGCAGGTGGAAAATTCTGCGTTGTTCCTGTCCGGTAAATCCCAAAAGGTGATGAAGCGGCTTGCCGATGATATGGAGCAAGCAGCCGAGAAGCTCGAGTTTGAAAAGGCGGCGGAATATCGTGACCAACTTCAGCGCCTCCAGGACGTTCAAGCCAGTCAGGGCATTGAAGGGTCTCGTGGGGAACTCGACTTGCTTGCTGTCAAGCAGGCTCATGGCCAAGCTTGTGTTCAAGTCCTATTTGTCCGAGAGGGTCGTGTTCTAGGCTCTAGAACCTATTATCCCGCTACGCAGCTTGAGGAGGACGAAACGTCGGTTCTAGACGCGTTTATTCCCCAGTTCTATCTGTCAGGCAGGCAGACGATCCCGCAAGAGATTGTTGTAAGTCATAAGCCCAACTATGCAGAGTTACTTGCTGATACCTTGATGGAGGAGAGCAAACGCAAGGTTGTGATTAAGACCTCGGTGCGTGATGCTCGCGCGCGGTGGCTGCAATTGGCCAAACAGACCGCTGAGAGCAATCTGGACTCTTTTTTAAGCGGGAAACAAACCATGGCAGGGCGACTGGAAGCGCTTCGCAGAGAATTGGATTTGGAAATGTCGCCGACGCGCATGGAATGTTTCGATATCAGTCACAGTTCGGGCGAGGCGACCGTCGCATCCTGTGTTGTTTTTGACAGCAATGGTGCGCGAAAGGCAGACTACCGAAAGTTCAACATCGATGGTATTACCGGCGGCGACGACTATGCTGCAATGCAGCAGGCGCTTGAGCGACGTTATCGTAGGTTGTCTAAAGGCGAGGGGACACTACCCGATGTGCTTTTCATCGACGGAGGTAAAGGCCAGGTTACACAGGCCCAACAAGTGCTCGAGCAATTCGAACTCACGACCGTGAAGGTTGTTGGTGTTGCCAAAGGCACGACCCGCAAAGCGGGGTTTGAGACATTGATTGACGGCGATACGGGTGCAGAGACGCAGCTGAGGGGCGATAACCCGGCGCTTCATTTAATTCAGCAGATTCGAGATGAGGCTCACCGCTTTGCCATTAGTGGGCACCGAGGGCGTCGCTCGAAGGCCCGAAAGCAGTCCACTCTCGAGGGGATTGCTGGTGTTGGCGCCAAGCGTCGCCGCGATTTGCTGCGACATTTTGGCAGTATTCGCGGGGTGGAGAACGCTTCGGTCGATGAAATTTGCAAAGTAGAGGGGATCAGTGCGACTCTCGCTCGGAGTATTTACGATCACTTACACACCGTTGAACAGTAACTCCCGGAGCTGATGTGCGTTGGACGCTTCCTAACATCCTTACTTTATTGCGCGTTGGCTGTATTCCTCTCATGGTGGCTGCGTTCTATTTGACAGGGCCTTACTCCGGCTTTTTGTCGGCGCTCATATTTTTGATAGCGGCGATCACTGATTGGCTCGACGGCTGGCTTGCGCGGACCTTGAACCAGGAAAGCGAGTTCGGTGCGTTTATGGATCCTGTGGCAGACAAATTAATAGTCGCTACAGCCTTGGTTCTGTTAGTGGCGCATTACGACAATATTTGGATCACGCTTGCCGCTATGGTCATTATCGGCCGGGAGATACTCGTGAGCGCACTGCGAGAATGGATGGCTCGCAGTGGGCGAAGCGAGTCTGTAGCCGTTACCATCGTTGCCAAATTTAAAACGACCCTTCAGATGACGGCAATTACCATTTTGCTATGGCGCTCGGATGAAGGTCCCGGTGATACCTGGTTGTTGATGGGCTACGCGGCAATGGTAGTCGCAGTCGTTCTGACTTTGTGGTCGATGTGGACCTATCTGCAGGTCATGCTGGGAACATCATTCAAGAACGAAACTGCTTGACCGGTAGGGTACAAGGAATACACTCGGACTTATGCGGGAATAGCTCAGCTGGTAGAGCGCAACCTTGCCAAGGTTGAGGTCGCGAGTTCGAACCTCGTTTCCCGCTCCAACTTTTCTCAGGTTGCTACTCAGGCGAGTCATTACAACTTGGTAATTCCTCGTAGGCCTGCTCGATGACCACTGAAACTTGGTTCCTGCTTTCGCTAACCTTACTCGCCGGTGCCGCATCTCCCGGTCCGTCTCTAGCGCTTGTTGTCCGAACCGCATTGGCTCACGGCCGTTTGGCAGGACTGACGGTTGCCCTTGCCCACGGACTGGGCGTTGGGCTTTACGCGCTCTTAATTGTAATTGGTGTTGCGGAAGCCATCAGTCGAACGAGCTGGGTTATGGGCACGCTGCAAATCGGAGGTATTGTTTTCCTCGCTTACCTGAGCATCCTGATGATTCGGGGTGGTATTGCCGCTATTCATCAAGTTGGTGGGCAAGACGAAGCTGAAGCTGATGAGTATCAGATAAGCCGTTCAAATTATGTTACATATCTGCGCGAAGGATTTTTGATCGTTTTTCTAAATCCCAAGGTGCTCGTCTTTTTTCTCGCGATTTTTAGCCAATTCCTGACACCTACCCAGTCCTCGGTCACCCAAATCATGGCTGCCAGCTTAGCCGCGATAATTGACGGCCTTTGGTACGCCTTGGTTGCAGTCCTCATCAGCGTGACGGGAGTGAGCAGGGCATTAGCGCACTGGTCGGGCTATTTGGATGTTGGGTTTGGCTTGTGCCTAGCGGGCGTTGCCGTTTGGATGGCGTACTCGCTCATGTAGCGCCCGAGTGGGTGCCGGCACCGCCAAGGACGCCATTAGAGAGTCGTCTATTGGCTGAAGCTCGTTAGGCGTTTGCCTCAGCAGTCGCCTTAGCCCATTTGTAGTCAGCCTTGCCATTGGGCGCACGTTGCACAACATCGACGAGAATGCACTGCTTTGGCGCCTTGTAGCCCGCTAACTGCGTTTTGACGTGCTCTCGAAGGTCATCTTCACCGATTGGGGCTGTTCCCGCCTTTTGTGAGTAAACGGCAATGACACGATTACCGAGGCGCTCATCAGGCAGACCTACGACCAAGCAGTCCTCAACGTCGTCGTGGCGCTTAATCGATTCTTCAACTTCCTCAGTGAAGACCTTCTCCCCACCTGTATTGATGCACTGTGAGCCACGTCCTAGCAGTGTAATGGTGCCATCGGCCTCCACGGTCGCGAAGTCGCCCGGGAAGGAATAACGCACCCCCTCCACAACGCGGAAGGTTCGCGCTGATTTTTCCTCGTCTTTGTAATACCCGCGAGGAACGATCCCAGCTGTGGCGACCATACCCATCTCACCCGAACCGGGTTGTACGGGTTTGTCGTCTTCGTTAAAGACTTTGACATAGTCGGCAATCATAAACTTGGCAGTCTTCGAGGCGCCCTCGCGGGTGCTGATAGACGCACCCATAGAACCCTCGGTTGACCCCATAATGTCGTTAAGCACCATATTCTGGTGCTTGAGGAGACCTTCCTTGATCTCCGAGGACCACATGACACCAGAGGAGGCGATTTGACCCACACGTGATAAGTCATAGGGCTTCCCTGCCGCTTTTGCGGCATCAAGTGCTGCCAGAATTGGACGCGCAAAGGCGTCACCCACAATCGTAAGATCGGTGACGTTGTTATCAACGACACACTGCAATAGCGCGTCTGCATCGAGATGCTGGGTTCGCTGAGTAACCACCGTGCCGCCGCAATTTAGCGCGATCATGGTACCAATCCACATACCTGTCCCGTGCATTTGTGGGCACGCAGGTAGGCTGCAGTGGACAGCGCCCATTTCAGTTATCGCTCGAGCACCCGCCAGCACCTCATCAATGGACGTGGGCGGTGCGAGACCTCGAGAAGTGTAGCCGCCAATGCATAGCCAGTGGGCGAGAGCGCCGTTGTCATACATAACGCCCTTGGGCATGCCTGTCGTGCCGCCCGTGTACAGCATGTAACGGTCTTCGTAGGCGCTGGGTGTGAAGGGCAGAGGGTCGGAGCTTGTTAACGCTGTTTCGTAATCAAGAGCGCCCTCGAGCAGCGGCTCTCCGCATCTGTCGTCGACTTGGATGTAGAGCTTAATCTTCGGCAGTGAATCACGAATTTCTTTGATGCGAGGCGCGTAGCTCGCGTGGTAGATCACCACCTCGGAATCGCTGTTATCAAGCAGATAGATGAGCTCCTCGGCGCGATAGCGATAATTTACATTAACGGGGCAAACAGACTGCTTGAAACAGCCAAAGTGCGCTTCGGTGTACTCGTTGCAGTTGAGCATATACATACCCACTGAAGCACCATTAGTGACACCGTTAGCTGCGAAAAGACCTGCGAGTCGAGCAGCTCTGTCATTGAACTGCGACCATGTAACCGTTTTACCCTCGCAGACAAGGGCAGGTCGGTCAGGGAACTCTCCTGCGAGTGCCGTCCAAACGTTGTTAAAGTGAAATTCCATCTCATTGCTCCGCTGACTTTATTTTTGTTAACAGCGCGGCGCAGATAATGAATCAAACGCCGATCCATGAGTCAGAGACTCTCATGAGCCGGCGGAGATTTCTAGCCCGTTTGGGAGAGTTTGAAAGAGTGTCGAAGGATAGCAGCTAGGTCCTTATCGACTCGCTCTATGCCGAGTACGAATCAACGACTCTGACGATACCGAGATTAGTCCCTCGCACACGTGTTTTCTTCAAATGCTTGAGAATCGGTTTGGGCATACCCTCAGGAAGGTCGATGGTCGCGTAGTGCTCGAAAATATTGATTTTGCCAATGAATTCGCCCTCGATACCAGCCTCATTCGCAATGGCACCCATAATCTCACTGGGCTTTACACTCTGCTCTCTTCCAACGCCCAACCAGAAACGCTCCATTACCACATCGGGATGCTCCTCAAGCGGGCGAGCGCGTCCTAGCTCTTTTACTGTGTAAGAGATTGGAACTTCGCGCTCTTTACCGTGCTTGTCCTTGAGTGGACGAGGCTCCTTGCGCGCATCTCGTGATGACTTCCCCTCGGACTCAGCGCGGGTTTTTCCTGACTTAGCTGGCTCTGGGGGCAGCTCTGCACCGTCCATTACCATGCCAGCTAAGGCTATAGCGATGTCTTTGTGGCTGTGTCCGTCTTTTAAAAGCTGCTCGACCGCGTCATTCGCTTTCGGATGCTTAGGTGCTGCCAAAGCATCACGCAGCTTGTTGACAAGCCGTTCTCTCGCCTTTGCATCCATTTCAGCATGTGTCGGTAAGTCAAGGGGTTGAATCTTTTGCTTGGTCACCTTCTCGATGTTGTGAAGCATTCGACGCTCACGCGGTGCAACAAACAGGATCGCTTTACCCGCGCGTCCCGCTCTACCTGTGCGGCCAATTCGGTGGACATAAGACTCACGATCGAAAGGAATATCGTAGTTGATCACATGAGTTATACGCTCTACGTCTAAGCCTCGAGCGGCAACATCGGTGGCAACGACGATGTCGAGCCGACCGTCCTTTAGCTGTTCCACGGTCTTTATTCGTGTCTTTTGATCAATATCGCCGTTGAGCGGTGAGGCATTAAAACCTCGTTGGCGCAACTGATCTGCAATGGCCGAGGTCGACTCGCGCGTTCGCACGAAGACAAGGACCCCTTGAGTATCCTCTACCGCCATAAAGCGAGTGAGGGCATCGAGCTTGTTTGTTCCTTTTACCAACCAATAACGCTGCTCAATATTGGTGTTCGTTGTCGCTTGAGAGGCGATAGAGACCTCGACAGGGTCCACAAGGTGCACGTTGGCAATTTCACGTATGCGCGGCGGCATGGTGGCTGAAAACAGCGCTACGCGCCGACCTTTGGGCGTCTGCGAGAGGATCTCGTCTACATCGTCTATGAAGCCCATACGGAGCATTTCATCAGCTTCGTCCAGCACAACGGTCTTGATCTGACTGAAGTCAGCCGACTTTCGATTGAGGTGGTCGAGGAGACGACCGGGCGTCGCCACGATGACGTGGACACCTTCTCTCAATTGCTTGAGTTGCTGGCGCATATCGTTACCTCCGCAGAGGGCAACAACCTTGCAGCCTTTGGAGCGCTTGGCATAGCTCCTGAACGCATCCGCCACTTGCATCGAAAGCTCGCGCGTCGGGCAAAGAACGAGAATCTGCGGCACAACCGAATCAAAATCCAAGCTCGCGAGTGAGGGGAGGGCGAACGCAGCCGTCTTGCCCGTACCAGTTTGTGCTATGCCGACGACATCTTTACCGTTGAGCATGGCGGGGATTGTCTCCGCTTGGATCGGTGTTGCAGCCTCGTAGCCTAAATCAGTGAGGGAATTCAGTAAAAAATGGGGCAAACCAAGGCTGTCGAAAGCCGTTGGCGCGGAATCAGAATCGGTCATGGGATATGTACGGGCTGGGAAAGCGCGCAGACTACGCCTACCTGCTACGCTGAGAAAGGTAAATCCTGCCTATATCTACCGTTTTGTTGTCAAAGATCTAGATTTGCCTCGAAACGGCGCCGTTGAGGCTCTTGCCACTCGCGAGCGCCTTTACTCAGTTTGCTTCAAGCGTACCCTGGGTCTTTTCAATGTCACTGAGCAGGGCTCGTTGCGCTTTCCAAAAAAAGAAAACTCCCGATGTGCCAATCGTGAGTGCTGTAACCATGGCATATCGTAAATTCTCAGCACCAAAATATGTGCTGTAGGAATCTGACAGCGCCCCCACGAATAACGGGCCCAAGCCAAGGCCGATCATGTTAATGACGAATAACAGAATGGCGGAGGTGCTGGCGCGCATGCCGGCCGGTACGAGCGTATGGCAAATGGCGATGCAGGGCCCCAAATAAAGCGTGCCCAAAATGTGGCCAGGCGCGTAGGCCATAATCACGTAAAGCGGCTCAGTCCCTAGTAGAGTGATATAGGAAAGCGGCAGGGATAGCAGGATCCCGTAGAGCGCAATACGGACATACCAACGCTTATCTTTTTTTCCCCAGCGATCAGCTAAATAGCCCCCTAGGAAGGTGCCTAACATGCCTGTTGTCCCACCAATGACGCCAAGGACTACACCTACTTCCGTGACGGATAATCCATAGTTACGGATTAGCAGGGAAGGGAAGAAGTTACCGTTGCCATACCCGACAAAGGACGCGGTGGAGCATCCCAGTGCTATCCACCAGAACGATGGACGCTTGGCCAAAACAGCCATTGTGTCTTTAAAACTTGCCTTATCCTGGCTAGCTGCCGAAGCCAGGGTGCGCTTTGGCTCCCTAACTAAAATCAGCAGTAGGAATGCCAGGACAATGCCAGGGATACCTACAATGAAGAAAGCGTTTCGCCACCCAAAAGTTTCCGCAATCCACCCACCGGCGAAGTAGCCGAAAAATATCCCAAAGTAGATGCCGGTGGTATAAATTGAAATGGCTGTCCCACGTTTTTCCTCGGGGAAATAGTCGCTCAGCATCGAGTGCGAGGGTGGCGAGCCGCCTGCTTCCCCGAGCCCAACACCGAGGCGTGCGAGCAACAACTGCGTGTAGTTTTGGACCATTCCCGAGAGTGTGGTCATCACACTGAAGATGCCGAGCGAGGCGGCGACGATATTCCGCCGATTACTGCGATCAGCGAGCCAGGCGATCGGTATCCCTGCGGTTACATAGACAACCGCAAAGCTAAAGCCGGTTAATAGTCCTAGCTGTGTATCACTGAGGCCGAGATCCGCTTTTATCGGCTCTTGCAATATGACAAGAATCTGGCGGTCGATGAAGTTGAAGGTGTAGACCAGCGTCAGAATACCCAGCACAAACCATTTATAGTTTGACGAATGGTTGGACGAGGGGTTTGGGGCGGCACTTGATGAGTCTTGGGTCACGTCTTCCACCGTTTCACGTTGTGCACCTTATCTTTATCGTTATCAAGGCGCTTTCCTGCCACAGCATGCCACAGTTGCGGTAAGCTTCCAGCTTTAAGCTCTGCGATACAAAAGATAATGAGTAACGAGCAATCATTGACCCACCTCGATAACCGTGGCGAGGCCCACATGGTGGATGTGGGGGATAAGGAAGTCACACAGCGTGTGGCAGTTGCGCGGTCGAAGATTCGTATGGCTGCGTCGACACTTGCAGCCATCGAGTCCAGCGAATTGAAAAAGGGCGACGCGTTGGCCACAGCGAGGATTGCGGCGATTCAGGCAGCAAAAAAGACAAGCGACTTGATTCCTCTATGCCACCCCTTATCGATCACTAAGGTGTCTGTCGATATGCAGTTGGATCACGGGCTCCCGGGGGTCGTGACCGAGGTGACGTGTAAAGTACGCGGCCAAACGGGTATCGAAATGGAGGCGCTGACTGCGGCCTCAGTCGCTGCGCTCACAATCTACGATATGGCTAAGGGGCTTGATCGAGGCATGGTGATAGAGGAAGTATCTTTGCTCGAAAAAACCGGCGGTAAATCAGGAGAGTGGCAGCGTGACGGTTAAAGTGAAGTTTTTTTCTCTCATCAGAGAGGCCGTAGGAACCGAGGAACTGACACTCGATTTTGCCGAGGAGATATCGACAGTTGCAGGCCTTAAGTCATTGCTTGGCGAACGCGGTGAAGCGTGGGTGGAGGCCTTATCTCACCCGAACCTCATCCAGGCCGTCAATCAGCGCGTTGTGTTTCAGGAGGAGGCGATCAATGACGGTGATGAGGTCGCCTTTTTCCCTCCCATGACCGGGGGCTAAGGTGTCGGTTACCGTCACTGACAAAGATATCTCTCCCGGGGACCTTGCGACGGCATTTTATGCCAGTAACCCGCACGGTGCTGTGACCACATTTGCCGGGTTTGTGCGCGACTTCAACGCGCAAGGCGATGTCGAGACACTACATCTGGAGTGCTACGTGGAAATGGCAAAACGGGTGTTAAACGATCTCGGCGCCGAGGCAAGACGGCGTTTTGACCTCAAATCCTGGCAGATTGTCCACCGTTTTGGCAGCCTCTCGAGTGAGACGCCCATCGTTTTTGTTGCGACAAGCGCCGATCATCGCGCTGAGGCTTTTAGTGCCTGTGAGTTTGTCATGGACACACTCAAAACAGACGCACCTTTTTGGAAGCGAGAAGATTCCGAGGGTGATGGGCAATGGGTTACAGTGGCTGTCCGAGATATTGACCGCAGACAGCGGTGGGATACAAAGGATCTGGTTTCATGAAGTATTGTTCCAAGTGCGCCACCGAGGTCGAGCGAAAAATCCCCGAGGGCGAAGATCGCGAGCGCGATGTTTGCCCAGCCTGTCACGAGATTTTTTACGTTAATCCCAAAATTATTTGCGGCTGTATTCCGACGGTCGGTGACAAGGTGCTGCTCTGCAAGCGCGCGATTGAGCCTCGCTATGGTAAATGGACACTGCCTGCGGGTTTCATGGAAAACCGTGAGACGACCGAGGAGGGCGCTGCTCGGGAAATGTGGGAAGAGGCTGAGGCGCGCGCCGTTGATATGAGTCTTTATCGTATCTTCGATGTACCTCACATCAGCCAGGTCTATGTTTTTTATCGCTGCGAAGTGCTCGATGGAAAATTTGGTGCTGGTTCAGAGAGCCTCGAGAGCCGCCTGTACTCGGAAGACGAAATTCCTTGGGATGAACTTGCGTTTCCGGTTGTCATCGAGATGCTGCGTGAGTTCTTCGAGGATCGGAAGACTCAAGAATTCCCCATCCGCAACAGTACAATCAGATATCAACACCGTCGCACAGGCTAAGACCTTCCTGTTACGACGCTTAACGAAAAATCAGTTACACGAGGGTTTATAAATGGGTTTACCAACTACAGGTGCACCGGCACCTGCGTTCTCACTTCAAGATCACACTGGCACTGAGGTTTCTCTCGGTGATTATCAGGGCAAAAAGAATGTGCTGGTCTATTTCTACCCCAAAGCGATGACTCCCGGGTGTACGGTACAAGCGCAAGGTCTTCGCGATATTGCGGAGCAACTGGCTGCCCACGACACCGTTGTTTTTGGTATCAGCCCCGATCCCGTAAAACGTTTGGCTAAGTTTGTTGAGCGCGATGCGCTTAACTTCCAGCTCTTGAGTGATGAGGATCACTCAGTAGCTGACGCTTACGGTGCATGGGGACCCAAGAAGTTTATGGGTAAAGAGTTTGATGGCATTCTGCGCACCAGCTATCTCGTCGATAAAGACGGCAATCTCTGCCAGATCATCAATAAGTTCAAGACAAAAGATCACCACGAAGTTGTATTGAATACGCTCCAAGAACTCGGTCTATGATCGACTTATTCACGTCGCCAACGCCTAACGGGCATAAGGTATCCATAGCCCTAGAGGAGATGGGCCTCGATTACGAGGTTCACACCATCGATTTGAGGTCAGGTGAGCAAAAGCAGGAGCCTTTCTTGGTGCACTCGCCGAATGGACGGATTCCGGCGATCTATGATCGCGAGTATGACCTGTCTATTTTTGAATCAGGCGCGATCATGATCCACCTTGCCGAAAAAAGCGGCAAATTCCTTCCGAGCGATGTCGTCGGTCGATCGCGCGTTATCCAATGGCTCATGTTCCAAATGGGCGGTGTTGGGCCGATGATGGGGCAAGCCAACGTGTTTTTTCGTTATTTCCCCGAGAAAATACAGCCAGCGATCGATCGCTACCAGAGCGAGGGTCGGCGCTTGTTCGAGGTGCTGAATACGCAACTGGGTAAGACCGAGTATTTGGCAGGCGATTATAGTATCGCTGACATGGCGAACTGGGCTTGGGTCCGCTCGCATCGGTGGAGCGGTATCGAGATTGATGGTCTCGAGCACTTGCAGCGTTGGCACAATGCCATCAAGGTGCGTCCAGCGGCAGAGAAAGGCATCACGGTTCCAGTTGATATGCGGTTGCTGCGAGATGGCAAAGAGGACTCGAAAGAGACCCAAGACTTCATCAAAGGGGCACAAACGATGGTTCAGGGAATCAAGAAGGACTGATGCCGTGTTCAGAGTAATCACCTGCAATACCAACGGAATTAGGGCCGCGCAGCGAAAGGGGTTCTTTGAATGGCTCGCAAACCAAGACGCTGATGTCGTGTGTATTCAGGAAACCAAGGCGCAAGAGCATCAGCTAGTTGACGATGCGTTTCGTCCCGAGGGTTTCCACTGCTACTACAACGACGCGGAAAAGAAGGGCTACAGTGGTACCGCGCTCTATGCGAAGCGGGAGCCTTCTGCAATCCAGACGAAAGTTGGGTGGGAGCCAGTTGACTCTGAAGGTCGGTATTTAAGGGCGGATTTCGAAGGCCTTAGTGTTATTTCGCTCTATGTTCCATCGGGTTCAAGTAATGACGCTGCACAGGCGCGCAAAGATGTTTTCATGAAAAAGTTCACGCCTCATATGAAGGCGCTTCTGGAGGAAGACCGGGAGTTCATCATTTGCGCGGACTGGAATACGTGCCACCAAAATATTGATATTAAGAACTGGCGTAGCAACCAGAAGAACTCTGGCTTTATGCCGCACGAGCGGGAATGGCTTACGCACCTCTATGACCAGCAGGGTTGGGTGGACGTCTTTCGGCAGATGACAACCGAGCCAGATCTTTACACCTGGTGGTCCAACCGAGGGCAGGCGTGGGCCAACAATACGGGATGGCGACTCGATTACATGCTTGTGACACCTGGGTTATCGGGCAAAGGTGAGGGTTTCACGATTTACCGCGATGAACGATTTTCAGACCACGCCCCCGTTATCATCGATTTCAACATCTAAGCTTTGTAGATATACATCCTAAAATATTGATTTAAATGAGGTTTAATCATGTTTATTAGTCAGGCGCACGCACAAGCCGGAACTCCACCACCTGCAGGGGGCGAGTGGTTCCTCCCGATTATGATGATCGGCTTGCTCGTCTTTATGTACTTCACGACGATCAGACCGCAGCGCAAGCGTCAAAAGGAACACGCCGAACTTGTGAGCGCCTTGGGCAAAGGCGATGAAGTGCTGATGAGCTCAGGGCTTATGGGCAAGATTGTTGATCTGACCGATCTCTACGTTGTTGTTAACGTTTCTGAAAAAGTTGATCTCAAGTTTCAGCGAACGCATGTAACGGCAACACTACCCAAGGGTACAATCAAGAATCTTGGAGCCTAAGACCATTATTCAATATCCACCGAGAGAGTCGTTGGCGATGCTTCCGTCGCCGTTTCAACTGCTCACCCGCGCAAGCGAGCGCTGGGGGCAGGGGCGTCGCATCTGGTGCAAACGAGATGACCTGACGGGTTCGCTGCTCACCGGCAATAAAGTCAGAAAACTTGAATTTTTGGCGGCTGAGGCACGTCAAACGGGTTGTAAGGTATTGGTGACGGCCGGCGCACTGCAGAGTAACCACTGCCGCGCAACTGCAGCGGTTGCTGCCCAACTGGGGCTCAAATGCGAGCTGATCCTTCGCGGTCATGAGCAGGAGCTCAGTGGCAATTACTTATTGAGTCGTATGCTCAACGCTCAGATCACCTATGTGTCTAAAAGCACAACAGGTGATGAGATGACCGTCCATCTGGCTGATGCCGAAAAGCGTTGGGCGGCACGCGGTGAGAAGGCGCTGACCATTCCGATTGGTGGCAGCGATGCCATGGGCATTTGGGGATACATTGCCGCCGTGGAAGAGCTCGCTGAAGATATGAGGCGGAGTGATCTGTCCTCAGCTGCGATTGTTCATGCGACGGGCTCGGGTGGTACGCAAGCTGGTCTAAATGCCGGTGTTTTACTGCATGAGTTAGACGCCGATGTCATTAGCTATGCGGTATGCGATGACGAGGCCTACTTCAACACCAAGGCGCAAGAAGACTGGTCTAATCTATGCGCAGCGCGACCAGAGCTTCCCTCGGCGCCGATCAAGACAGTAACAAATGACAACTACATAGGTCCGGGCTATGGGAGAGCGGGCAAGGAGATCTTTGACACGCTCGCCGAGCTGGCTCGGCTTGAGGGTATTACGCTTGATCCGGTTTACACCGGAAAGGCGTTTTACGGCTTGGTCACCGATTTGGCGAGTGGTGAATTTGCCTCTAGCGCATTGGATATCATTTTTATGCATACCGGTGGGGTTTTCGGTATCTTCCCCTATGCATCAGCAGTTGAGGCCGCGCTGGGGCGCGCCTGAACGGCTCAATACAAGACAATAACGAAGAGGCAGTTCGATGCTTGAAACTATTATCCGTGAAGTGAATGCTGTGGCTTGGGGACTTCCCATGCTCATTCTTCTGCTCGGCACAGGCATCTATTTAACGCTGGGCCTTGGCTTTATGACGCTTCGAAAGGTGCCTCGTGCGGTTTCGCTTTTGTTTTCCGGTGTGTCCGGGCGTGGTGAGGGTGACATTGTCCCTTTCAAAGCACTGATGACGTCCCTTTCAGCCACGATAGGGACGGGAAATATCGCCGGGGTTGCCACGGCGATAACACTCGGAGGGCCGGGTGCCTTGTTTTGGATGTGGATCACTGCGCTGTTTGGTATGGCGACCAAATACGCGGAGGGCGTGCTGGCTGTTCGCTACAGGGAGCAGGACGATCAAGGCGGCTACTCAGGCGGGCCCATGTACTACATCCGTAACGGCCTTGGGGATCGCTACGGAGGGTTCGCCAAAGGCTTGGCCTTCGCGTTTGCATTATTTGGTGCCACAGCTGGCTTTGGCTTGGCAAACACGGTCCAGTCCAATTCAGTTTCGCAAGTACTCACTGATTACATGTTCATTCCCTGGTGGGCAACTGGCGGTGTGCTCATGGTTCTGGTCGGAGCCGTTATCCTAGGTGGCATCAAGCGAATCGCGGATACGGCAGGGGCGATCGTACCCGTCATGGCAATTTCATACATTGTCATGAGTTTGATTGTTATCTTGATGCACCTTTCCGAGGTTCCCGCCGCATTCGCTGTGATCATTGACAGTGCCTTCAACGGCGCTTCCGCGGCAGGTGGCTTTGCAGGAGCGACTGTTTGGGCCGCCATTCGATTTGGCGTTGCAAGAGGCATCTTTTCTAATGAGGCGGGTCTCGGTAGCGCACCCATAGCGCATGCTGCGGCGCAAACAAATGAGCCGGTAGAGCAGGGTTTGATTGCGATGTTGGGCACACTGATTGATACCTTAATTGTCTGCACCATGACGGGATTAGTGATTGTGCTGACGGGCGTGTTGGATTCAGGCGTGTCAGGCGCCAGCTTGACGTCGATGGCATTTGGTGCGGCACTTCCGGGAGGAGAATGGGTTGTCACCATAGGCGTCATTGTCTTCGCAACCACAACAATGATGGGCTGGGCCTTCTATGGTGAACGCTGTGTCGTTTATTTGTTCGGCACCAAAGGAATTATGCCGTTCCGGGTTCTCTGGGTTCTCGCTATTCCTGTCGGTGCGGGTGCGGACTTGGGGCTCATTTGGCTAGTGGCAGACACGCTCAATGCGTTTATGGCCATACCGAACCTCGTTGGGCTCTTGCTCTTGTCGCCGGTAGTCTTTGCCTTGACGCGCGAGTACTTTTCGCGCAAGCCAACAGTCAAAGAGGCGACGAACTGAGAGGCTTACAGCTGGGTCAGACGGGGTTAGACTAGGTCAATGCCAACGCTTGCACCGGAAAAACTTGTCATCGCGATCTCCTCGAGAGCTCTGTTCAATCTTGATGCGGAGCATTTGGTCTACGAAGAGGAGGGGCTTGAAGCCTACTCGGCGTATCAAATCGAGCAAGAAGACACGCCCTTGGAGCGTGGTCAAGCGTTTACGCTGGCTAAAAAACTGCTGAGGTTGAATGAGACGCTTGAAGACCCTCTGGGTGTGGAAATTGTTCTTCTTTCAAGAAACTCTGCTGATACGGGCCTGAGGATATTCAATTCTATTGAGCATTACGGTCTGCCGATTACCCGCGCGGCATTCTGCGGGGGGGAGTCGCCGTGGCGATACATACAAGCTTTTGGCTGCCATTTATTTCTTTCATCAGAGCCTGGAGATGTCCGAAAGGCGTTGGAGAACAACGTAGCAGCCGCGACATTGGTATCAAAACCGGTTACCGAATCTGATGACGCAGTCATCAGATTTGCCTTCGATGGTGACGCTGTTCTGTTCTCAGATGAAGCGGAGAAGGTCTATAAAGCCAAAGGACTGGAGGCGTTCACCGAGAGTGAAGTTGCACAGCGTAATCAGCCGCTTACCGGTGGTCCGTTTAAAAGCTTTTTAAGCGCTCTGCACGTGCTTCAGCAGTCACTACCCGACGAGTCTCCATTGATTCGCACGGCGCTGGTAACAGCCCGTTCCGCCCCTGCCCACGAACGTGTCATCCGCACTTTGCGCGCATGGGATGTGCGGTTGGACGAATCAATTTTCTTAGGTGGCTTACCGAAAGTTGAGTTTCTTAAGGCCTACGATGCGGACGTTTTCTTTGATGATCAAGAGACACACTGTAACCTCGCCGCTGATCACGTTGCCACGGGGCATGTCCCGCATGGTGTTGCAAACGAATCCTAATCTGGTCTGTACAGTTCCTTAGAACCAAAGTATCTTTCAGAGCTTATTTTAATGCCTTGTGATTATTATGAAGTTGCAACAGCTCAAATATATCTGGGAGGTCGCGCATCATGACCTCAATGTGTCTGCTACCGCACAGAGTCTGTTTACGTCGCAGCCGGGAATTAGTAAACAAATCGGACTACTAGAGGGCGAGCTGGGAGTGGAGATCTTCTCTCGAAGTGGCAAGCACCTGACTCACATAACACCCGCCGGAGAGGCGATTATTGAAATGGCGGGTGAGATCCTTCGACAAACCGAATCCATTAAACGTATTGCGCAGGATCACTCGGACAATGTGTCCGGAAGTATGTCGCTCGCAACCACGCATGGACAGGCTAGGTATGTTTTGCCGGACTCGATATCTCGATTTTCTGTCGAGCACCCTGATGTGTCGCTTGAGATGCGGCAAGGTAGTCCTCAGCAGATAGCAGAGATGGCAGCCAAAGGGAGCGTGGACTTCGCCATTGCGACGGAGGCACTACAACAATACGCATCATTGGTGACATTGCCGTTTTTTCGCTGGTCACACTGTGTGGTGGTTCCGAGCGGGCACCCCCTTGCGGAGGTAGATTCCCCAACGTTAGAGCAAATAGCGCATCACCCAATTATCACCTACACCGAGGGCTTCACGGGACGCTTTCGCATTGATGAGGGTTTTGAAGCGCGCGGACTTACTCCCAATTATGTTGTGACCGCTGCTGATGCTGACGTTATCAAGACCTATGTCCGAAAGAGTTTGGGTGTTGGCATCATCTCTACAATGGCTTACGAAGCGCAGGGTGACGCTGATTTAATCAAGATTGGCTCGCCCAATTACTTCGCTTCACTTCTTTCATGTATCGCGTTTAGACGTGGGACTTTCCTGCGGGGCTTTATGTATGCCTTTATCGAACAACTCGCGCCACATCTCACGCAAGATATTGTCAAACACGCGATGTCTATTGCGGACCCAGAGGAACGAAATGAGTTTTGTTCAAGGCTCGAAGTTCCACGCATTTAGACGATGTACGGCATAAAAATAGGTCCATTTGAAGGGGTTTTTCCCGTAGCTTTGTGCGATGATTGACAGATCGGATATCGTTGGCGTGCGTATGAAATGTAGCCGCTCATTTAAAGCGACCGACCACGCCCCCGCGCGGTTTCTAACATTCAAGGATAAGAATGGACACTACTCACACAAACGACGTGACGCCTACGCTCACGAATCCTTTTGATGCCCAAGCTAAAGCACAGTCGTCATCGACGGATTACCAAGCTGCGATAGCGCGTGGTGCCGAATTGCAGGCACTACCGCAAGCTGCGGCCACTGGCAGAAACATCCAGCGACAGCACAGCAAAAACCGGATGACTGTCTGGGAACGCATCGAGTTTTTGGTGGATGAGGAACCCACAGTTTTGTATCAAAACTGGGGTCCCAACCTTGATGGCGCTTCACTCGTGACAGCTGTTGGTCGCATCGATGGCCGCGATGTTGCCATTTACGGCCATGACTTCACTGTGCGCGCAGGCTCGATGGATGCCACCAACGGCGAAAAGCTCGCACGGCTTTTTGAGCTCGCGGGCGAGCGGGGTATTCCGCTGGTGGGCCTCAATGACTCTGCGGGCGCTTATATCCCTGCGGGCGTCGGTGGCCTAGATGGCTACGCAGAAGCGTTTACAGGGCTTCGGAAAATATCGGGCGTTGTCCCCAGTATCATGTGCATGTTCGGTTTTAATGCCGGCGGTGGCAGTTACTTACCTCGTCAGGGCAGTTTCTTGATTCAACCTAAAGATACGTTTTTTGGTTTAACGGGGCCGGGTGTTGTGAAATCTGTTTTGGGTGAGGATATCACGCCCGATGAACTGGGTGGCCCCGGAGTTCATAGCCAGACGGGTGTCACAGACTTTGTCGTTGAGGATGAAGTTGCAGCGCTTCGCAAAGTTCGCGAGATACTGCGCTATCTGCCGGACAACAACGCAACCGCGCCCGATGTGCAAGAGTGCTCTGATCCAATCGACCGTAGCACTAGCGACATCGATACGCTGTTAAAAACAGCGTTCGAGTCAGCCACCGGATTCAATACACCCGTTGATAGTTCCATCATCATTCAGCAACTTTGCGACCATGGCGACTTCCTCGAAATACAGGAGGAGCGTGCGAAAAACACCATCACGTGTTTAGGGCGAATAGGTGGCCATGTCGTGGGTTTTGTTGCCAATAACTCGGCGGTCGCGTCAGGGCAGATC
>CBFIHK010000015.1:0-38149 GCA_965662305.1 Luminiphilus sp.
CCTGAGTCCTGAGTCCTGAGTCCTGAGTCCTGAGTCCTGAGTCCTGAGTCCTGAGTCCTGAGTCCTGAGTCCTGAGTTTATCTAGGGTTTATCGCCGACCTTATTGGGTGCAATATAGGTGGTTCGTCGGTCGTATATTTCTAGCCAATTTGCCGGTGGCAAAGGAAGGGGGCGACTTTCTGATTTGCGCGCCGGAATGAAACTTGGGGACGGTGTTTTGCTGCGAATCTGCTCGAGCCAAAACACACCATCGTACTCACCGCTGTTGCCGCGCGTGGCAATCAGATCCATATCGCCATCGCCATCGAGATCACGCGAAACATACATATCGAACATGCCTCTGACGCGACGCGAGACGTCATGGCGCAACCATTTCTCGTCGACATTACCCGGGTTTTCAAACCAGCTAATCCGACCGACTGACGAAGCAGATGTCACCGAGGGATCATCAAAGTCTCGCGACGCGCCTGAGTAAGCCCCCTCGATAATATTGATGCCGGAGTAACCGCCGGTAACCACGTCTGGATCTCCATCGTTATCGATATCTGTGACGTGGATGCCGATTACCCAGTCTGGCAGCGTATTGCCTACACGATGAAAAACCCACGGATCATCCAAGTTCTTACCTTGCTCAAGCCACCCAAGGCCCGCATGACGAAAACTGGGATCATCAGCAAGTTCAAGCACATTCACCAGAAGATCCAAGCGACCGTCATTGTTGATATCCGCCGTGTCGGCATGAAATGCGTTACTTAGCCCTCGCCAACCCGTTGGCGCATCAAAACCGGGAACAATCCGGATAGGCTTAGCGGCTTTGCTTAACTCACCCTGATCGCCTAGTCCCTGATTCTCTATGATCACAATTTGCTGGCGAACCCGCTTCGCGGCGATCACATCCATATCACCGTCACCATCAATGTCGACGGGTAACGCCGTATTAGGCACGCCAACTTGATACAGCACGGTCTCGCTCCAGCTCGCCGATTCAAGCGGGTCACCCACAACCCGAATCAGAGAGGTTGCGCCATTATCCGCATCACCTGCATCGAGTCGCACGACGTCCGCAGTTCCTTTATTAGCGGCCGTAAGTTCGGCGTGGCCATCACCATCAATATCCGTTGCAAAAACCCGTAGCCAAGACCCACGTCCCTTACTGAATTCCGGAATCAATGCTGTCCAGTTCTCGGTGCGCGCTTGCTCTCCTGGATTCTGAAGATACAAAAGATGAGCATCCTCACAGGCGGCAACGACATCGAGATAGCCATCGGCGTTCAAGTCAATGAGCGCAATGTCTTCCACAGCACCGGCCCATTGCTCCTCGGCAATCGTCCGAAGTACCCACTCATCGGAGCGACCGTCCGAGAAAGCGATACGAATATGATTTGAGTCCTCGTGAGCGGTTACCAAATCCTCGACACCATCACCGTCGATGTCGCCAATGGCGATGCCGTCACCGCCACGGATCGGGACACCTCCGTTGATGTCCTCATCATCGATTCTGTGCTCGCGCCAAAAGATAAAATCCCCTTCTTGTGTGCGCGCAGTCGTTGGTGTCTCTGCAACGGTCATCGGTTCGCTGGCCGATACACTCCCAATCACAAACCCAAAAGCCAACACTGACCAAACAATTGCAGCGCCATTTACTAATGGCCGATCTAGAAAGCGTTCAGACATTTATAACCTCATTGTCGAATACATTCGCCAAGCTGCCGAACACGCGCCCCCCGCAAATGTCTATAAGTGGAAGGGGTTTAGCAAACCGATCGAAAAATTGAACGGCGCACATCTCGGCTGCCATCTCGGGCTCGACCGACGTCTCCAGGCAGATTTGATCCCCCCAGGCAAACTCAGCCTGCAGCATCAGCGGAATCTTTATGACAGACAATCACGAGTTTATGCCCATCCGGGTCGCGACAATAAGCGGCGTAGAAATGCGGATGAACCTCGTCCCTTAATCCAGGCGCGCCCTCGTCTTGCGCTCCCTGTTCAATGGCCGCTGTGTGGAACGCATCAACCGCCTGACGGTCCTCAGCAAGTAAGGCGATATTCGTCCCGTTGCCACATGTGGCTGGCTCGCCGTCTAATGGCATAGTAATCCACAAGCAGTTCTGCCCACTGCCAATATCGGCCGCTTTACCGTAACCCGCATAGGTGTCGCCGGTATCGTGACGTGCGTAGCCAAGCGTCGCCATGACCTGATCGTAGAATGCGATTGCTACGTTCAAGTCATTGGTACCCAGCACGATATGACTAAACATGTGCGTCTCCAAGCGTGGACCAAGGGTCATAAGTTCCGAAGGTCCAGATATGCCCCTCAAGATCTTTGCAGGTGTAACCCCGACCCCCGTATTCCTCATCGCGGGCATCGCTGACAATCACAGCGCCATGCTCTCGCGCATTTGCACAATGCTTATCAGCGTCCTCAACGACCATGTAAAAGCTTGAAGTGTTCTTCCCGGCTACTTCACTGGGTGCGGCGTGTAGCTTGCCAAAATCGTCATCATCGTGCGCGGAGCCCAACATAATCATCGACTCGCCGCAGGTGAGTTGTGCGTGAAGAACTTCACCGCTTTCGCCCGGCACTATGAAGTGCACTTCAAAATTAAAAGCGCGCTGCAACCAGTCGATCGCGGCGGGGCAGTCTTTGTATCTAATCGTTGGAATAATGCTTCCCACCGCCATACTAAAACCCTTCTTATTCTTTTGATGCTCTATTGAGCTTCTCTGCTTTTCTGTTCTTTTGTTTTTCGGTGCTTTTATTTTTCGGGACTTTCATTTTTCGGGACTCTTATTCTTTTGCTGTCCCGAATTGACTCCCCGAGCAAGCTGACTCGAGAACAAACTTAGATCAAAACCCTGCTATTGGCTTTGCATCTCAATCGCATTCAGCTAACTCTGTCGCAATCTCCAGTCGGTGATTAGCCACCTCCCGTCAGCTTCTTAATCGATATCAGCAAACATCGCTTTAATGTCCTCGTATAAGCTTGTGTTGGGTCGCTCGACAATACGCCCCACCTCTTCCCCGTCTCGCATAAAAATAGCGGTCGGGGTATAGCGGACGTTAAATTTTGTCGCTCGTCCCTCGGGCTCTCGCTTTCGATAATCCAAGGCAATGAGCGTAAGCTTGTCCTCTCTAAGGCCTGCCGTCTCAAGTAATTTTAACAAGCGCGGCACCTCGCGCTCGCTGTCGTGGCACCAGGTACCGAAGAACAGTAAGACACTGACCCCATCCGGCAATTCAAGTACCGCAGCGTCAAGTGCTTCGTACCCCTGCGCAAAGCGAGGGTGCGCATCAAATAGCTGAACAGCACTAGTATCACCCACAATCAGCTCGGGAATGTTGTGACTCACCTCTAAGGTGGAGCTCTCCGCCGCTGTGTCGCCCAAGCCTGCAACCGCATTGCTGCTTGCCAATAAGGCGAGCAAAAAGCTGAGGACTGCGACCGAAGATGAGTGCACGTTAAGGTTTAGCACTTGCGAAAACCTCATGGAGCACCGGACCATTCAGGAATGCGCCCGGGTGTCCATGGTGCACCTTGCCCCTCGAGCGTCGCCTCAAGATCTGTGACGCCTTTTGCCACTTGCTGGAGACTCATGAGTGCTCCTGAGAACTCGTCTGCAGCAATCGCGTAGGAGTCTTTCAAGTTGCCTCCCACTGCTGACTGAGAAAATACCGTCGTACCGTAAACAGCCGACACACGTGAAGAGATCGACATGGGCGAAGGTTCGTTACGACTACTCACTGTGCGGTCGCCCCGGAGCATGACGCGAAGATCAGCCAATTGCGACTCAAGCTTACTGATCGCATTGCGTTCTGACTCAGTCGAACTGGGCGTCACAGGCAAGGCGGCGCGCAAATGTGCGACACGATTATCTAACTCACCCAAGCTGCGAACAGCACCTTTAACGGCACGTTGCAATGAGGCTACCTTGATTTGGAAATCTTGTAGCTGACGCCGATCGTCAGTGATCTCCTCGCTGTTATCGAGCGCCTTCACAGTGAATGATTGGGCCTGTCCAACCTCAGTAAGTAGACCATCACGCTCTAGCGCCAGAGCGGCATTGTACTTCCCCGGTAAGGCAAGCGGCCCTGCGGGATCACTTTCCCAATAAGGTCGGGGTCCTGCTGCTTTCACGCTGACAGGGTCAGGTGCCGGCAGCCGCAAATCCCACGCCGTCTGATGTAGACCGCTACCTGACTTTGCGGGAATTTGCCGCACCATCTGCCCGGCAGCATCTCGCACCAGAATATGCAGCGATGGACGGCGCTCTCGGTCTTCCTCGCGCAGTGCATCCCAGGAGGGATATGGCGTATCGCCCCCTTCTTTTTCGACAGTAATTTCAGCGGCGCGCCGAATTTGCTTCTTGCTTTTCAAGCCGTCTTTGACGTAATAGCGGAAGACAGCACCAAATTCAGGATTCGGTGCGGTGAAGAACGCGTGACCAATCGAACCCTTTTCAACACCACCCCAGACGTCACCCTCAATGAATAACCAAGGGTCTCGCGGCGCAAATAACTCGAAATCGTCGAGGTCAGCTGCTTTTGTGCGCAGGGGCGAGTAATCGTCAACGATGTAGATGCCCCGCCCAAAGGTACCCACTACGAGATCGTTCTCGCGGCGCTGGATTTCAATATCGCGCACAGAAATCGTTGGCAGGTTATTGCGCATTTGGCTCCAACTCTTACCGCCGTTCTGCGTAACGAATACGCCTTGCTCGGTGCCTAAGAACAAGAGGTTCGGGTCAACATGATCCTCGGCAATCGAATGCGCAAAGCCATTTTCGGGAAGGTTACTCGCTATCGACTTCCAACTTTTTCCCTTGTTGGTCGACTTGAGTACGTAAGGCTTATTGTCACCGCGTTTATGGTTTTCCATAACGGCGTAGACAACGTTCACGTCGTGCATCGAGGCTTGCACATCATCAACGTAAGTCATATCAGGCACACCTGAGAACCGGGTTATTTGCGACCAAGTTTCACCGCCGTCCTCCGTGACGTTAATAACGCCATCGTCGGTACCAACGTAAATCAGACCTTCTTGTAGTTCGCTCTCGCTAATCATGATGGCAGCGCCATACATCGAGGTGGAGTCATTCTTCGCGATCGTGTCGACGCCCCATACACGTCCCATCACCTCGAGCTTATTGCGATCGATCTGACGGGTGAGGTCTGGACTGATTTTTCGCCAGCTATCGCCACGATCATTGGAGCGAAATAGGTACTCAGCCGCGTAATAGAGCCGTTTTGGGTCGTGCGAACTAACTAGTAACGGCGTATTCCAGTTCCACTTATAATCGTTCTCGCCGCTCTCGGGATGCGGTGCGATATAGACACGCTCTTGCGTGCGGCGGTCATAGCGCGCAAGTCCCCCATACTGGTATTGGGCGTAAACAGTATTGGGGTCCGTAGGGTCAAACTGGGGCTCGTAGCCGTCACCGCCTAGGACAACATTCCAGTCAGAGTTGGTAATACCATGGACGTTGGTGGTACGCGACGGCCCACAAATAGAGTTGTTGTCCTGTGTACCGCCGCAAACGTTATAGAAAGGCTCAACATAATCGGGCTGGATCCGATAGAACTGGGTAATCGAGAGATTGCGGATATGTCGCCATGTACTGCCGCGATCCCAACTCTCGTAAATACCCCCGTCACCGCCGATGTACAGGTGGGCCGTGTTGTCAGGGTCGATCCACAGTGCATGATCATCGACATGGCGCCACTGGCTCGAGATTGCAGAGAATGACTTGCCGCCATCCTCCGATTTCATCGTAAAGGTGTTGAGCGCGTAAAGGCGTTCTGCGTTTTGAGGATCGACCACAATCTCGTTGTAGTACTGAGGGCTCGAGGTCATGTACGAGGACCGTTTCTCCCAAGTGCTGCCAAAGTCAGTAGAGCGGTATACGCCCTTCTCTTTATCACTGGCTTCGATGATCGCGTAGACCATATCTGGGTCGCTGGGTGCACCCGCCAGGCCAATACGCCCCATGTGGTCATTCGGTAAACCGGATGATATTTCGGTCCACGTCTTACCTCGATCAGTAGACTTATGAATACCGCTTCCGGGCCCACCGTTAATCAATACCCAAACATGGCGTCGTCGCTGATAGCTCGACGCGACAATGACGTCAGGATTTCGGGGGTCTACAACGAATTCGTTGATGCCGGTGTGTTCGTCAATGCTCAGGAGAGATTCCCACGTGACCCCGCCGTCCGTCGTCCGATAAAGACCACGATCACCACCATCACTCCACAGTGGGCCCTGTGCTGCGACCATGACTTCGTCTGAATCCGAGGGGTTAATCCAAATCTGACTTATGTGACCCGAGTTCTTGAGCCCCATATTGGTCCAAGACTTCCCACCATCGACAGACTTATAAACGCCATCACCCGCCGCGACACTTCGCTGCGCGTTGTTCTCACCGGTTCCCACCCACAGCGTATCGCTGTCGTTAGGGTCGATCTCCACGACACCAATGGCGTATGAGGCTTCCCCGTCAAACAGTGGCTCCCAAGTCGTACCACCGTTTGTAGTCCTGAAGACGCCGCCCGATGAAACACCGGTGATAAACGCCTGATTGCCGTCAGGGTAGAAGGCAAAGTCGGAGATGCGCCCTGACATGAGGGCGGATCCAATGTGGCGCATTGGCAAATCAGCAAGCGGATTATCTTCGGACGCTTTCGCTGCTGCGATGCTTGTAAAGCCACAAATGGCGCTTATGGCCAACCACGGTAAGACACGTAATGAGAGCATGATGCGTTCCTTGTCGTTTTTAATTCTTCTAACGCCGGCTATGGCGCTGATGCATAGTCAGAGAGCATCTTATTAGCTCGATGGTTGAGCATTTTCAACAAAGCGAGTCGACGATGATTCTTCATAAACATCTACTAAAACATCTCCCACCGCGATCCCGAGTAACCGCAGCAGCGCTTTATTCGATGGTGTTCGATTCACCGGAAGGGGTCAAATACTCTCGTTGCAATTGTCCCTACCAAACGACGCATGGCAATTGATAGACCCGCACAGCGCTGATGACAGTATCGCGAATCATGTGAGACCCACATCAAATGCTGTGATCTTCTAGGCACCGCACACTTACTCTCAACCACTCCTCTCAAACATTATTCTCAACTACTCGTTCTGGCTATGACTCGCACAGACTTTTGGCGACGACTTCGGATATGCCTACCCTATTTTTAAGTGCCACTTCTTGAAACTTTAGAGATCAAAACATTGTTGTTTCTCGCACTACGTCGGTAAGGAAAGGTGCGTTATGGGCCGCTCCCAGAGTAATCAGTCGGTGCTATATTCACTGCACCACACCCTCTCACAGGAAAAAATTATGGCGTTAAGCAGCCATTATCGTGTCAGAGTCTTTATCGCCTGCGCACTTTCGCTTCTAGTCTCGCTCCCGGCCACCGGCGCTTGGTCGAGCGATGGCGTAAACGGGGTCGATACCACCCACACGAAAACTTCGATCGAGCGCCCAAGCGCTCGGGATCTAGGTATCGCACCCGGCATCCTTCGCCGCGGTCCACTCAATGCTATTACAGATGTTAATGGGGTCTTGGTTGGGCACTTCACCTTAATTAAAGGTAATGCTGTCAACACAGGCGCCACAGCCATCTTGCCTCATGGTGGCAACCTGTATCGCGATCGCGTTCCCGCGGGCTTTCATCAAGGCAACGGCTACGGCAAGTTTGCAGGCAGCACCCAAATTATCGAACTCGGTGAACTTGAAACTCCCATCATTCTGACCAACACCCTTTCAGTGCCTCAAGGCATGGAGGCAGCCATTTCTTGGACACTGAAACAGTCGGGAAATGAAGAGGTTAGAAGTGTCAATGCAGTGGTCGGCGAGACCAATGACGGGTTCTTAAATGACATCCGTGGGAGACATTTGCGGGCGGACGACATTGAAAAAGCGATCGCGTCGGCGACTACAGGTCCCGTCGAGCAAGGCTCTATTGGTGCAGGTCGAGGCACTATCTCGTTTGGTTGGAAAGGTGGGATTGGCACCAGTTCGCGCATTCTCCCTCCCGAGCTAGGTAGCTTTACCCTGGGTGTCCTTGTACAGACAAATTACGGGGGTATGCTCCGCGTAGACGGCACACCCGTTGGCAATAAGCTCGATCAATATTTTATGAAAGATGTGGTAGACAAGGGTGATGCAGATGGTTCGGTCATTGTGGTTATCGCAACCGATGCACCTTTGTCAGACAGAAATTTAGAGCGACTCGCATCGCGAGCGATGCTTGCAATCGGAAGAACAGGCTCTCCTGTTACCAATGGCAGTGGTGATTACATTCTCGCCTTTTCGACACATGAATCCGTGCGTCGCCACCAGATCGGCGAACAGCCATCATCACCCTCAAATGGCCTTGCCAATCGCGAGATGTCACCTCTTTTTCAGGCGGCGGTTGAGGCTACCGAGGAAGCCATTCTCAACGCCTTATTCAAGGCCACTACCGTTAAAGGGCATCGGGGCCAGATTGAGGCAATCGACATAGATTCTGTGAGAGCGATTTTGGCAACCGAGCCTTAACGAGTTATCCAACTTCATCAGCCCGATGCTAAATCGCAGTAAACGCTGGCGCGTATTGCGCCTTCGTTTGACCATCGCGCAAACAGCCTGGCGTTAGCTCAAAGGCTTGAAAATACTCTGCAGGGTAATCACTCCGTACACCCGTCATCTGAAATCCGAAGCGCTGGTAATAGGCGGGATCACCCAAGAGAAAGAGTGCATCCAGCTCTAAGGATCGACTTTTCTCGATAACCGCTTCCATCAATAGAGCGCCAACTCCTCTAGATTGATGGCTGGGGAGAACTGATAGCGGCGCGACACCTCCACACCGCAAGCCAAGATCTGGGCTAAGGCTCAGATGAGAGACCACAACATGCCCCACTATCGATTCGCTCTCGTCGGCCACCAGCTCGATCAACACATCATTATCAGCTCGTAATTGTCGGATGAGAAAAACTTCTCCGTCATTTTTAAAAGCGGAGAAAACACAGTGGGTAATGTCATCAAAATCGGTGGGTAGGGTTTCTCGTATGATCATTCTGTTCATTAAAATTTTTATGCCATAGTACTACCGGTTCGCTTCTCTTTTATCTCTGTCTTCTGCCTTCTGCCTTCTGCCTTCTGCCTTCTGCCTTCTGCCTTCTGAGCTTAATTCTAGGATCTCGCCCTGACGCTCATCGCTTTTCTGATTTCTCTCTCGGCTTACAGAGCGGTACCCAATTTTTTAATCAGGCCTTACGCTCGACTGTGCGGGCAAGCTTGAGTTTGCACATGAGAAGCCACCTTGTTGCCCCAGCTTCGCCTAGAGAGTGAAGCAATGCTTCATCCTACCATCTCTATCGACACGCCTATGCACACGCAATAACGTCATTTCGGAACCCGGGGCGAATCGCTATGATGACGACACCGCATTCATTCGGCCGGATACCCTTGGTTGACGGTGTCTCATTACACTGGAGCTCGCATGGACCCCATCAGTCAGGCTGCCTTAGGCGCGATAGCGCCGCAAATTGTTGCGGACAAAACAAAGCGTGATTCCCTTGGCTTGCTCAGAATGGGCCTCATTGGCGCCTTGGCTGGAATGGCGCCTGACCTCGATGTCCTTATTCAGTCCGCAACCGACCCTTTGCTCCAACTTGAATATCACCGCCAATTCACACATTCGCTTATCTTCGTCCCGTTTGGGGCAGCTCTCTGCTCCCTCGCCTTTTGGCCATTCTTAAAAAGGCAAATGAACTATCAGCAGATATGGCTCATTGCCGCTCTGGGATATGGAACCCATGGATTGCTCGATGCTTGCACGACCTACGGCACCTTACTGCTATGGCCGTTCTCTGATGCACGAATCGCATGGAACACCATTTCGGTCGTCGACCCGCTTTTCACGCTTCCTTTGCTGTTTTTTGTTATCCGCGCAGCAATCAAAAACTCAGCAGTAGCCGCACGCTGGGGTGCGGCCTGGGTCGCTGTTTATCTCACGCTAGGGGCGATTCAAGAGGAGCGAGCCTCTGCTGCAGGCGCATCGCTCGCTGAAAGTCGGGGCCAAGTGAATGCGACCGTCTCTGCAAAGCCCAGCTTCGGTAACCTTTTACTTTGGAAAACCGTGTATGAGCACGAGGGCAGGTTTTGGGTCGATGCCGTTCGAGCAGGCCGTGCTATCAGCATCATTGAGGGAGAGAGCGTCGCCCGCCTCGACATCCAGATCCATTATCCCTGGCTCGATTCAAGCTCACAGCAAGCCAAGGATATCGAGCGCTTCCGGTGGTTTTCAAATGATCATTTAGCCGTGGATAAAGAGGATCCATTCCTCATTGTCGATGTACGCTATTCGCACCTTCCCAATGAAATAAAAGGCCTCTGGGGAATTCGATTGGACCCCACGGCGAACTCCGAGCAACACGTCGAGTGGACAACACGACGCAGTGCTGATTCGGCGCGTTTTGAGCAGCTGTGGTCCATGCTAACTTCGGGCTGATAAGGCCTCACCGATCTGTTGCGGAATAAAACCCAAGGTAGCCTTAGCCTGTTGTAAATCACCGTTCGATCAAAAGATATCTCTAGTAAAAGCTATCGGACTGATCAGTGACGCCTTGAATTATTAGTTGCATGCAACCTGCTAAGCTAACGGCAGCTAGCCATTTACTCTCGAGGTCTTAATCTTGCCCCTAGTCGAGTTCAGCACAGAAGAAAAAGCGGCCATTACCCAGAAGCTACAGCGTTACCTCGCGGACGAATTACAGGTCGAGATTGGTGGCTTTGACGCCGAATTCTTACTCGACTTTTTCTCAAAAGAGGTGGGTTGCTTCTTTTACAATCGAGGCCTGTATGACGCGCAAACTGTTCTCAATGCGCGCTTTGAGGAAATTACAGATGCCGTTGTGGCGTTAGAAAAATTTGAAGAGAAACACTGACATCAACAGGCTAGAAGCCTTGAAACATAGACCAGGAAGACAGGCGGTTTGCTTCTCATGACCGTATGCTGAACAAAAGCCATTGAATGGTGCGCTGACGAGACCGGGCGGCGAAGGATCAAAGATCATGAAAATGCTTCATCTTAGTACCTCACATCGAAAGAGCCCCTTACATCGAAAACGTGTCTCACACCAAAACAATCTATTAGACCCAATCAATACCGTGATCGAGAGCACTCCGGTCGCAGCCCTCATTTTGTTAATCCTCGTTTTACTGACACCTGCATGCACTTTGGACCTGGGGCTTACCAAAGGCTATCTGAGACCGCCGATCGAAGACTATAAAACCGTTCGAGTTCTCGGACGGATGCCAAAAGGTGCTGAAGCTATAGCAACGGTGAGAGCCTCATCCGACTCCGGATTTGCGAGAGAACGAAATCTCGACCACACGATGAATGAGCTCAAAAGAAAGGCAGCTCGTCTTGGTGCGAATGCTGTCGTCATTACACGGCGAAATTCACCATCTCAGATAGGCACCGCGCAAACCTCTGGTGGCGGGCTTGTAATCACCAACAACGAAAGTGAAACGCTCAGTGGAATTGCTGTTTGGATCGATTGATCGCTTTTTGCATGGAGGCTAGCAAAGGATTTCAACGCCGGGCGACACGGCATAGCTCTCACCACTGGCTGAACGCAAACAAAGTGACCGCTCCCTCGCGCCGGGTTCGCAGTACAAAAACCGAGTCGATAACTCAGAACTAAAAACGATAGCGATTGCTAGAAATGCGAAACGAGGCCACACAAAATAGCACTATCGCGCATACTCAAACCCTTGAGCATTCAGCGCCTCTAACGCATCCGAGAACGCTAGCTTGCGTTCATTTACCACCGCCTTGGCGTGCTGAATCTCTTTCTTAAGCTCTTCGTAGGTCGAATTTGCACGCTGCATTAGCTTTGACTCTGCACGCAGAGTTTCCCAACGGCTCACAGCATCCAACCACTCCTTGCGCAGCTCCATCACGCGCGCCTCTAACTGCTCGTAAAGCGGCGCAGTTCCCTTATTTGCGCGTTTTAGCTCTTCGACCTTCGCCAGCTTGCGAGCTGAAATAATCTCGGCCTCGTCACGACGCGTTGCCTTATTGAGGCCTTTTACCAAGCCCACAGCTTTAAAACCTAGGATCACGTAACGTGTGGGATCGAGTAACCAGCCCGACCAACCGAAGCCATTTCGATAGTCTCTCGGAAAGTCATGATGATCAGCGTGATGGTTACCCTCTCCCATGGGTCCAAGCCAAATGAAATTGTTCACGGCGGAACTTTTCAGACCTTTGGTCCAACCCCAGAGGTGTGTGACGCTGTTAACTGTCCAGGTGTTGTGCTGCACAGCAACACTTCCGATGAGCGAAGCCGCCAGCAGAGACACGGCACCGGTTAATCCACCAAATAAGAATCCCACACCCAGAGGAACCGCAAAAATCCAGAACGCTATCAGCACCCCATAATGCCTATCCTGCCAAGCGATAATGGGATGAAAATTCGCGTTGTATGCTCGCGCGTACTCGTCAGATTCGGGGTGGTTAAACAGATGCGTTAGCGTGTGGGACCACAAAAAGTTGCGTAACGTATCCGGAAACCAAGTCGCACTGTAAGGGTCAAGCTCCTTTTTACCATGACGATCCACACCGTGGTGCAGGACGTGGTTAGCCGACCACCGGCGAACACTACCTTGAACGCTGAGTATTTGACCGAAAGCACAGAAGAAGAGATGGACAGGCACCGAAACCGTCTTGACGGCTCTGTGGGTTATCAAGCGGTGGCTGTAAACCGTCGTCGACATCGAGCCAATAACGAAATGCGCTGCTGTCCAGGCGATCGCAAAAGTCACCCACTCCTGTTGCGCAGCGAGGCCAACCCAAACACCCAATGCAATAGCTGCAACATGGATGGCTAAGACAAATACCCACGTAACTGTGTCGAGTGTGAACCCCTGCGCAAAAAGCTCTGAGAACGTTTGATAAATTGGCGCATCACGCTGTTCAGGTGTCAATGTAACTCATCTCCATACCGGCATTCGCTCTCCCTGACAATACAAGAAAAGCCTCGCTCAGTTGAAGTCACTTCATAAATTTTCGGCCACAAAAGCGAGGCAAAATGAGTTCTTTGGACAATCTCCTACTCCCACTCAATCGTCGCAGGCGGTTTACCAGAGATATCGTAAGCAACGCGTGAAATACCTGAGATCTCGTTAATGATTCGGTTGGATACCGTCTCAAGCAACTCGTATGGTAGGTGCGCCCACTTTGCGGTCATGAAATCGATCGTTTGGACCGCACGCAGTGCAATCACCCATTCGTAACGTCGACCATCACCAACAACGCCAACCGATTTCACAGGCAAGAAAACGGCAAAGGCCTGACTGGTCTTGTCATACCAGCCAGACTTTCTGAGTTCGGAAATGAAGATATCGTCAGCGCGGCGAAGCAGCTCAGCGTATTCGTGCTTTACCTCGCCGAGAATTCGAACACCCAAGCCAGGACCTGGGAACGGATGACGGAAGACCATGGACTCCGGTAAACCAAGCTCGAGACCGATCTGGCGTACCTCGTCCTTAAAGAGTTCACGCAGTGGCTCAACAAGCTCGAGAGCCATGTCCTCGGGTAGGCCACCGACGTTATGGTGCGACTTGATGACGTGCGCCTTGCCCGTTTTTGAACCTGCTGACTCGATGACATCGGGGTAAATCGTCCCCTGCGCGAGCCACTTAACCTCGGTCAGCTTCGCCGCCTCTTCGTCGAACACATCAATAAACGTGTTACCGATTATCTTTCGCTTCGCCTCAGGTTCAGAGACACCAGCCAGACGCGACAGGAATCGCTCCTGCGCATCGGCACGGATAACCTTCACACCCATGTTGGAGGCGAACATCTCCATGACCTGATCACCTTCGTTTAGGCGCAACAAACCATTGTCGACAAAAACGCAGGTGAGCTGGTTACCTATCGCCTTGTGAAGGAGTGCCGCAACCACAGACGAGTCGACACCGCCTGAGAGGCCCAAGAGCACCTTATCCGATCCGACCTTCGCTCGGACTGTCTGTATCGCGTCCTCAACAATATTTGCCGGCGTCCATAACGCCTCGCAGCCACAGAGCTCAATGACAAAACGCTCCATGATTTCTTTACCCAGCGACGTGTGAGTCACCTCGGGGTGAAACTGGATGCCGAACCATGGCTTTTCACTGTGTGCCATAGCGGCAATTGGGCAGCTGTCGGTTTCAGCTGTTCGAACAAAGCCATCGGGTAATTGCGTCACTTTATCGCCGTGGCTCATCCATACATCGAGCACCGCACGCCCTTGCTCGTCGGTTCGATCAGCAATGCCTGAGAACAAGCGGTCTTCTGAAACACCTTGTATCTCAGCGTAGCCAAACTCAGAGGTATCTGAGCCTTGCACGGCGCCTCCCATCTGAGCAGCCATGGTCTGCATGCCATAGCAAATGCCAAGTATGGGTAGATCGAGTTCAAAAACGACTTCAGGTGCGCGCGGCGAGTCAGCGGCCGTCACTGACTCGGGGCCACCCGACAAAATGATGCCTGATGGATTAAAACTCCGAATGTCGGCGTCGGTGACATCCCACGCGTAAATCTCGCAATAGACACCAATTTCCCGCACGCGACGCGCAATCAGCTGCGTATATTGCGAACCGAAATCAAGAATAAGAATGCGATGCCGGTGGATGTCCTGGCTCATCGTGCCCTCGTGTTCAAATTGTCATGGCTAATCAGATGATCTGATCAACGCACTGGATAGTTGGGTGCTTCTTTTGTAATCGACACATCGTGCACGTGTGACTCAGACATACCGGCTGAAGTCACGCGAACAAATTGAGGCTTGGTGCGCATGTCGTTCACTGACGCGCAACCGGCATAACCCATGGAAGAGCGCACGCCGCCCATAAGCTGGTGGATAATCGCCGACACAGGGCCTTTGTAAGGCACGCGCCCTTCGATGCCCTCTGGTACCAGCTTTTCCGAACCTTGGCTCGAATCCTGGAAGTAACGATCGGAAGACCCCTGCTTTTGCGCCATTGCACCGATGGAGCCCATACCGCGGTACGACTTGTATGTACGCCCCTGATACAGCTCGACTTCGCCGGGCGCTTCCTCGGTACCCGCAAACATACCACCGAGCATCACAGAATGCGCTCCTGCTACGATTGCCTTAGAAATATCGCCCGAAAAACGAATACCGCCGTCAGCAATCAACGGGATCTCTGTATCAGCCAAGGCTTCAGCTACATTGGCAACCGCACTGATTTGCGGGACACCCATGCCCGTGACAATCCGCGTCGTACAAATCGAGCCGGGGCCAATGCCTACCTTCACACCGTCGGCACCTGCGTCGGCAAGCGCACGAGCCGCATCAGCCGTCGCGATATTACCGCCGATAACATCAACCGATGGGAAATTCTCTTTAATCCAGCGGACACGATTGAGGACATTTAACGAGTGACCGTGCGCTGTATCGACAACCAACACATCGACGCCTGCATTGACCAAAGCATCAACCCGCTCGTCAGTGTCGGCACTCGTTCCAACCGACGCGCCAACGCGCAACTGACCGTATTGATCCTTACACGCGTCTGGGAAAGACTCGGCCTTATCGAAATCTTTTACCGTAATAAGACCCGCTAGGGCTCCCGCGTCGTCAACAACCAATATTTTTTCAATACGATGTTGGTGGAGAAGCCGCTGAACTTCATCAGAGGAAGCGCCTTCTTTCACTGTCACCAATTGTGCGCGTGGCGTCATAATGGCCGAGATAGACTGTGAAGTGTCTGTTTCAAAACGCAGATCGCGTCGCGTCACGATGCCGGCGAGATCACCGTCCTTCATGACAGGGACGCCCGAAATACCATTGGCACGCGTAAGCTCAATAAGCTCGGCGATCGTCGCAGTGTGATCAATGGTGATGGGATCTTTTACCACACCACTCTCAAATTTCTTAACGCGACGAACCTGCTCTGCTTGCTCTTGGATAGTCAAATTTTTGTGGACGATACCAATGCCGCCCTCTTGCGCCAGAGCGATTGCCAACCGCGATTCGGTGACTGTATCCATGGCCGCAGAGACGAGCGGAAGATTTAGGCTGATGTTACGTGTCAGCTTGGTTACGAGCGAGACGTCCTTGGCGGTGACTTCCGAATAACCGGGAAGTAAGAGAACATCATCAAATGTCAGCGCTTCTTGAGCGATACGTAACATCAATACCTCGTGGTTGTCGCATTGAGTAAACCCGATATTGTACGCTTAAGCTCTATTTCGAACAATGTCGGTAGGTGCGTAAGAATTCCATGGTACTACCCAAACCAACGCCCATTAGCGTCAGTGAAATTAACCGTAAAGCGAAGTCACTGCTCGAAAATCAACTGGGCGAAGTCTGTGTCGAGGCTGAGATCGGCACCTTCTCGAGACCAAGCTCAGGGCACTGGTATTTCACTCTGAAAGACGAGCGAGCCAAGCTCAGCTGCGCCATGTTTCGACGCGCCAATATGCGAGTGCGTTTTGAGCCAAAAGTGGGCGACTCGATTATCGTCAGGGGTTTACTATCAATCTACGAGGCGAGTGGTAACTATCAACTTATTGTTGATCATATCGAAGCCTCAGGTGATGGCGCGCTTCAGCGGGCATTGGAAGCCTTGAAACAGAAGCTTCAGTCAGAGGGTCTTTTTGATCAAGATCGTAAGAAAGTCATTCCGCCCCACTGTGAGCGAATCGGCGTCATTACATCGCCAACAGGCGCTGCGGTCGAAGACATCATCAGCGTGCTCGGTCGCAGATCACCCTCAAGCCACATCGCAATTTACCCCGTTCAAGTCCAAGGTACGGGCTCGGCTGAGCAAATTGCAGACGCGATCGATGCAGCCAACGCTCATGTGGCCAATGGCGAACGCGAGCTCGACGTTCTTATTGTCGGTCGCGGCGGTGGTTCGCTAGAGGATCTATGGGCATTTAATGAAGAGGTGGTAGCACGTGCAATTGCTAGGTCCGAGATCCCCATTGTCTCCGCCGTTGGCCATGAAATCGACTACAGCATTTCTGACCTGGTCGCCGACTTAAGAGCCGCCACCCCCTCGCAAGCAGCTGAATTAGTGACGCGCGATAGCCATGAATGGTTGCAACGAATAGACATGGCGGTCTCGCAGCTCGAGTCGCTGACAGTGCGGATTTTACGAGATAACAAACAACGCACAGAGAACCTTACTGCACGATTGCGACACCCAAGTCAGCAACTTGCGCTTTTGCAAAACAAACTAACGACAAACCAAGGCCGGGCTACATCGCTCATTCAGCGTCGCCTCGCTGCAAGCAAACATCCGCTTGCACAGCTAAACACTCGTCTACAAAGTGCCTCACCCAGCCGGCTGCTAAAGCAGCGTCAGGAGACGATTAATAACTTGTCGAGCGGGTTACCTAGTCAGATAGCCAAGGTGCTTCGAGATAACAGGCGGCAGGTCGAGCATCTTTCAACCCTGCTTGAAACTCTGGGTCCAAGCGCAACCTTGAAACGTGGCTATGCAATTGTGACAGACGAATCTGGGAAGGTAGTGCGCTCCACTCAGCAAGTAGAGCAAGGTAACAGCATTGCCGTAGCGCTCGACGACGGCCAACTTCGAGCGAGAGTCGAAGAAAAGAGCGGAACAAATTGAGGGTAGCCTCTATGGCTACCCGAGATTTTAGTACTTGGCAGGAAGCCGCGTATTAATGACGATGTGACGTCCTTCGAAGCGAATGTACTCACCGATCGTCAGATCTTTGAGAATGCGCGCCACCATCTCACGTGAGGCACCGACGCGGTCAGCAATGTCCTGCTGTGTCAGCTTCTCAGGCACAAACAAGGTGCCATCACCCCGTTCGTGGGATAGATCCATAAGAACATTTGCGACACGGCCATAGACGTCTTGCAACGCAAGATTCTTCACATCGGTGGTAAGTTTACGGACTCGCGCCGCAAGATTGCCGAGCAATTGCTGCGTGATACCTGGGTTGTCGGTGAGTACCTTTGAAAAGTCTTCTTTCTTGACGATGCGGAACTGACAGGGCTCAACCGTTCTTACCGACGCCGAGCGTGCCGAGTCGTCCAGCAAGGCAAGCTCACCAAAATAGTCACCCACGCCCAAGGAGTTCATGATGAACTCTTTGCCGTTCTTGTCGCTGCAATAAACTTTCACTCGCCCTGACTCGATCACATAGAGCGCATCAGCAGGCTCGTTCTCCTGAATCACAACCGTGTTTTTCGAGTAGGACTCCGACGAACTTGACGCTTCAAGTGCCGCCAACTCCTCGCGACTTAAGCCATGAAAAATTTCGACTTGATCAAGCATGGACTCTCACCTTTTGTGTACTATTCACAATTCTAACTGAAGGTTCGCCGTTCGCCTATCCCCACTGGTCGAAAGTAATAGGCACGATATACTTCATACACGATAAAAATCACGGAATGGTTCAATTTTTGTGGCCGAACCTGCATTAAACACCGTCATTGAGCTCAGTAAAAAAGCGACGCCCGAGCTCCAAGCGCTGCGAGACACCTCGGAAGGTGAACTTACTGAGGACGTCGACGCGCTTCTTCTTTCTCTCGATCGGTTCAATGTTGTCGCCAACGACGACGCTACCAATCGGCATGATCTATTAAATGCGGTAGCGGCCGTTTTGGGGTACGCGGAGATGGTCTTGGAACAAGATCGCGATTTGCCCTCATCAATTCGGGAGGGCGTGCAAGGAATTGCTGACGCCCTCAGCGCCTCGACTAAGACGCGAGAAACGACGACAACATCAGGTAGACCCCTCGATATGTTCGAAGGCTGTTCGGTTCTGGTGGTTGACGATCTTCCAGAGAACCTCGACCTCATGTCACGGCTCTTGCGGAAAATGCATTGCGCCGTGATCACCGCTGAATCGGGTGAGCAAGCGCTTAGCCTGCTTGAGAGTGAGCCCGTTGATCTCGTCTTGCTCGACCTAGTTATGCCGAACATTGATGGAAAAGAGGTACTCGCACGCATCAAACGAAGCGAACAGCTGCGTGCCATCCCTGTCATCATGATTTCGGGCCGTCAAGACATGGACCAAATTGTCGACTGCATTCAGGTCGGGGCTGATGACTATCTGCTGAAGCCTGTGAACTCGGTGTTACTCAACGCTCGCATCAAATCGGGGCTCGAGCGCAAGCGATGGCACGATAAAGAAGAGCAATACCGCGAGCAGCTCGAGAAGCGCGAGCAATTTATTCGCCAGACATTCGGTCGATATATCTCCGACGCTATCGTCGAGGAGATTCTCGAGAGTCCTGAAGGGCTCAAACTAGGTGGAGATCTCAAAAGCGTGACGCTCATGATGAGCGATATCCGAAGCTTCACCACATTGGTAGAACATCTACCCCCAGAGCAAGTAGTCACACTCCTCAATCGCTACCTCGGTAAGATGACTGACATCATCCTTGAGCACGGTGGCACGATAGACGAGTTTTTGGGTGATGCTGTACTTGCAGCCTTCGGTGCGCCAAGCGATATGAAAGATCATGCAGAGCGCGCAGTTACCTGTGCCATTGCCATGCAAGCAGCCATGGACGAAATTAACCGTCAAAACAGTGCAGATGGTCTTCCTCAGATCGAGATGGCCATTGCACTCAACACGGGAGAAGTCGTCGCCGGTAATATTGGCTCCGAGCGACGATCGAAATACGGCTTTGTTGGTCACGAAGTCAATGTGACGTCACGGATAGAGGACGCTACGCTACCCAACGAAATACTGGTATCGGAACGCACGCTAAACTGCCTTAACAAGGAACACTTCGTGGTGGGACCCTCTCGTAATTTGAATCCCAAAGGCATCGAAGAAACCCTTGCCGTATTCCCGATTATTGGGGGGAGCACCAGTGACTAGCGCCGCTGTTTTACTCGTTGAGGACAACGACATCAACCGGGATATGTTGACCCGCCGCCTAACGCGGGCTGGTCTGACTGTGATTAGCGCAGCGGATGGGCAGACAGCACTCGATATGATGCGAAGCGACTCCCCCGCAGTTGTTCTGATGGACATGACGCTGCCTGTGCTCGACGGTTGGGACGCCTGTGAGCAGGCCAAGGCCGATCCAGACATTGCTCACATCCCCATCATTGCGCTCACAGCACACGCCATGGCTGCAGACCGCGAGCGGGCAATGAGTGTTGGCTGCAGCGAGTATGAAACGAAGCCGATCGACTTCCCTGCCCTGCTTGCAAAGATTTACCAATTCCTCGAGGCCTCGCCTGAATGATTACCGCGCGGCTGGGGCTTCGAGCACGACTGTACTTGGCATCAGGTTCAATCCTGCTCTTATTCGCTTTCAATGTGGGCACACACCTCTGGGGAAGTTACGCGCGAAGTGAAAGTGTTCTCGCCTATCGCGACGCGACTGAGGCAACGACGCTTGTTCGCAATATTGAGCAAGGGCTTGCCACTGAAAACCAACGGGTGCAGGTACTAGCGGCGCTTCGTGAGACCAATGCGCCCATCGGCGAAACCCAGCGAGAGCAGGCAAACGCCGAACTCACAGCCATTTCTGATCAGTTGAGGGCATTGGGAGGCTTGAGCAATACCGAGACAGAAGAAGCGTTCAGGGCGTTTTATAAGCCGGCAGCCGACTTATTAAACGAATGGATGCTCTTTTATCGCAACTATAACGACGTCACCGTATCCACAGCGCTGTCACCCAACATTTACGACCGCACAGTTCAGCAACTCCGAGCCCTGTCTGATCAACACAACAACGTTGCGCTTGAGCGCTCGGCGGTCATCGATAACACCATTCAACTCACCGATCGCATCACCATCATCGCTTTCATAAGCTCGATTACGATCACCTTGATTCTGATATTGACGCTCATCCGAAGCACGAACGCATCACTCTTCAGGCTACGCGTGGGTGTCGAAAAATTCGGCGCTGGCGACTTGACCCACCGCATTGATGAAAATCGCGACGCCGGCGAAATCGCCAACCTCGCGCAAACCTTTAATGAGATGTCAGCATCGTTGCAGACCGCCATGTTGGACTTGGATGACGCGCGCTCTGACGCGGAGGCGGCCAACGAGGCAAAGAGTATGTTTCTTGCTAATGTGTCGCACGAATTGCGCACACCGCTGAACGCCATTATTGGCTATTCAGAGATGTTGCAAGACGAATTGAGTGATGGCATTGAAATCGATCGTGATCAGTTCAATCACGACCTAACCACCATTATTTTCTCGGGCAGACAATTACTCGCCCTAATTAACGACATCTTGGACTTATCGAAGATTGAGACGGGCAAAATGTCTGTCAGTTTCGAGCCGTTCAATGCAGCGGGCCTGGTCGTGCAGGTATGTGATGCGCTCTCCCCACTCTTAGCCCAGAACCACAACTCACTCGACTTGCAGGTCGATGGCGCCAAAGACGTTGAGGTAGCGAGCGACGCTGCCAAGGTGCAGCAAATCCTGACCAACCTGTTTTCAAACGCCTGCAAGTTCACCAAGAATGGCGTCATCACCGTTGTGGCAAAGGTCGAGGAGAATCAGTTACTTCTCAGTGTTGCCGATAGTGGAATCGGTATGACAGAAGAGCAACAGGCAAAAGTTTTCCAGGCATTCGTGCAAGCGGACAGTAAAACCAGTGTCAACTATGGTGGCACAGGCTTAGGACTCGCGATCGTCAGTAATTTTTGCGACATGTTAGGCGGGAACATTGAACTTACGTCTGCACCCGGCGAAGGTTCGAGATTCGACGTCAGTCTTCCAATTGCCCCAGCGTGAGTTCGCGAAGCCGTTCAAGCACAGCCTCCCGCTTCTTGAGATCATCCACCAGCTGGCTATTCGCTTTTCCCAGCGAGGACACCTTGTCCTCGAGGCGGGTCAGCAACGACAGGGCGAGTGAAATCACCTCGGCACGATCATCGAGCGCCTGAGAATTACTTTGATCTCGGCTGTCCGCCTGCAGCACTGCTATGAAGGCTATCCCAATCTCAGCTTCCCTTGCTGCATTGGCATCATCCGCGTCGCGGTGCGCCTCAAAATACTGAAGCGCTTGCACGTAATCTCTTGCGGCCAAAGCGCGAATAGCACGGTCAAAGTAGGTCTCTTCAATCTCAACAGCCAGAGATTCGCAATCGCAGGCAGCCTCTGTCACTGATTCAGGAATGTTGAGTTCAGCAACAGCCACCTGCTCAGTCTCGGGCTCGGGCGGTGCAGCTTCCGAAGACGACTTCTCAGCCGGCATAGACTGGCAGCCTGCTACCATCAGCAGGATCAGTGATAGACCCAATAAAACCGGTGATTTGTGGCGCGCTGTCATGAGCGGAGAATACAGACTTTTTCTTGAAAAGTGTGACAAATTTACTCTGGGCGCATGTGCGGGAATAAAATGACATCACGAATCGAAGCTGCGTTCGTCAACAGCATCACGAGTCGATCAATGCCAATTCCCTCACCCGCTGTGGGCGGCAAGCCATACTCCAGCGCACGAACGTAATCGTGATCGAAGTGCATTGCCTCATCATCACCGGCGTCCTTCTCAGCCACCTGAGCCCTGAAACGCTCAGCCTGGTCTTCTGCATCATTCAACTCACTAAAGCCGTTTGCCAGTTCGCGGCCACCGACAAAGAACTCGAACCGGTCAGTAATATCGGGGTTGTCGTCGTTTCGACGCGCGAGTGGTGAGACTTCAGTGGGATACTCCGTGATAAAGGTCGGCTGAATGAGCTTGTGCTCTGCCGTCTCCTCGAAGATCTCCATGTGGATACGGCCAAGTCCCCAGCCTTCTTTCACCTCCACACCGAGCTCTTGCAGAACAGCCGCCGCAGATTCACGGGTTTCAAGATCGCTCGCTTGCAAATTCGGGTTGTGCTCAAGAATTGCCTCGGTCACGGAAAGCCGCGCGAAGTCTGCGCTGAAATCAACCGAGTAGTCGCCGCAGGGGATCACCGTTGTTCCCAGAACTTCGTGAGATAGCTCTCTAAGTAACTGCTCCGTAAGGTCCATCGCATCGCGGTAATCCGCGTAAGCCCAATAAAACTCGAGCATTGTGAACTCGGGGTTGTGACGTGTTGATAGGCCTTCATTACGGAAATTGCGATTGATCTCGTAAACCTTTTCAAAACCGCCGACCGTCAGACGCTTGAGATAGAGTTCAGGCGCAATGCGCATGAACATTGGCATATCGAGCGCATTGTGATGTGTCGCGAAAGGACGCGCGGTCGCACCACCCGGGATGGGGTGCAGCATCGGCGTCTCAACTTCCATAAACCCATGTCGATCCAGAAACGAACGAATAAAGGCAATTACCTTCGAGCGAATTTGGAAGGTCTCTCTCACTTCGGGATTGGTGATGAGATCAACGTAGCGCTGGCGATAGCGTGTCTCTTGATCCGACAGACCGTGGTATTTGTCAGGCAAAGGACGCAGCGCTTTCGTCAGCAGCTGAGCCATTTCCATATTGATGTAGAGATCACCTTTGCCGCTTTTACAAAGTACGCCCGAGGAAGCGACGATATCACCCAGATCCCACGACTTAATGGCTTCGAGGACTTCTGCGCTCAAACCTTTGCGGTCGATGTACAGCTGAATTGTGTCAGAACCGTCTTGTATCAGAAGAAAAGCGCCACGATTGCGAATCAAGCGCCCAGCAACAGCGAAGGACTCGCCTTTTTCGGCCAAGTCTTCTTTTGTTTCGTGCCCATATTGACGCTGCAAATCACCCGCTAACGCCGTACGGCGAAAGTCGTTGGGGAATGCGTTCCCTGACTCGCGAAGCTTGGCAAGCTTAGCTCGGCGCTCCGCAATCAATTTGTTTTCGTCTTCAGCAGGAGCCGACACCGAATCAGTCATATTTCTTCCTAACTTAGAGGCCTTTTTTCAACGAGGCTTCGATAAAGGGATCGAGCGCGCCATCCAGAACCGCTTGCGTGTTCCTATTTTCAACGCCAGTCCTCAAATCTTTGATGCGCGAATCATCGAGAACATAAGAGCGAATTTGGCTTCCCCAGCCTATATCCGCCTTACTGTCTTCCATCGCTTGCTTTTCAGCACTACGCTTAAGCATTTCCATCTCGTAAAGCTTTGCGCGGAGCTGTTTCATGGCATTGTCTTTGTTTTGATGCTGCGAGCGCTCGGTCTGACAGCTGGTAACAATGCCCGATGGCTCGTGCGTGATGCGCACAGCTGAGTCAGTGGTATTCACGTGCTGGCCACCGGCACCTGAAGACCGGTAAGTATCGATACGCAAATCAGCAGGATTGATATCGATATCAATGTTGTCGTCGATCTCGGGCGACACAAAAACCGAAGAGAAAGAGGTATGACGGCGACCACCACTATCAAAAGGTGACTTGCGAACAAGCCGGTGAACGCCGGTTTCTGTTCTCAGCCAGCCAAAGGCGTACTCGCCTTCAAACTGCACGGTCGCACTTTTTATACCCGCAACATCGCCCGCTGAGGCCTCGGTAAGCGTTGTCTTAAAGCCTTTGCTTTCGCCCCAGCGGAGATACATGCGCAGCAGCATCTCAGCCCAATCTTGGGCTTCGGTGCCGCCAGATCCTGCCTGGATATCGAGGAAAGCGTTATTCGGATCCATTTCACCAGAGAACATGCGCCGGAACTCGAGTGTCTCAAGCTGCGCCATTAACTTTTCAAGGTCATTGGCGACCTCGTCAGCGGTTTCCTGATCATCCTCAGCCTGTGCCATTTCTAACAGGTCAACGCCGTCTTGATGGCCTGCATCTAAGGCTTCGATCGTGTGAACAACCAGTTCTAGTGAAGAACGCTCGCGACCAAGACTCTGCGCTCGCTCGGGATCCTCCCAAACACTGGGCTCGCCAAGCTCTAACTCTACCTCGGCTAATCGCTCTTTTTTTGATGCGAAGTCAAAGATACCCCCTAAGCACATCGGTTCGTGCGCGGATATCTTTCAGCTGATTGATAAGAGGAGCAATTTCCACGAGTAGTACCAGTCGGTTAATGGGCGGCGAGTTTAGCGGAGCAGGCTATTTTGTTCCAGCGCGTCAGGCCACAACAGCGGGCCAAATAACATCAAGCTGCAGCTGAAGTCGACGCTCGCCGCGGAACTCATTCACCGAGGGTTTGTAGACACAAGTCACAGCGGCAGGACGCTCGCTCAGCCACGTGTCTACATCGGCATTAAACGCAATGGCGTCAACGACGCCCACCTCAGTGGCCAGACGGAACTTCAAGTGTCTCTCGCCTACAACGTTCATATCGCTAATCGCAAACGTGCCATCAAAGGAGGGGGACTCAAAACCTTGCCCCCAAGGTCCGCCCGCGGCGAGCGCCTCGGCCAAATTAAGCGACAGCTCAGCGTGGTTCAGCGAACCATCGGTGAGGTATTCCTGATTCGGTGTAATACCTTTTAATTCATCAGCGACGGCCTGATTAAACGCGGCTCGGAATTCAGAGAGCTTTGCCCTGGAGAGACTGAGGCCAGCAGCCATCGCGTGACCACCAAACTTCGTAACGAGTCCCGGGTTCTGGGTGGCCACTCGATCGAGCACGTCCCGCATATGAACACCAGGGATTGAGCGGCCAGAACCCTTCAGCTCTGTCTCATCGACTTGAGCAAAGATGATCGTTGGTCGGTGGAAGCGCTCTTTGATGCGAGAAGCGAGGATACCAACGACGCCCTGATGCCAATCTTCACGATAAAGCGTGACTGCAAAATCTGACTCGCTGACAGCGAACTCACCGCTCTCCACTAGTGCCAGTGCTTCGGCTTGCATTGATCCCTCAATGCTTCTTCGTTCTTTGTTGTAGTCATTTAACTGAGTCGCAAAGGAACGCGCCGCCGCTGTCGACTCGGAGAGTAAACACTCGATACCAACAGACATATCGTCCAAACGCCCTGCTGCATTGATGCGTGGACCCGCAACGAAACCTAAATCGGTCGATGTGACGGATCTGATATCCCGTCCGGCAACCTCGAACAATGCCTCGATCCCGGGTCTCGCTCGACCTGCGCGCATGCGTGCAATGCCCGCAGCAACAAGGGTGCGATTATTTTTGTCGAGCGGAACAACGTCGGCAACCGTACCCAAGGCCACCAAATCCAGGGAGTCAGCCAGGTTGGGCATCTCGATGTTCATGGACTCGAACCAACCACGATTTCGAAGCTCTGCGCGCAGGGCCGTCAGTACATAAAACATGACACCAACACCCGCCAGAGCCTTGCTTGGAAACGAACAACCCGGTTGATTAGGGTTAACGATAATATCTGCCTCAGGTAGCTCCTCGCCCGGTAGGTGATGGTCGGTGATAATCACGCTCATACCGAGTTGGTGCGCTGCAGAGACGCCGTCAATGCTGGCAATACCGTTGTCCACTGTTACCAAAACGTCAGGCTGGTACTGCGCAGCGATGCCTACGATCTCAGGGGTCAGGCCGTAACCGTATTCGAAGCGGTTGGGCACCAGGTAGTAGACTTCCTCGAGCCCCATTTGTTTGAGCAGCGACACCGCCAGCGCACAACTGGTTGCGCCATCGGCGTCAAAGTCCCCGACAATAACAACGCTCGCCTGAAACTCGATCGCATCAGCGAGCATCTCAGCCGCTTCCTGAGCACCCTTAAGGGCCGTTGGGGGCAGTAACTGGTTTAAGGGCAGTGAGATTTCGTCGAGACGCTCAACGCCGCGATGCGCGTAAATCTTCTTGACGGCCTCTGGTATCGACGCCGCCGCAAGCTCAGGCGAGATCACACCCTGGCGATGTTTGATCGCAGTGGTCATTAGGCGCGGCAGTTATCCGCCATGAATTGCTGTACCGCGGCGAGATCATTGGGGAGCACGTCAAAGGCCTCCTCGCGCTCGAAAAGGTCAGCAAGGTGTGGCGGCAACTGCGCTTGTGTTGCCACACCCGCAGCCTCAATCGCTGCCGGGAATTTTGCGGGATGCGCGGTTGCCAAGGTCACCATAGCCGCATCGCTATCGCCCTGACACAGACGCGCAGCCTTTGTACCAATAGCCGTATGCGGATCGACCAAGTAGCCTTGGTTATTCCAGACGGACGCGATTTCGTCACAGGTTTCCTGATCTGAGCTACGATCGCTCACGAATAGCTGTTTCGCACGCTCCAGAGCCTCATCTGCCAGTGCCAAGTCGCCCTCAGCAAAGGTCTCCATCCAACCACGCAGGACGTCGCCATCACGATCAGCAAGGTCGAAAAGCAGCCGCTCAAAGTTCGAGGAAACCGTGATATCCATACTGGGTGATAAGGAGGCTTCCAGCGATAGCTTTGCGTAGACACCTTCAGTTAGCACGCGGTGAAGTACGTCGTTGCGGTTAGTCGCTATGACCAGCTTTTCGACAGGCAAACCCATCTGTTTCGCCAAATAACCCGCAAAAATATCGCCGAAGTTGCCAGTTGGCACCGAGAAACTTGTCGGCCGGTTAATGCGGCCGAGGGCCAACGCTGAATAAAAGTAATAGACAATTTGCGCCATGATGCGCGCCCAGTTGATCGAGTTAACTGCCACCAGCCGGCGCCCATCAGGCAAGAAGGGCTCAGCCACAAAGCTCGTTTTCACCATCGCTTGGCAATCATCGAAGTTACCCTGAACCGCGATGTTATGAATATTGGGCGCCATGACGGTTGTCATCTGACGGCGCTGGACCTCAGAGACGCGCTCATGCGGGTGCAGAATGAAAATATCGATATTGTCGCAGCGCTTGCAGCCCTCGATAGCGGCGCTGCCAGTATCGCCCGAGGTCGCTCCCATGATCACGACTTTTTCGCCGCGTCGAGCCAACACGTGGTCGAGCAAGCGACCTAGCAACTGAAGCGCAAAGTCCTTGAACGCCAAGGTCGGCCCTTGAAACAGTTCTAGAACCCATTGATTGTGGTCAAGCTGAACAAGGGGTGCCACCGCCGGATGTCTGAAGCTTGCGTAAGTGTCCTGGAGAATGGCCCTAAGATCCGTCTCGCTGATGCAATCGCCGATGAATGGCGAGACGATCTCGAAAGCGAGCTCTGGATAAGACATATCCTGCATCGCGCGCAGCTGAGCCTCGTCAAATTTTGGCAGCGATGTGGGTACGTAAAGCCCGCCGTCTGACGCGAGACCAGCCAAAAGCACATCTTCAAAACCGAGCTCTGGCGCTTGTCCGCGCGTGCTCACATAACGAATGGACATAGGTGATCGGGTCCTATCAATTAAAGTTTTCAACACGAAGGCAGGTCACATTACCGACCACCGATGGCATCGCTTCAATAGCGGACACCGCCGTATCAAGACTTCGCGTTGTTGCTGAATCTGTGAGAATGATGACTGGCACATGGGCGCTGGCACTGGCGTCCGGCTTCTGAATCAGTGATTCAATGCCGATGCCCTGTTCGCTCAGGCACTTGGTGATCGCCGCCATAACACCCGGTTTGTCCTCGGCGTTGAGGCGTAAATACCAAGATGAAGCGACGTCCGCGATGTCTGCAATGGTCGTCTTTTCAAGCGAGGCCACAGGTAAGCCCATACCAGGCGAGGCTGGAATTTCTCCGCGCGCAAGTGACGCCGCAATCGATACCAAATCACCACAGACCGCGCTTGCAGTAGGTCGCGAGCCGGCGCCGGGACCTACCAGTAATAGCTCACCCACGCCCGTAGCGTTAACCATCACTGCGTTGAGCACACCATCAACCTGAGCAATGGCTTTCCCTTCGGGGATCAATGTTGGATGCACGCGCAACTGGAGAGCTTCGTTGTCGCGCTTCGCTATTCCTAAATGCTTTATGCGATAGCCCAGGTCTCGCGCAAACTCGAGGTCCTCAGGGGCAACGCTGTCCACACCTTGCTTGTACGGTGCATCAGAACTAATGGCAGAACCGAACGCCATCGATGCCAGCAACACGAGCTTCTGCGCCGCATCCGTTCCGTCCACATCGAAGGTCGGATCTGCCTCGGCGTAGCCTAGCTTCTGTGCCTCAGCGAGCACGTCATCGAAAGCACGCCCCTCCGACGCCATTGCTGTCAATATGAAGTTACCCGTACCATTGATGATGCCCGCAACCGAGGTCACCTCATTTGCCGCCAGACTGGTTTTCACTGTTTCAATAATCGGGATACCACCTGCGACGGCAGCCTCAAATCGCAGCGAAACACCTTGCTGCTCCGCAAGTGAAAAAAGCGCTGCGCCGTGATCAGCAAGTAACGCCTTATTAGCCGTTACAACATGCTTCTTGTGTTGTAGAGCTTCGATGACAAGGTCTTTTGCGACCGTGGTGCCACCAATAAGCTCAATCAGCACATCAACGTCTGGGTCGCGCGCCACATCAAACACATCGCGAGAGTCTTTGGCGCCATCGGTATCAACCTCTGGCTTTGGTGTTCGGGTACCAACATGCGTTACTACCAACTGAGTACCCGAGCGCGCGGTAATCGCTGCACGACCTTCATTGAGCAGTGCTAAGACGCCTTGCCCGACTGTTCCAAGGCCGCAAAGGCCAACGCGTACTGTTTGGTCTGTCACTCTTGTCCCCAATCGCTGGGCAGTCCAGCGCGTAATACTTTTTTTATGCCTCGTAGCGCCTGCCGCGTTCGGTGCTCGTTCTCGATAAGGCCAAACCGCACATATCCCTCACCGTATTCGCCAAAGCCTATACCCGGTGAGACCGCCACTCCAGCATCCTTAAGGAGTAGCTTGCTGAACTCCAAAGAACCCATCTGATCAAACGGCGCTGGAATTTTCGCCCACACGAACATGGTGGCTTTAGGCGGTGTCACTGCCCACCCTGCACTGTTCAATCCGTCACAGAGCACATCACGCCGATCTTGGTACATTTGCCGAACTTCCTCGACACAAGACTGATCGGACTCAAGCGCCGAGATTGCGGCCACCTGCACAGGCGTGAAGATGCCGTAGTCAAGATAGGATTTTATGCGCGTAAGCGCGGCAACCAGCTCTTTGTTTCCACAGCAAAAACCGACTCGCCAGCCGGGCATGTTGTAGCTCTTGGACAGTGTAAAAAACTCAACGGCAACATCGCGCGCACCAGGTACCTGAAGGATGCTGGGCGCCTTGTATCCGTCAAAGACTAAGTCGGCGTAGGCGAGGTCATGCACAACCCAAATCTTATGCTCTCGCGCTACGGCAACCACTTTCTCGAAAAAATCGAGCTCAACACAGTCACCCGTTGGGTTTGAAGGGAAGTTCAACACCAGCATTTTGGGACGGGGATACGTCGTTCTAATTGCCTTGTCGAGCTCCTCGAAAAAATCGCCGTCCTCGGTCATTGGTACATGCCGCAGGTCAGCGCCTGATATCACAAACCCATAGGGATGGATGGGATAAGACGGATTGGGCACCAAAATTGCGTCACCCACGCCTGTGGTCGCAAGCGCCAGGTGAGCAAGGCCCTCTTTTGAGCCTAAAGTCACAATCGCTTCAGTCTCAGGATCTAACTCGACGTCGTAGCGGGATGCGTACCAGTCACACATAGCCTTGCGGAGACGCGGAATACCTTTGGACTGCGAGTAACGGTGTGTATCTCCGCGCTCCACCGTCTCTTTTAACTTATCGACAATGTGCTGCGGTGTAGGTTGATCCGGGTTACCCATCCCAAAATCGATAATATCCTCGCCACGAGCTCGCGCCTGCTGCTTCAATTCGCCAATAATATTGAACACATAGGGCGGTAACCGCTCTATGCGCTGAAACTGCTGATCCATCTGTTATCCTTGAGACTGTTCGCAGGCTCTGACTACTACTCGATACCCAACATTGCTGCGATGTCAGCCGCCGGCCGATAACCGGGTATCAACTGGCCGTCACTAGTTACGATCGCAGGCGTCCCTCGGACTCCTAAACGGTTGCCTAATGCGTAATGCTCAGCCACGGGATTGCCATCACACTCGTTAACAGGTAACTCGACACCCGCCTTGAGCGATGTCAGCGTCGATTCACGATTCCGAGAGCACCAAGCTGTTGCCAGCTGACGAGCACCGTCTGACTCGAGCCCACCCCGCGGGAAGGCGAGATACCGGACTTCAACGCCACGCCGATTCAAGTCATCCATCTCCAGATGAAGCTTACGGCAATAGCCGCAGGTAATATCTGTAAACACATTTATGTAGCCCTTGGCAGGCTCTGAGGGAGAGAAGACTATCATGTCGTCGATATCGACATTGCCAATGAGCTCGATGCGCTCTTTAGAGCGTCGCTGCTCAGTCCAATTCAACACATTGGTCTCTGACACACTCAATAAGTCACCGTTAAGCAGTAAAAAGCGACCATCGCGGGTGGCATACAAAACAGGACCGTCGGTAATTGCAACCTCGATCAACTCTTCAGACGGCGTTTCATCGATTCGATCGATCGTTATGGGACCGCCCACCATGGCCGATAGACCTGCGGTCAATCGCTGCTTTGCCTCCTCGAAGGGATCGACATCATCCGCAACGGCAGGACCAATAAAAACGCACACAACGGCAATAATCGCGTTAGCTACCGGTGATCGAAAAGTTTTCAACATGTATTAGCCCCTTGGATGGTGTTTCTCGTGGAGCGCCTGCATTCGGCTACGCGCCACGTGCGTATAAATTTGGGTTGTCGTTAGGTCGCTGTGACCAAGTAGCATCTGCACAATGCGCAAATCCGCACCATGATTTATCAAATGTGTGGCAAACGCATGCCGTAACGTATGTGGAGACAAGTTGTCCTTGATACCCGCGCGCTGTGCGTAGATTTTAATACGATACCAAAAGGTCTGGCGAGTCATCGCCACACCTCGATTGGATGGAAAAAGCACATCACTCTGTTTGGCTCCGAGCATATCAAGCCGGGAAGACCGCATGTAATCCGTGAGGCTTTGAATCGCCGCCTCGCCCATGGGCACTAAACGCTCTTTACCTCCCTTACCCAGGACACGAACAACTCCCTGATTAAGACTCAGCTGGGGGATGGTTAGCGAGACTAACTCCGAAACCCGCAGTCCACAGGCGTAGAGCAATTCGAGCATTGCTGCGTCGCGATGCTCCAACGGCAGGTCTGTGTTAGGGGCCTCTAGCAGTGCTTCTACTTGAGCCTCAGACAGTGACTTGGGCAGGGGTCTCGAAGGCTTCGGTCTCTCAAGATGTTGCGTGGGATCACCCGAGAGATCGCCCTCCCTGACCAAATATTGATAAAAGCTTCGCAAGCTGGACAGTAAGCGCGATATCGATCGGTGAGAGCTTCCGTCGGCAAGCCGTGACCCCAAATAAGCTTGGACGTCCGATTCATCAGCCGTAATAGCGGTAGCACCCTTGTGCTCCACTAGCCATCGATCCAAGCCCTCTACGTCGCGTCGGTACGCTTGGCAGGTATTGTCGCTAAGCCCTCGCTCAAGCCAGAGGGCCGTCGCAAAACGCTCTAGCTCTGGCTTGATGGCGGGTTCCAAGCGTTTCCTTCAATAGGGAACTAGTTTAAGAGACTGGTCGTAAGGAGGGGCGCAGTCTAAACCTGACGGTTTAGGACAGCTTTTCCTTAATACGCGCCGCCTTACCTGAGAGCTCACGCAAGTAGTAGAGCTTTGCCTGACGCACATCACCACGACGCTTGACGCTTATTGAGTCAACCAGTGGGCTGTAGGTCTGGAAAGTTCGCTCTACACCAACACCATGCGATATTTTACGCACCGTAAAAGCCGAGTTAACACCACGATTACGCTTACCAATACACACACCCTCGAACGCCTGAAGACGCTCGCGGTTACCTTCCTTCACCTTAACCTGAACAACAACGGTATCGCCTGGCGCAAAGGCTGGGACTTCTTTTGACATCTGCTCTGCATCGAGCTCGGCAATAATTTTGTTGGCACTCATGGCTTTCTCCTCAGTCGGCTGCTTTTTTTAAGCAACCCCGTTTTAATCTCGTATTGTGCGTTCCCGCTCGCTTTCCCGTAACCAGATAATCAGCCTTGGGCATTTAAATCCCAACGCGCGAGCAGAGCCCGCTGGTCACCTGTCAAATCAGCCCAATCTAATAAATCCGGCCGACGGTCGAGAGTCCTTTTTAGGGCCTGCGCAGCCCGCCAATCGGCGATGCGAGCATGGTCCCCGCTGAGCAGCACCTCAGGCACAGCTCGACCCTCAAAAATCTCAGGGCGCGTATAGTGAGGACAGTCGAGCAATCCGTCAACAAAAGAGTCCTGTTCTGCGGACATTTCGTCGCCTAAAACACCCGGAATGCGACGAATTAACGAATCCATCACCAGCATTGCGGGCATTTCACCCCCGCTGACCACCATATCGCCGACCGAAAGCTCAAGATCAACGTGGCTCTCGAGGAATCGCTCATCGAATCCTTCATACCGGCCAGCGACAAAAATGATCGCTTCGTGCGCCACCAAACGAGAGATCATCGCCTCATCAACAGCAACACCTTGAGGGCTCATAGCGATGACTAATGCGTCTTCACCCAGCAGGGCTTTCGCCTTTTTCACCGACTGACTCAGCATTGGCGCCTTCATAACCATTCCGGGTCCACCGCCATACGGACGATCGTCAACAGTACCGTGTTTATCGGTGGCGAATCCGCGTGGGTCGATGGCCTCGACCGTATAGAGCTGGTCGCGTGCAGCATGGCCTGTCACTCCCCACTCAGTTAGGCCGGAAAGCATCTCAGGAAAAATGCTTATAAAACCCAGTTTACGAAGCGCGATCGATTGATCAGTCATCGGGATGCCAATTGACTTCAATAATCGCGTTAGCGAGATCAACGCTTACAACGACGTCGTCTTCGATGTAGGGAATCAGACGCTCTCGGTCGTCGAAACTGGTTTCAGAGGCGCGCACCACGAGCACATCGTTTGCACCTGTTTCTAAGAGGTAATTGACCGCACCGAGGTCGAGAGCGTTGCCTTCATCATCCTGCGCTCTAACAGTGCAGCCCACGAGATCATCCCAGTAGAACTCTCCATCATCGAGTGCGGGTAAGGCCGACTTGGGCACCATGATGTCGTGACCACGCAGAAGCTCCGCCGCGTTCCGGTCCTCCACACCCTCTATCGATGCTATGTAACCCTTCCCTTGCGCGCGAACATTGAGCACACGAATAGAACGACGCGACTGCTGCCGAGAGTCAATCAAAAATTGAGGTTGGAGAGAGGTTAGCGAGGCTGGGTTCTCAAGATTAACTTTGAGTTTTACCCAGCCCTTGATGCCGTATACGCCTACAATTTTGGCGGCGGCGATGTCAGGGTTTGTGGCGTCAGAGCGCGCCACAGACAACCGATTAAGCTGCTGCGGCTGCTTGGCTCGCCGCTTCTTTGACTAGGCTAGCAACGCGAGGTGACAACTGAGCACCCTTTGCTACCCATGCATCGATACGATCGGTGTCAATACGCAGACGCTCTTCCTGACCACGTGCGATGGGGTTGAAGAAACCTACGCGCTCAATGAAACGACCGTCGCGTGAGTTACGGCTATCGGTAACTGTCACGTGATAGAAAGGACGCTTCTTTGCGCCGCCGCGTGAAAGACGAATTGTGACCATTGCTTTGTCCTAAACGTTAACCCTCAGGATTTTCCCCGAGGCAAAATTTGAGGTCGCGAAGATTACAGGAAGTCTCCCTGTGTTTAAAGCCCCACCGACCAGAATAATTACCGACGCGGGAAGCCCGGGGGCATACCGCCGCCTGGAGGCATACCGCCACCGCCGCCCATCATGCCGCCCATGCCACGCATCATCCGCTGCATGCCACCGCCTTTCATCTTTTTCATCATCTTCTGCATCTGCTTGTGCTGCTTTAGAAGACGATTTAAATCGGGAACGGCTGTGCCCGATCCCGCAGTAATACGACGCTTGCGCGATGGGTTGATAAGGTCAGGGTTTTTTCGTTCCTTGGGCGTCATGGAGTTAATCATGGCTTCCATACGGTCGAACTGCTTTGTGTCCAACTGCGCCTGAGCCGCCTGCGCCATACCGCCCATTCCGGGCATCTTGTCGAGCATGGCCCCGATGCCGCCCATATTTTTCATCTGCTGCAGCTGATCGCGGAAATCTTCCAGATCGAAGCGCCCGCCTTTCTCTACCTTCTTGGCGAGCTTCTGCGCCTTCTTTTTGTCAACCTTGCGCTCAGCGTCTTCGATAAGCGATAACAGATCGCCCATTCCAAGAATGCGCGACGCGAGTCGGTCAGGATAGAACGGCTCGAGGGCCTCGGCTTTCTCACCGACACCCATGAACTTGATGGGCTTGCCCGTTACCTGACGGACAGAGAGCGCAGCACCACCGCGCGTATCCGCGTCTACTTTGGTCAGAATAACGCCCGTCAGTGCTAGGGCACGATTAAATGCTGTTGCCGTGTGAACCGCGTCCTGACCGGTCATTGCATCGATAACAAACAGCGTTTCAACGGGGTTGATGGCTTTATGAAGATCCGAGATCTCTTCCATCATTTCGCTGTCAATTGCGAGGCGTCCCGCGGTATCCACTAAAAGAACGTCGCTAAAGGCAGTCTTTGCATTTTTCAGAGCGCGATTAACGATATCGACAGGTCGTTCATCTACCGAGGACGGCTCGAACCGCGCGCCAACCTCTTCCGCGAGCGTCTCAAGTTGCTTAATGGCGGCAGGTCGATATACATCAGCGCTGACAACCGTGACTTTCTTCTTCTCGCGCTCCATAAGATAGCGCGCAAGTTTGGCAACAGAGGTGGTTTTACCCGCACCCTGAAGACCGGCCACCATAACAACCGCAGGCGGCTGTGCAGCTAAATTCAACTGCTCATTAGCCTCGCCCATGACGCTTTGCAGCTCGGCCTGAACGATTTTCAGGAACACCTGACCGGGTGTAAGGCTCGACGTAACCTCTGTACCAACCGCGCGCTCTTTGACGCGATCGGTAAATTCTTTGACGACTGATAGCGCGACATCGGCCTCCAACAGCGCCATACGTACTTCGCGTAACGTGTCCTTGATGTTGTCTTCTGTAAGGCGTGACTTGCCCGCCATTGCTCTCAAACTGGCGGATAAACGTTCGCTTAAGCTTTCAAACATGTTCTTTCCTGTGTCGATTTACAGTGCCGCAGGCGCTGGAAGCGCGTAGTATACGCTGACGATAAAAAAATAATTAGGGGAGTTCTGCGATTACCATGGCAGGGTTTGCAACCAATGAAGTGCTTGCAGTGGCAGCGACCTTAGCAGCAGCGCTTTATCTCTACACAGCGGTACAACAGCTTTTAAGACTTGAACGACGCGAGGAAAAATTGCCTCGCGCTATATTGATGCCTGCGGTTGCGGCACTTTTACTCCATGGCTTTGTGATCTTCGATAGCTCCGCGACGGTTGGGGGTAATTTTGGCTTTTACCGCGTGGCCTCGCTGACATTCTGGCTGATGGGCGTCCTCAGTCTACTCATTCTCGCGGTCCGACCGCTGCAAACCCTGTTGATGGCCATTTTCCCCCTGGCGGCGATAGCAATATTGGTGGCCACGCTAACCCCAGAGACTGCTAGGCCGATGACCGATACCCCGCGTGGCTTACTGCTCCATATCTCAACGTCGATTATCGGCTACGCGCTACTAGGGTTAGCAACGCTTCAGGGCTTATTGGTACTGCAGCAAAGCCGATTACTGCGGCAACACAAGACCCGCGGCCTGATTCGCCTGCTGCCTCCGCTCGATCGCACCGAGCAGGTCATGCATGAACTCATTGCCATGGGCACACTCATCATGGCGGTGTCTATCGTCGCTGGCTTCTATTACGTCGACGATTTATTTGCACAACACCTCATCCATAAAACGGTCCTCACCATTATTGCGTGGATTCTGTTCGCAGTGGTCTCAGTTCGCCACATCCGCTACGGCTGGCGAGTCAATACGGCGGTGATGCTTTGCTGCAGCGGGTTTGCACTTCTGACGATAGGGTTTTATGGCTCGAAACTTGTCCTCGAGTTGGTTCTAACCTAATTAAAATATAGGGTTGCGAGCGCGCGCGTTTTTCACAACAATTACAGTTCATTTTGACGTTTGCGCATAAAGTTTGAACGACGCCCCGCTGGGATTCCTCTTTGCCATTCTGGCAGCACTTATACTCTTATCCGGATTTTTTTCGAGCTCAGAAACTGGAATGATGGCGCTCAACCGTTATCGGTTGAAGCATCTCCAGCAACAGGGGCACAAGGGCGCACTGCGCGCAGGAAAATTGCTTGCCCGGCCGGATCGCCTCATCGGGCTGATCTTGATAGGCAATAACCTTGTCAACATCTTGGGTTCTTCCATCGCTACCGTGGTCGCTATTCGTCTGTACGGTGACGCTGGTATTGCGATCGCCACCATTTTATTGACGATCGTGATTTTGATCTTTGCCGAAATCACACCAAAAACAATTGCAGCCATTCATCCGGAGAAAGTTGCTTTCCCGGCGAGCATTATCCTATTGCCATTGATGAAATTAGCCATGCCTCTGGTTTGGTCCATCAATGCCATCACCAATGGACTGCTGTCACTACTCGGCTTCAAAGCTGACGCGACCAGCGAGGATGCGCTCACGCAGGAGGAACTTCGCACAATAGTGAATGAGTCAGGAGGGCTGATTCCTCGACGTCACCGAAATATGTTGGTCAATATTCTCGACCTTGAACAGGTGTCAGTGAACGACATCATGGTGCCCCGAAATGAAATCTACGGCATCGACCTCGAAGATGATGACGCGACTATCCTAAGCCGACTGAAAACCAGCACGCATACCTTGGTGCCCGTCTTCAGGGGCGATATCAATAAAATCGAGGGCATTCTCCACCTTCGTAATCTTGGAAAATGCCTCGACGGTGAAGGCCTTAATCGAACATCGTTGCTACGCGAACTCCAAGAGCCCTACTTCACGCCCGAGAATACTGCGCTGCATATCCAACTCCGCCACTTTCAGCAACGCAAGCTGCGCTTGGGCATGATCGTCGATGAATACGGTGACATCATGGGCCTCGTTGCACTTGAGGATATTCTTGAGGAGATCGTGGGTAACTTCACTTCCAACCTTGTCGAGGATCAGGAAGAGATTGCGACAATGGCCGACGGCGGTGCTTCATGCACAGGTAGCATTCCCATCAGAGACATCAACCGACAATTTGGCTGGTCTCTGCCAACTGACGGACCCAAAACCATCAGCGGTCTCGCCCTTGAGGCATTAGAAGCATTCCCCGTAGGTCAAGCGTCTGTGCGCATTGGTACCTACCA
>CBFIHK010000016.1:0-37542 GCA_965662305.1 Luminiphilus sp.
CCCATTACTGCAAACGAGGATCACAGCCTCAACGTACCCAATACGCCCATCATCCCTTATATCGAGGGTGACGGTATCGGTATCGATATCAGCCCCGTTATGATCAAGGTTGTCGATGCCGCTGTAGAGAAAGCCTACGGTGGTGACAAGAAAATCGCGTGGATGGAGATCTACACCGGCGAGAAAGCCGCTGAGCTTTACGAGGGCGACTGGTTTCCTCAAGAGACACTAGACGCTATTAAGTCTTACCTCGTCGCGATTAAGGGCCCACTGACAACACCTGTCGGTGGTGGTTTTAGATCACTTAACGTTGCTCTGCGTCAGGAGCTCGATTTGTACACCTGTTTGCGACCCGTGCGGTGGTTCGAAGGTGTTCCTTCGCCGCTTAAAGTGCCTGGTGACACCAATATGGTGATCTTTCGTGAGAACTCGGAAGACATTTACGCCGGTATCGAATACCAAGCGGACTCTGAGGAAGCGAATAAAGTCGTTGATTTCCTGATCAACGAAATGGGCGCCACCAAAATTCGTTTCCCTCAAAACGTAGGCATCGGCATCAAGCCTGTCTCTGTCGAGGGAACCAAGCGTTTAGTCCGCAAGTCTATCCAATACGCAATTGACCAAGATCTGCCCTCAGTAACTTTGGTTCACAAGGGCAACATCATGAAGTTCACCGAAGGTGGATTCCGTGACTGGGGATATGAGCTTGCGATGGAAGAATTTGGTGGCGAGCTTCTGGACGGTGGTCCATGGGTCAAAATCACCAACCCAAATAATGGTAAAGAGATCATTATCAAGGACGTCATTGCCGACGCCATGCTTCAGCAGGTGTTGTTGCGCCCGCGCGAGTACAGCGTGATTGCAACGCTCAATCTGAATGGCGACTACCTATCAGACGCGCTGGCGGCACAGGTCGGCGGCATCGGTATTGCACCGGGTGCGAACTTGTCGGACGACATCGCGTTGTTCGAAGCAACGCACGGCACAGCACCGAAGTACACCGGGCAAGATAAAGTAAACCCTGGCTCTTTGATCTTGTCGGCTGAGATGATGCTTCGTCACCTCGGCTGGAACGACGCTGCAGATTTGGTCATCGATGGCATGAATGGTGCAATCCAGGCGAAGACTGTAACCTACGATTTCGCGCGATTGACAGATAACGCAACTGAGGTTTCTTGTTCTGCGTTTGGCGACGCCATTATTGCGCACATGGGCTAAGCAAAGCGCTAGACCTCTCATGAAAGCCCGTACAAGCGGGCTTTTTTTTGCCTTTCTTATTTATCGTGTGTGGGGTTCGTCCTCACAGCGTCCTAGTGGGCATTCCACGCCCTGACATTTTCGAAGTTACCAATCCCTACCTGGCCGATTTCTACCCACCACTTCTCTGTCCGACACTTTTCGCTCTGACAAGGTATCGACCAGAACACAGTCGCCTGCGTACTAGACTATACTGTGGCAAGACTGTTACACATACGTACGATGACTTATCAAATGAACCAACTGTCAGTTAATGCCATGGCGTCGTCTCCAAACAGAGGAGACGAAGAGGGTGATCTCGCTGTTGCGCCCGCAAAACCCAAGGTTAAGCGGCCACCGCTGTACAAAGTCGTTTTACTAAACGATGACTACACGCCTATGGAGTTTGTGGTTGAGGTGCTTGAGCATTTCTTTTTGATGAATCGCGAAAAGGCCACTCAAGTCATGTTGGCGGTTCATACACAGGGCAAAGGTGTCTGCGGGATTTACACACGTGACGTGGCGGAAACAAAGGCCGAGTTGGTTAATCAAGCGGCAAGAGACAATGGCCATCCGCTCTTATGTGAGGTTGAACCCTCGCAAGACGACGAAGGAGAATAAACAGTGCTAAGCAAAGACCTCGAGCGAGCGTTAAACGAGTCCTTCAAGCAGGCCAGGGCGCAGCGCCATGAATTTATTACTGTAGAGCACCTCCTGCTTGCGCTACTCGACGACTCGGCGGCTTTGAAAGTTTTGTCAGCCTGCAGCGCAAACGTCGAAGCATTAAGAGGCGATCTCGCCGAGTTCATCGACGCGACGACGCCAATGGTGTCGGGTGAAGATGAGGTCGATACACAACCAACGCTGGGTTTCCAAAGGGTTCTTCAGCGCGCTGTTTTCCACGTACAGAGTTCAGGTAAAGCCGAGGTGACAGGCGCCAACGTATTGGTTGCGATTTTCTCAGAGCAGGAGAGCCAGGCGGTCTACTTCCTCAAGACGCAGGATATCTCACGACTCGATATCGTTAATTACATTACACACGGAGTCAGCAAATCAGAGGGAGAGGAAGACGGTTCTGGCGATGAATTCGCAGCGAGTGGAGATTCCGGGGACGCTGCGGATGAAGAGGAAAGCCCACTTGCGAAGTACGCAACCAACTTGAACGAAGAGGCGATACAGGGACAGATTGATCCCTTGATTGGTCGTTTAGACGAAGTTGAGCGGGTGGCGCAAATCTTGGCTCGACGCCGCAAAAACAATCCCTTGCTTGTGGGTGAGTCGGGAGTAGGCAAGACAGCCATTGCAGAGGGCTTGGCCAAACTTATCGTAGACGGCCAAGTTCCAGACACGCTCAAGGCGGCGGAGGTGTTCTCACTGGATTTGGGCGCGCTTTTAGCAGGCACGAAATACCGGGGCGACTTTGAAAAGCGGTTTAAAGGCGTACTTGCGGACCTGAAGCGTCGCGAGGGGTCGATCCTGTTTATTGATGAGATTCACACTATCATCGGCGCCGGTGCGGCGTCAGGCGGCGTAATGGATGCTAGCAACCTTCTCAAGCCGCTGCTTAGCTCCGGAAAGTTACGCTGCATTGGGTCAACCACTTATGCCGAGTACCGCGGCATCTTCGATAAGGATAAGGCCCTCAGCCGTCGTTTCCAGAAAGTCGATGTGCTCGAGCCTTCTGTTGACGATGCTTACAAGATCTTGAAAGGGCTAAAGTCTCGCTTTGAGGAACATCATGGCCTTCGTTACACCGATAAGGCGCTCCGGACGGCGACAGAAATGGCCGCACGCTACATCACGGACCGCTTCTTGCCCGATAAGGCGATCGACGTCATCGACGAGGCCGGTGCTTATCAACAGCTCCAACCAGCCAGCAAGCGCAAGAAGGTTGTGGGACCGAGTGATATCGAGGCCGTCATTGCGAAAATCGCACGCATTCCGCCCAAAACGGTCAACAGCGACGATAAAGAACTCCTCGAGAAGCTCGAGTCGAATCTTTCGCTCGTGGTATTTGGCCAGAACAAAGCGGTTAGCCAGCTAGTAAGCTCGATTAAGCTAGCGAGAGCGGGCCTTCGCTCTGGTGACAAGCCGATCGGCAGTTTCTTGCTTGCAGGTCCGACAGGTGTCGGTAAAACCGAGGTGACCAAGCAACTCGCTATGCAGCTTGGCTTGGAGCTTCTGCGTTTCGACATGTCGGAGTACATGGAACGGCACACCGTCTCGCGACTTATTGGCGCTCCGCCTGGATATGTTGGCTACGATCAAGGCGGCTTGCTGACTGATGCGGTAACTAAACACCCACATTCAGTGGTCTTGTTAGACGAGATTGAAAAAGCCCACCCAGAGGTCTTTAACTTGCTGCTGCAGGTGATGGATCATGGAACCCTGACCGACAATAACGGTCGCAAGGCAGATTTCCGTAACGTCATCTTTGTCATGACGACCAATGCCGGTGCCGAAAGTATTTCCAAGCGCTCGATCGGTTTCTCTGTGCAGGACAACAGCACGGATGCGATGGAGGCCATCAACAAGCTCTTCACACCGGAGTTCCGAAACCGTTTGGATGCCATTGTTCCTTTCGAACCACTCGATCAGGAAGTGATTCTCACTGTGGTGGATAAGTTCCTTACTGCACTGCAAACGCAACTCGATGAAAAGCGCGTTCAACTGCAGGTGGACGAGAGTGCACGAGAATGGCTTGTGGAAGAGGGCTACGACCGCAACATGGGCGCGAGACCCATGGAGCGAGTTATCCAAGAGCACATCAAAAAGCCGCTTGCTGACATGGTCCTCTTCGGGGATCTTTCAAAGGGCGGTACCGCTCAGGTCAGCCTCAATAAGGACGGCGACGGCCTGACTGTTTCTGCGGTCGTGGAAGCGACTGAAGAAGCGGTCCCCGCGTAAGAATTTAGTTGCATTGCTTATAACTGATGGTTTTCCCAGGGCGCACTTTGATATAGAGTGCGCGCCATCAAATCAATTAGGTAGGTTTAATGGCTAAAGAAGATCAAATCGAAATGGAAGGGGAGATCATTGATACGCTTCCCAACACCACGTTCCGCGTACGCTTAGAAAACGGACACGTAGTAACAGCGCATATCTCTGGGAAAATGCGCAAGAACTACATCCGTATTCTCACGGGCGACAAAGTACGGGTTGAGGTGACGCCATACGATTTGACCAAGGGCCGTATTACTTACCGAGAGCGGTAAGCTCAGCGCTCAGGCGGTATATTCACCACAGGGATAGCAGACAGCTCACTGGGTTGCGTATTGGCTTCCCCGTGCCATCTACCGCCCACAAGCATCTCCAGCGGTTTAAACCGCGTCTTGTAGTTCATCTTCTGGCAATTTTCTATCCAATACCCGAGATAAACATAGGGCAGGCCGCGCCGTTTAGCGTGTGAGATCTGGAGTAAAACGGCAAATGTTCCCAGGCTCCGCTTGTCAAGGTCTGGGTCATAAAAGGTGTATATCGCCGCCAGGCCGTCGAGCATTTCGTCAGACACAGCGACGCACACCAACTTGTCATCGTCATATAGCCTGAAATAGCGGGTTGCCCCGAGGCTATTGTTTAAAAAAGATTCGTATTGATCTCTGTCCGGCGGGTACATGTCGCCATCAGCGTGCTTGCCCGAAATGTAGCGCTCGTAAAGTTCATAGGCTTCGTTATCAACAACCGAGTCGGTGATTTCGAGTCGCAGGTCTTGATTCGCATTTATCACGCGGCGTTGGCTTTTACTGGGCTTAAACTGAGACGCAACCACGCGAGCCGCTACACAAGCATTGCAGTTGTTACAGTGCGGCCGATAAATGTGATCGCCGCTACGCCGAAACCCCATTAGCGATAACTCTGTATACAGCTCAGGACTTATGGTCTGCCTAGGATCAACAAAGAGGGTAGTCGCCTCCTTTTCAGGAAGGTAGGAACACCGGTGTGGGAACGTGGTGAAAACCTTTATTTCTCGGAGGTTAGCCGTCACTGCATCGATCGCTTGTTTTGTTTTTACCGAACGGCTTTTGTGACATCTGCGCTAAAGCCCCCTTTGATGACCAGTGTAGTCAGATCTTTCGTTTTGGCAAAGCGGGGTGTGGGAAAAAGATGCGGGAGCTGAGTCTCTTTATTGCCACTTGAAGCCCTATTTATAGCGCGGAACTGATGTGTTATCTGATCTGCATTCGCCTGTTACACTTCGGCTGCACGTGTCGGCTTCCACACTAAAATAGACGCTGTCGGAGTAGGGCCAGCCTTCCCCCGAGAGGAAAAGCACATGAGGTCAGGAATGAGTGAGCCTGAAACACAATACTTTCGATACTAAGGGTTCGTAGCGGTAGGTCTCGCGGTTCTGGCAGGCATTGTTCTGGGTTTTAGAGAGTCTGTCGAAGATATATTACTGACGGAATCAGGCCTGATTGAGAGAGCCTCAGCGCTCGGATACTTCGCTTGTGCGTTGTACATGATGGCTAAAGGTGGAAGTGAGTTCATCCGCACTCGAGGTTACTTCGTGGTCTTGGTGACGTTATTTGGTTGTCGCGAGCTTGATTTTGACAAGGCCTTTACGACGATTGGCATTTTAAAATCCCGTTTTTTTGTAAGCCCCGACGTGCCGCTGGGTGAAAAACTTGCTGGCTTTGTCGTCATATCGATTCTGATCTGGTCGGTTTACAAGATCTTGTCTAAGCACTTCGCTACCTTTGTATCGGACTTGCGAGTGAGAACACCAGAGGCAATCGGCGTTGCTATCGTGTTTTTCCTTCTTGCGTTCTCGAAATCAATCGACGGTCTGCCGCGTAAATTGCAGCCCTTGGGTATTGAAGTTAGTGCAGAAACAAACGCCTTCTTTGGTGCGCTCGAAGAGGTCCTCGAGCTCGGTATTCCGATCTATATCGCCTTAGTGGCCCATGCATGGGTCAAGAGGCAGACGTCGGAGTAATGTTGCTTAGTGATTAAGTTTTGTTTGCTCGGCGAACAGTCCGACAACTACCATGTGCCGCGATTAACGCGGGGACTAATCAAGTTCTAAATGCTCTTTCAGAAGGTGTTCAAACTCCTGCCTTGGGATGAGGGTCATGCCTAAGGATTCCAAGTGCGAATTGGGCATTTGGCAGTCTATAAGCGCTAAGTCAGGGAAGGGCGCTTTCGAGCACAAGTAGTGCAGTGCCACCTTGGAGGCGTTTGTTTGCCTCGAGAACATCGACTCCCCGAAAAATACTCGCCCCAGTGTTACCCCGTAGAGTCCACCTACGAGCTCGTCACCGTCGAAGACCTCGATACTTTGTGCGTAGCCCATGCGGTGCAAGTTGGTATACGCCATTGCGATGTCGCTGCTTATCCAAGTGGCTGATCGCTGCTCAGTCAGCTCAGCACAGGCGGCAACAACCTCTTCAAAGCAGCGATTGACAGATAACGTCCAAGTGCTTCTGTTAAGAAATTTTTGTAACGATCGCGAGACGTGTAAATCACTGGGGAACAGCACTGCGCGGGGATCGGGTGTCCACCACAAAATGGGCTCTCCCTCTTCATACCAGGGAAAGATGCCCCGCTGATAAGCATGTAATAACCGTTCAGCACTCAGATCCCCCCCAACCGCTAACAATCCATTAGGATCAGATAGCGCGTTTTCAGTGGGAGGGAAGGGCTCGATCATGTCGAGAGGCTGGTTATTGTGCGTCTAGGTATTTCTCGGCATCCAACGCGGCCATACAACCAAAACCGGCCGAGGTGATGGCTTGGCGGTAGATATGGTCAGACACATCTCCCGCTGCAAAGACCCCTTCAACCGAAGTGAGCGTTGCATTGCCATCCAGTCCTGATGAAGTTTTGATGTAGCCGTCGTTCATGACGAGCTGGCCGACGAACATATCGGTGTTAGGTTTATGGCCGATTGCGATGAAAACGCCGTCTACCGCTATCTCAACGGGCTCTTCGCCTTTTGCAGATGCCAAACGAACGCCCGTAACACCTGTTTCATCCCCGAGGACTTCATCGAGCTGTCGGTGCCAGTTGAGCGTGATCCGACCTTCCTCAGCACGAGAAAACAAACGGTCTTGAAGTACTTTTTCTGCCCTTAATTCATCACGGCGATGAACCAGATGCACCTTGCTGCAGAGATTTGAGAGATAAAGCGCTTCCTCAACGGCGGTGTTACCTCCGCCTACGACAACGACCTCTTTATTGCGGTAGAAGAATCCGTCGCAGGTGGCACAAGCGCTGACGCCTTTGCCCATAAAAGCACTCTCGCTCTCAAGTCCTAGGTACTGTGCCGATGCGCCAGTGGCGATAATGAGCGAATCACATGTGTACGAATTGCTGCCGGTAAGCGTGAACGGCTTTTGGTTAAGGTCAACGCTGTCGATATGGTCAAAAACAATTGCTGCCTCATAACGCTCCACATGCTCCTGCATTTGCTGCATGAGCGCAGGCCCCTGCAGACCTTCAGGACCGCCGGGCCAATTTTCGACCTCAGTTGTTGTGGTGAGCTGCCCGCCTTGCTGCATACCGGTGATAACAACCGGATTTAAGTTTGCTCTCGCTGCATACACAGCCGCGGTGTACCCAGCAGGGCCAGAGCCCAGAATAATCAGACGGTGGTGATTCGATGTACTCATTCTCAAGGATTTTCCATGGTCAAAAAAAGCGTGGCGTGAGGGTACAGCATTACAGACATTAACGAAATATTATTAGGGCGCTAGAGTCTTGAGGTGGCACTTTAAGTTATTGATAAGTAATGGTAATTTTTCGAAATTCGAAAAAAATCTTTGTGGTATGATGCGTCAAACCACTGGGGGATTCACAATTGCCGACTAAGTCCACTCTGTCAAAGGCATCGCAAACGGACACACAAGCGAGCGTGCCCGGAGCGATGGCCAGCGTAGGCTTCATTGCTGGCCTGGCGGCTGCGTCATTTGCATTGGTAAGCCTGCTCACCTTCAGTACGTCTGATCCTAGCTGGAGTTCGAGTGGAACCGATGAGGTACTTAGCAATCAAGCGGGTGTTGTTGGAGCCTATTTCGCTGATTTTTCGTATTCTCTGATCGGTTTTTTAGCGTCGGGTATTCCACTGTTGCTGCTCTGGCTCTCATATCGGTCTGTTCGTCCGCTTGAGCGACCGATGGGTAGCTCAACTGACCGTGTCATTACGTCGTTTGGCTGGCTTACTTTTCTCGCCGCGGGCGCCGGTCTAGTGCAGCTTGTCGTTCCTCTAAACGTGTTCTTGCCGCAGGGGGCTGGCGGCATTGTTGGTTACGGTGTGGCGTCATGGTTTACCGCAGCGTTTTCCGACTTTGGTGCGCGGTTGCTGCTTAGTTTTTGCGCTCTTCTTGGTGGCACTCTGGCGTTTGATATTGACTGGATGCACGTCGCTGAGCGTGTTGGCAGTCTGACACTCAACGCGTTTAATGCAGTTCGGACGCGTATCGACGACTTCAATGACCAAAGAAAATTGCGCCAAGAAAAAGCCAAACGCGGTGTGCAAATCGCCGCTCATGTAGAAAAAGAGAAGCGTCGAGCCCCACCAAAAATCAAGGCGCCAAAGCTCCTTGAAAACGTAGGCAAAAAGGCTGAGCGTGAGAAACAGCAGCATTTGTTCGAATCGGTTGAGCTCATGCCCATGCCACCGCTGGAACTATTGGACGCACCCAAACAGTCGGGCCCTCGGGGTTATTCAACGTCGGAACTGGAGTCGCTGTCGCGGTTACTAGAAATCAAGTTGGCGGATTTTGGCATCACCGCAGAGGTTGTGGCGGTCTACCCAGGTCCCGTTGTTACACGCTTTGAAATTCAGCCTGCGGCAGGCGTAAAGGTCAGCCGAATATCGAATTTAGCGAAAGACTTGGCGAGATCCTTAGCTGTTATCTCGGTTCGAGTTGTAGAAGTGATACAAGGTAAAAGCGTTGTTGGTATTGAGATTCCTAATGCCGACAGGCAGACCGTAAACTTTAGAGATGTCCTGAGTTCTGCCGAGTTTGATGATGCAAAGTCGCCGCTGACCATTACATTAGGCCTCGATATTGCAGGGTCTCCAGTGGTCGCAGATCTTGGCAAAATGCCCCATGTTCTGGTCGCGGGAACTACCGGTTCAGGTAAGTCGGTAGGCGTTAACTGTATGCTGGTGAGCCTTCTCTACAAGGCGACTCCCGAAGAGCTTAGATTGATTCTGGTAGACCCCAAGATGCTCGAGCTCTCGGTTTACGACGGTATTCCACATCTGCTCACCCCGGTCATTACGGATATGAAGGATGCTGCCAACGGTTTGCGCTGGTGTGTGGCGGAGATGGAACGTCGCTACAAGCTCATGTCCTTACTCGGAGTCCGTAACCTCGCAGGTTATAACCGCAAAGTGAAAGACGCTGAGAAGGCAGGCACGCCAATTGATGACCCGCTCTGGATACCTGATCCTGTCCTCGAATTGACAGGCGAAGAGCAGTCAGCGCCAGCGCTTGAGACACTGCCAAGCATTGTCGTCGTGATCGACGAATTCGCTGACATGATGATGATTGTTGGGAAAAAGGTTGAGGAACTCATTGCGAGGATTGCGCAAAAGGCAAGGGCGGCGGGCATCCACTTAGTGTTGGCGACCCAGCGTCCCTCTGTGGACGTCATTACTGGCCTTATCAAAGCCAACATCCCGTCACGAATGGCGTTCTCTGTGTCCTCGAAAATAGATTCCAGGACAATTCTAGATCAGGGTGGTGCAGAGCAATTATTGGGTTTCGGGGACATGTTGTACCTGCCGTCAGGCTCGAGTACGCCGACCCGAGTTCATGGTGCATTTTGCTCTGATGACGAGGTTCACCGTGTGGTCGCTGATTGGCGTCGTCGCGGTACCCCAGACTACATCGATGGATTGCTCGATGAAGGAGGGCAGACGCCTGTGACTGCACAAGAGTTACAGTCTGCCGCTGCTTCTGAGGAAGACCCCGAGAGTGATGCACTCTACGACGAAGCGGTGCACTACGTCTGCAGTAGTCGCCGTGCTTCCATATCGTCAGTGCAGCGAAAACTCAGAATTGGCTACAACCGTGCGGCACGATTGATCGAGGCGATGGAAGCTGCGGGTGTCGTTTCGGCTATGGGTAGTAACGGTCAGCGCGAGGTGCTCGCGCCACCACCGCCGGGAGGAGAGGGTTGATTCGCTTCCTTCTCGGTCTTTTATTGCTGGGGTATGGGGTTTCGGGCCACGCAGAGAAAGTAGTGCCATGGCCCTTAGAAGGTCTCAGCGGGGTAAGCGGTACGTTCTTGAGTGAGACGCACGGCTCCGCATCAGGCGAGATGTTTAGCAGTAGCGGGCGTTTCTCAAGCCTCAAACCAGATTATTACCTTTGGGAAATACAAACACCTGACCGGCAAGTACTTCTGATCAACCCAGAGGGTTTTTGGCAGGTCGATTTAGACCTCGACGTTGCGATTGTCCGCGACGTGCCGGACGCTAGTGAGCTGCCTCTTGCCTACATTTGGTTGGATCAAGCAGAGCTTCAGGGGTTTTCAGGCAAGGTGGCTCAGGGACAAATCGAGGCAATCAGCGAGTTCAATCTCAAGGTTGTGAATCCCACAGCCTTGGAAATGCACATTGTGGACCCGCTCGGACGTACTACGAGGTTCGAGCTCAATATCGAATCTACGGAAGAGCCGGAGCCTTCGCTATTTCAGCCCAACATTCCTGAAGGTGCGGACTTTTTTGACGAGCGAACCCGCCCATCACCAATGATTGGCAGGGGCATCCAATGATTGCCTTTTCGATAGCTCTAGGCGGTGCGTTTGGCGCCTTAGCGAGGTTCTTGGTGAATCAATTTATGGTTGCTAACGGATTAGGTGCTTTAGGCTTATCGACTTTGACGATAAATGTAGCGGGCTCTTTCGCTATTGGCTGTTGCTTCGTATTATTTGAGCGCTTCAGTGCTTCTGATGCGCTACGCCTCGGATTGATGGTTGGCTTTCTTGGCGCGTTTACAACCTTTTCCACCTTTTCCTTAGAGCTTGTTAGCTACTTACAGGCGGGTAATTTCTTCAGGTCTGCTCTGTATGCAGCGGCCTCGGTGCTGTTTTGTTTGTTTGCTTGCTATGCGGGCATTGGTGTTACGCGCTCAATCATCGACTAATTCGATTTAGGCGTTAAACTAGTGCCCCTCACGTATTAGGTAATTCCCCATTTTCTTATGCTAGATCTGAAGCTTGTTCGTAAAGACCCGGAAGCCATAGCCACACTTTTGCAGAAGAAGCATTACGAGTTCCCAGTCTCGCAATTTGTCGCCCTCGACGCAGAACGCAAAGAGGCTGACATCCTCTCGCAAGAGCTTCTTGCAGAGCGTAAAAGAGCCTCTAAGCAGATCGGCGCCCTGATTGCCTCGGGTAAATCGGTCGACGAGGCGAAAGCCGAGGTTGATGAGATCCTCAATCGCATTTCCGATGAGCTCGATACCGCAGTAGCTCGTGCCAAGGAAATTCAGCAAGCGCTTGATGATCTCATGATGCAGACGCCCAATATTCCTGATGAGGCGGTGCCTGCGGGGCGAGATGAAGAAGACAACGAGGAAGTACTTAAGTGGGGTACGCCTGCCAATTTAGCATTCGAGCCAAAAGACCACGCAGATTTAGGTGAAGCTCTGGGTCAACTCGATTTTGAGATGGCCGGTAAAATCACAGGTAGCCGTTTTGCGGTCATGCAGGGCTCTTTAGTGAGGCTGCAGCGCGCATTGACACAGTTCATGCTCGATATGCACACACAGAGTCATGGCTATACCGAGGTTTACGTGCCGTTCATTGTGAACTCAGATTCACTGTACGGCACCGGACAGTTACCCAAGTTCGCTGAAGACTCGTTCAAGCTCGAGGGGGATTCCGGGTACTATTTGATCCCCACGGCAGAGGTCCCTGTCACCAACATGCTTAGAGACCGAATTATTGAAGAAGCCGAGCTGGGTGAGGGCGGTCTCAAGTACACCGCGCATACGCCTTGCTTCCGCAGCGAGGCAGGAAGTTATGGACGAGATACGCGAGGCCTCATTCGTCAGCATCAGTTTGAAAAGGTTGAATTGGTGCAAGCCGTGCGTCCAGATCAGTCAGATGACGCTTTAGAGGCTCTCACAGGGCACGCAGAAGCGATTTTGCAGGCGTTGGAGTTGCCCTACCGCAAGGTGCGTCTGTGCGGCGGAGACTTAGGTTTCTCGGCGGCGCTTACCTACGATTTAGAGGTGTGGTTGCCAGGGCAGGGTACTTACAGAGAGATCTCTAGCTGCTCAAATTTCCGCGACTATCAGGCGCGCAGGATGCGGGCGCGTTGGCGCAACCCGGCTACGGGTAAGCCTGAGCTTTTACACACACTAAATGGCTCGGGACTTGCTGTGGGTAGGACCCTGGTGGCCGTTATCGAGAATGGACAGCAAGCCGACGGCTCCATCGCTTTGCCACAGGCGATTGCTCGCTATATGGGCACGGACACCATCAGCCCATAGAGGCTCACCGATAGGGCGAACTACGAGTCCTCTAAAAGCGCATTCGGTGACACCAATAGCGCCTCGGACTCGGCCAACCCAGGGCCTCCATCTCGTCCACAGTGCCCCTTCGGTGCTACGGTTTGACTCGCGTGGTTAACCAAACTACCTCACGTCGGCTCGCGCCATCACAGGACCCGATAGGTTTATAGCGTCGACAAGAATTCGTGCTGTCTCAGTGATGAGTGCATCTGCCTCTTCGTCGGTGTCGTCATCGGTACTCTCGTCACCACCCTGTGCAGATTCCGGGTCAGTATCAGCTGAGCCATTTAGGACCTCTTCGCCGTCCTCGTCAGACCCAAACATATCGTCCAGCGACGCTAATTCTTCAAGGCCTTTTGCTTTTCTTCGCGTGTTTTCGATGGCGAGGTACTGAGATTCTTGAGATTCTCGTTGTGCAATTCGAGCGCTTTCGTTGAGTGGCACCTGTTCCGCGCTACTAATTGTTTCAGCCAATGCCTTTTGATCCCAGATGTATTGGAAATCAGCATTGCTATTCGCGCGCTCGGTATGCTTCGCAACAAGTGTCGGTAGAATCGCGTCTATTGCCGCGTAGTTTTTGTGTCTGACCGGCGCTATCCGGTCCCAATCGAGCGCTTTTTCGAGCGAGCTCTCGCCAATTTCATCGTGCTGAAGCAGGGAAGGGTAGCTGATATCAGGAATAACGCCCCTGTGTTGGGTGCTGTCGCCAGATATCCGATAGAACTTGCTCTCTGTAATCTTCAGCTGACCTTCGGGAAGATCAAGCAACGTTTGAACCGTTCCCTTACCGAAGCTTCGATCACCGACAATGATGGCCCGTCCATAGTCTTGTAACGCTCCCGCAAAAATCTCAGAGGCTGATGCGCTCAGTCGATCGATCATAATCGCCAGTGGTCCCTCATAAAACGGACCTCTACGACGCTTACCGTCACGCCAGATTCGTGCACCAGTGCCCTTGATCTGCACCGTTGGCCCATACTCAATAAAGAGTCCTGTCAGTTCATTGGCCTCTCTGAGTGAGCCTCCACCGTTACCTCTAAGGTCAATCACCAAGCCATCGACTCCGGCCGCATCTAACTCCTCAACAAGCTTTGCTACGTCACGAGTTGTAGAGCGGAAATCGGGATCACCACGCCGGTAGGCGTCAAAATCGAGATAAAAAGCGGGAACGTCAATTACACCAATCTTACGAGGAGAACCATCTAAGTCGTTGATTTCAATGATTTCTGATTGTGCCGCCTGCTCTTCTAGGCGGACTTCGTTTCTCGTAATGACTAAACGTCGAACCTCATCCGCTCGTCCAGCCGTAGGTATCACGTCCAAGCGAACCACAGTGCCTTTTTTACCGCGAACCAAGTCGACCACATCGTCAAGTCGCCAGCCAATCACATCTGTCATCGGTCCCTCATCACCTTGCCCAACACCGACAATCAATTCGGCAGCCTTTAAATCGCTTTGCTGGTCTGCAGGGCCTGCGGGCACAACGCGGACAACTTTGACGTACTCGTCTTCGTTCTGAAGAACTGCACCAATCCCTTCGAGACTGAGCCGCATATCAATATCAAAGTTTTCAGCGCGTCTGGGTGAAAAATAGCTCGTGTGAGGGTCAAATTGGGAGGTTAGGGCGTTTGCATAGACGGCGAAGACGTCCTGCGCGTTGTATTGTTCAAGTCGCTTGAGTTGGTTCTCGTAACGCTTCTTAAGTGTAGGCGCAATTTCAGCGATTTCTTTATCTGCCAGTTTCAGACTCAAAACCTGATTTTTAAGACGTTTACGCCAGCGTTCAGAGAGCCCATAAGGGGTTTCTGCCCAGTTCCGTTCAGTAGGGTCACGCTCAATATATTCATCGCGATCAAAATCCAAGCGCTGTGCAACACCGTCCATGTCATCAATAACAGTACGCAAGCGTGCTGATGCGATTTCCCGATAACGCTCATAAATTTCTATGGCAGGGTAGAGCTCCCCCTGGCGTCCTAGGTCATCTAGGCTTGTCTCGAACTTTGCGAAGTCATCGACATCCGATTGCGTGAAATACAGACGCGAGGGATCTAGTCTTTGAAGATAAGTCTCGAGGTGTGCTCGCGACATCGCATCGTTGTATCGCTTGTCGACAAAGTGTGTGTCCTCCAGTTCCGTTATCAACGCCCTCAACGTCCAGGTTTGCTCGCGAGTTGTTTCTAACGCTGCCTGAGATAATGGAGCGGCAAAGGCGACAATGAATAGGATGGCAAGGTATTTAGCGAGGTATTGCATCAATTAGTTTCCGTTTACGAGCAGAGGTAACCAACAGCTATCAGCCGGTTAGTGCCATAGATTAGCGCATATAGGGGACATACCACAGATACGACGGGGACATCTTGTTGGACCGATATCGATCCCAACAAGTAATTTAACATAATATACATTATGCGCATTATAATTTACATTTCGTTATAACGTTATATCATTAGAATATACCTGCGTTGCACTGTATTACTTCAAGGACATCCGAGATATGACTTTACAAAGCGCCGTAATACATAACCCCAACGTTGAAATGTTTTTCCACGCTCAGAGCTCGACGTTTAGTTACGTCATAGCAGATCCCGATACCCAACAATGCGTCGTCATAGATCCCTGCCTTGATATTGAGGAAGCTGCGGGTAGTATTCGTACCAATAGCGTTCGCCAAATTCGAAACTACATTGTCGAACGAAACTTGAGTTGCACGTTCATACTCGAAACGCACGCCCACGCGGACCATCTCAGTGCCGCGCACTACTTAAAGAACGAGCTTGGCAGCACAACGGTAATCGGTAACGACATCACCGAAATTCAACGGGTATTCGCAGACATTTATTCGGAGCCTGAATCCTTTGCCGTGAACGGCACGCAATTTGACGTTTTACTAGGCGACGGCGAAACACTCGAATTTGGATCTATTGTCATCACCGCGCTGCATGTGCCGGGACATACACCCGCGTGCATGGCCTATCTCATTGGTGACGCGCTGTTCGTTGGCGATACGCTCTTTATGCCTGACTCAGGTACTGCTCGCTGCGATTTCCCGGGTGGCGACGCAAGGACCCTTTATCAAAGCATCCAGCGGTTATATGAGTTGCCAGATGAAACGCGCGTCTTTGTCTGCCACGATTACCAGCCCAATGGGCGTGAACTGGCGTTTGAAACGACCATTGGCGAGCAAAAGACACAGAATATCCATGTACGGGATTCAATTTGCGAGGCTGAATTTGTATCGCTCCGGGAAGCGCGTGATGCGCAGTTGTCCATGCCGAAGCTGATTCTGCCGTCTTTGCAGGTCAATATACGTGCCGGCGCCCTACCCGTGCACCCGGTTACCAGAAAACCATTTATCACCCTGCCGCTAAATGCGTTTGGTGGCGATGATTTGAAGAATATCGTTGAAAATCAATAATTAAGGGGGTTTTATGAGCTCAACATATGACGTTGTTGTCGTTGGCGCAGGCGCAGGCGGTCTAGCGGCGGCCTCAAGCTTGCTAAAGCGAAGTAAAAACATCCGGATTGCCCTGGTCGACCCATCAGAAACACACGATTACCAACCCGGGTGGACCATGGTCGGTGGAGGCATTTTCGATCAGAAAAACACCCGCAGGTCCATGCATTCACTCATCCCGGCGGGAGTAAACTGGATCCGCAATTCAGTCACGACCTTTATTCCAGAGACCAACAGCGTTGAGTTGGATAATGGAGAGCGATTGACATACTCCCAGTTAGTCGTTGCAGCGGGATTGAAGCTTGATTTTGCCGCAATTCCTGGCCTTGAAGAGACACTTGGTCAAAACGGGGTGACGTCTAATTATCGTTATGACCTTGCGCCTTACACTTGGGAACTCGTAAAAGACCTTAAAAGTGGAAATGCGATCTTTACTCAGCCACCTATGCCAATTAAGTGCGCGGGTGCGCCGCAGAAAGCCATGTATCTATCGGGTGACCACTGGTTCAGAACCGGCGCGCTCCAAAACATCAACATCGAGTTTTGCACCTCGACGCCCGGTTTGTTCGGTGTCGCTGATTACGTGCCGGCACTGATGGGGTACGTGGAGAAGTACCGCGCAACGCTTAACTTCCATCACACGCTGATATCGGTTGACGGACTAAATAAAACAGCGACCTTTAGAGATTGCGACGGTAACGAGATCGTTAAGGCGTTTGACCTCTTACACGTCTGCCCTCCTCAGACAGCACCGGATTTTATAAAAGCATCTCCACTGGCTGACAGTGCGGGTTGGTTGGAAGTCGATCAACACACACTGCAGCACAGCCGATACGACAACATTTGGGGTCTGGGCGACTGCACGAACACACCTAATGCAAAAACCGCGGCAGCGGCTCGCGCACAGGCGCCGATTGTCGCCATTAATATCATTGCAGCACTGGGTCTAGGTACAAAAAGGGCTCAGTACAACGGCTACGGCTCATGCCCTCTTACGGTTGAGCGCGGCAAGATCGTTCTCGCGGAGTTTGGCTACGGTGGGAAAATCATTCCAAGCCTACCGACAGTACTCCTGAATGGTAAACGCCCTACTCGTGTTGCTTGGTTCCTTAAAGCGGTGTTGCTGCCTTGGATTTACTGGAACGCAATGTTGAAGGGCAGAGAGTGGTTGGTTAAAACAGAGGCGCAGGCCTGAAGAACCTTTTACTGGCTACAAGCTTCAAATTCTCTTGAACCACACTAAAACGACACTAGCGCAGGATGCGGTTGCAGCCATCACGGTAACCGTATTGCTTGTGCCCCAATCGCTCGCTTACGCCCTACTCGCAGGTTTGCCGCCTGAGATGGGGCTATACGCATCGATCGGGCCGCTATTGCTTTACGCCGCATTCGGCTCGAGTAAAACACTCTCTGTTGGTCCCGTGGCAGTGGCTTCGCTCATGACTGCCTCTGCCATCGGCACCGTGACAGAAGCTGGGATAGCAGACCCAATAAGTGCTGCCGTTATGCTGGCGCTACTCGGCGGCTTCTTAATGATGGCTCTTGGTTTTTTGAAAATGGGTTTTGTCGCTAACTTCCTCTCGCATTCGGTTGTGTCGGGCTTTATCACTGCTTCCGGAATTCTGATCGCTGTCAGTCAGTTAAAGCACTTTTTTGGCATTCCATTGCACGGTGATTCGCTGCCTGAGTTACTTAGCGGGGTCACAGCGCAATGGGATAGCGTCCACCTAACCACGTTCTTACTGGGGACGGCGGTGCTTACATTCCTGGTGTTTTGTCGATCAGGACTTTGTTTGATCGTCATTCGACTGGGCTGTTCCGCCGGTTACGCCGCTATGATGTCAAAAACAGCACCCATGTTTGCTGTCATCGTGACAATCATCGTCAGCCAACAACTCGATCTATCGTCTATGGGCGTTTCGGTTGTTGGGAAGATCCCAAGCGGCCTACCAGCATTTAACGCACCGGTATTATCGTTGGAGTTGATGAGTGCTCTTCTTGTCCCTGCGTTCGTCATTGCGCTGATTGGATTCGTAGAGTCCGTATCAGTCGGGCGCACATTGGGCGCCAAACGGAGGGAACGTATTTCCGAGGATAGAGAGCTGCTCGGTTTAGGCGCGGCTAATATTGCCTCGGCCGTGAGTGGCGGCTTTCCTGTTACTGGCGGCTTCAGTCGCTCCGTGGTCAACTTCGATGCCGGTGCGCAGACCCAGACGGCGTCTGTATTTACAGCTTTCGGCATCGCCCTTGTCGCCCTTTACTTAACGCCAGCGCTTTACCATCTCCCCCACGCAACACTCGCCGCAACGATCATCATTGCGGTTACCGGCCTCATTAATATTAAAGACATCACCGGTGCGCGAGCCTTATCCCGTGCAGACTTTCTCACCATTACCCTGACTATTCTGGCCACACTGATTTTCGGTGTTGAAGCGGGTGTTGCAGGCGGTATTGCCTGCTCCATCGGGCTTCATCTCTACAAAACTAGCGTGCCTCATGTGGCCGAGGTGGGTCTAGTTGAGGGAACAGAGCACTACCGAAATGTTAACCGTCACAAGGTCATCACTCATCCTGGAGTTTTAAGCCTTCGGGTTGACGAAAGTCTCTACTTCGCAAACGCGGGTTTTTTAGAAACGTATGTGGAAAATAAAATTGAGCAGACCGAAAAGGTTACCGATTTGATCTTGATGTGTTCAGCGGTCAACGAAATTGACGTAACCGCCTTGCATGCGCTGGAGAATATCAACCTTGCACTTAAAAGCCGGGACGCCAGGTTACATCTCAGTGAGGTCAAGGGGCCGGTGATGGATAAACTAGCCACTACAGACTTTTTGTCGTCCCTATCGGGGGATGTGTTTCTTACACACCACAAGGCGGTGTCTGAGGTGCTGACCTTAGCCAGAACCCCAGTATCGTCCGTGCGCTCAGCACCACGTGGCTCAGTCTAGCGATGAGTAACGGTCGATTATTTGCTTTCCAAGCGCCATTTGGTGTACTTGGTCGGGCCCATCTGCCTGTCGGCACCAGCGGGCATAATTGTAGGCTTCAGCCATCATGTAATCCTCAGTCAGCCCCCCTGCCCCATGAATCTGCATGCAGCGATCGATCACCTTTTGCACGAGGAATGGGATGGTGGTTTTGGTGGCTGCGATCATATCGACAGACGCCGGAACGCCTTGGGTATCGATCTTGTGACATGCCTTCAGGAGCAGTAAGCGAGCCATTTCGATCTCGGAAAAGCATTTTGAAATATCTTCTCTGACGCTTTGATGTTTACTCAACAGACGGCCGAAGGTAGTGCGGCTGTTAGCTCGTTTGCAGGCCAGCTCAAGCGAGCGCTGCGCCGCGCCAATAAGCCGCATACAGTGATGCATGCGCCCAGGCCCCAAGCGTCCCTGAGCAATTTCAAACCCCCTTCCCTCGCCCAGCAAGATGTTTTCACGGGGCACACGCACATTGTCGAAAATGATCTCCGCATGCCCAATCGGCGCGTCGTCATAGCCGAGTGTGGTGAGTGGCCGTACGAGTTTCACCCCGTTAGTGTCCTTTGGAACCAGTATTTGGGACTGCTGCAGGTGGCGGCTTGGATTATCAGGATCAGACTTGCCCATCACGATGAGGATCTTGGTTCGCTCATACATGGCGTTGGTGATAAACCATTTATGGCCGTTGAGAACCCATTCGTCGCCCTCTTTGGTAATCCGTAATTCAACGTTGGTTGCGTCGCTGGACGCCACCTGTGGCTCCGTCATGGCATAAGACGACCGAATCTCACCCGCCAGCAATGGCTTTAGCCACTGTTCGCGTTGTGCATCAGTCGCGTAATTCATGAACACTTCCATATTGCCGGTATCAGGTGCATTACAATTGAAGACTTCAGGAGACCATATAACACGGCCCATGATTTCCGCGAGCGGCGCGTAATCAAAGAATGACAAGCCCCCGTGGTCGCAATATTCAGCGTGCTCCTCCGGAACAAACAGGTTCCATAGACCGGCTGCTTTCGCCTGCTCTTTAAGCTCATCCATCAAAGGCAGGGGCGCAAATCGATTCTCGGCGGCTCGCAGCTGTGTTGCATAGGCCTCCTCGTTCGGATAGATGTGCTCGTCCATAAAGGCAGTAAGGCGATCGGCTAACGCTTGAGATTTCGGACTAAATTGATACATAACCACCTCGTTTTTCTTTTCTGAAAGGGCCTAATAGATCGGCTTAAAAATGGGTCCAAGGCTTTTGTGACGGCAACGGTAGCTGTGACTAAACTCGCATGTCAGCCATCAAATGGGACTATGGACCGTCCCACCATCGACAACTAGGGACGCGCCATTCACATAGGATCCAGCATCGCTGACCAGCAATAAAAGTGGCCCAGTGAGCTCGTGATATTGGCCTGTTCGGCGCGGTACTAAGCGGTCTATGTAAGCGCGGCCTTGTTCGGTTGCGAACTCTTTCTCGTTAATCGCTGTCTCAAAGTATCCCGGGCAAAGCGAATTCACCCTGACGCCTGAGCGGGCGAGCTCTAAAGCCATATTTTTGGTGAGTTGATCCACCGCCACTTTGGAAACATTGTAGTCTGCCTTGTGGGTTCCTGAGACATGGCTGTATATAGAGCCTGTATTAACTACCACACCTGAGCCCTGCTTCTTCATGCGTATGGCAGTTGCCTGTGCCACACGCCAAGCACCGATGAGGTTGACGTCTAGAACCCCACCCCACTCCTCTTCCGTGGCATCGACAAAACGCAGAGGACGATTCGCAATACCTGCGTTGTTGATCACAATATCGAGGCTCGAGATCGTGCTATCGAGTTCCTCGAACGCATTTCTAACACTTTCTTTCGATGTCACATCGAGCGCTATACTGCTTGCTTCACCACCGGCCGCATTAATCCGATCGACCAAGGCCTCGAGTCGGTCGACTCGTCTAGCCGCAACAATCACTCGTGCGCCTGCGGCGGCAAGCACCTGTGCAAAGTGCTCTCCAAGGCCGCTCGAGGCACCCGAGACTAGCGCTGTTTTTCCGGTTAGAGCAAAAAGTGAGTGAATGTCGAGCGATGTATCCATATTTCAAAACCTCAGGTTGTTCGACCTGTTGGTAATCGCAGTCAGTGTTTGTAGCGTTTAGTTAGCTGTCCCAGATGCTGCGAGACAAGCTTTCAGAGCAGCTGACAAAAAGGTTCCGAACGCACCCAGACGACTTACTACCATCAGACGAGAAAAGGGATTAAAAATAGCGGGACTCAGTAAGTCGCTGCCAAGCCCTCGTAATGAACCGATCAACCGTCAGCTCGGCGGCAAAACCCATTCTCTCAGCAAACTTCTGCTTTCGTCGGTAATGCACCTCGTACAGGTCTCTCTCACCAGTTTGCGCCTGAAGGTAGCTGTCTGACGTCGAAATCACATCAATCAACCCCTCTTCCAGAGCCTGCGATCCATACCAGACCTCGCCAGTGGCCACCTTATCTACGTCCACCGCGGGCCTGTTGGTTGCTACAAACTGTTTGAACAGCCCGTGGGTCTCTTCCAATTCGTTTTCAAACTTACGACGACCCTTGTCGGTGTTCTCACCAAACATGGTGACCGTGCGCTTGTATTCCCCAGCTGTGAATTGCTCAAAATCGACATCATTCTTCTTCAAAAGACGATAAAAATTGGGCAATTGAGCAACGACACCGATGGAGCCAAGAATGGCAAAGGGCGCCGCGAGAATACGATCACCCACACAGGCCATCATGTATCCACCACTGGCTGCCACTTTGTCCACAGCGATCACAAGCGTAACGTCCGCGTCTTTGATCCGTGACAACTGACTAGCGGCTAGACCGTATCCGTGCACCACCCCACCAGGACTTTCCAGTCGCAGCACGACCTCATCGCCTTCTTGGATGTTTGGCAGAATGGCTGAAATTTCTTCACGCAAAGCATCGACTTGTGAGGCCATAACATCGCCTTCGAAATCGAGAACAAAAGTTCTCGGGCGTTCGCTCGCAATCGCTATGCTCTCCGCAGAGTCTACCTCGGTACTTTTTAAGCGGGCTTTTTCAGCCTTTGCTTTTGCTTTCGCTGACTTTTTATCGTGCTTGGCTCGAAGCTTAGATACTTCATCGGTTTCCGATAAATCACGAATCGCAGCCGTGTAAGCATCGAAACGGTCATTGATCGACTTAACCTCGATATAGCCTTCATCCGGGCTCTTATTCTTTTGACCAGCCGCGCCTGCAATGACCAATATAATGGCCACTATGGCGACAACGATAAGCATGGTTTGAGCGGCAAAAAGCCCAAGTTCGTACAAAAATTCCAAAGTGTTTTCCTGTGGCTTAGCCGTTATGTGCGTCTAAAAAGCTGTTAATCAGCTGACCTGCGATTGAGAAAGGTGGCGGAACTGGTGGTAGGTTATCCGGTTTACACCAGAGCGCCTCGTCAATCTCGTCTGGATCGATATTGATTTCACCGGACTTCCACTTTGCCGTAAAACCAAGCATGAGCTGCCCCGGGAACGGCCATGGTTGCGAACCGTGATACTGAATGTCCTCAACCTCTAGACCAACCTCCTCCATGACTTCACGCTGTACCGCTTGCTCGCAGGTTTCACCCGGCTCGACGAAGCCCGCTAGGCAGCTGTAGAACCGACGATTCGATCCCGCGCCTGCGGCGAGTAGCATCTCATCATCACGCGATACCAACACAATGACACAAGGTGATAAGCGCGGATAGACACTCAATCGACAGGGTTCACAGTGCCGACTTTGTCCCTTGTCCGCGAGCACAGTCTCCGCGCCGCAGCGTCCACAGTGGCGGTGGTCCCGTTCCCAATTGAGAAGTTGATAGGCTCGACCAATAACATCGAACTGGATCTGGCTTGTTCGACCGAGTAACGCAAAAAGATTGCCACTCATGTATTTCATGACATCAATCTGTGCTGCCTCAACCATGCAGGCATACACCGGCTTATCGTTGAGATAGCCTACAGACGTAAGGTCTTTGACCGCATCAAAGTCCGCTTGCAAGTTGCCGAGGCGAATGGGGGCACCGTGGCTCCCCATCAGTTCGCTTACCAAATTCCTGCCGTGGAACGCCCATACAAGGCTGTCTTGGTTCGCGGGTTCAGTGGGTCTTGTAAAGTTCAGCATGTACATCTCCTCGGGCGACCATACTAGGTCCACAGCACCTCTTGCTCAAGTGCTGTCAACTGCAATCGCTCTCTGGCTCTAAAAGCGGCTTCCAAGGTTCCATCGCTTCGTTTACTCTGGATTTCCACTCACGGGGTCCAACCGGGGTTTCGCTACGTATACCCCCGGCGTTCTGGGCGCTTGGAAACTAACTATAAAAGGACACAGTTGTATGAATACTGCGGTAGCCAACCCTTACTGGCAGAATTTTCTCGGGTCTTCGCCCGATTGGTACAAAAAGACGATCATCGCGTTTTTGATTATCAACCCAATTCTTTTCAATACGGTTGGACCGTTTGTTACTGGATGGGTATTGATCGGCCAGTTCATTTTCACACTTGCGTTGGCCCTGCAGTGCTACCCACTTCAGCCTGGCGGCTTGCTCGCCATCGAAGCGATCGCTATCGGTATGGCTGACCCTCACACGGTCTTCCACGAAGCAGAGGCAAACTTTGAAGTAATCCTGCTCCTAATGTTTATGGTGGCCGGCATTTACTTTATGAAAGAGCTTCTGCTCTTTATCTTCACCAAGATTTTGCTCCGCGTTAAGTCCAAAAAAGTACTGTCGCTGCTGTTTTCACTGGTTGCGGCAATCCTGTCAGCGTTTTTGGACGCACTCACAGTAACCGCTGTGCTTATCAGTGTTGGTGTCGGCTTCTTCACCGTCTACCACAAAGTGGCGTCGGGTACGGTGTTCGACGATGCACAACACGACCACACAACCGACGATACGGTGAAGGCGGAAAACGAAGCAGATCTCGAGCAATTCCGAGCGTTCCTGCGGAGTCTGTTGATGCACGGTGCCGTGGGCACAGCCCTTGGTGGTGTGTGTACTCTTGTTGGCGAGCCGCAGAACCTACTGATCGCCACCGTGGCTGATTGGGACTTCGTAGAGTTCTTCTTGCTAATGGCGCCAATCACAATGCCTGTGCTGGTTGCGGGTCTTCTCACCTGCTTGATTCTCGAGCAGACGGGCATGTTCGGCTACGGCGCACAATTGCCGCCCAAGGTTCGAACTGTCCTCGAAGAATTCCAGGCTCAAGAAAACGCGAAGGCAACACCTGTTTCGAACGCGCGGCTTGTCATTCAAGCACTGGTCGCTGTTGTCTTGGTCGTTGGTCTTGCAATGCACCTGGCTGCGGTTGGTTTGATCGGATTAATGATCATTGTCCTGTTGACGGCATTTAACGGCATTGTTGAAGAACACAAATTGGGTCATGCCTTTGAAGAGGCCCTGCCCTTCACCGCACTTCTCGTGGTCTTTTTTGCCATCGTGGCAGTGATTCACGAACAGCACCTGTTTTCGCCTGTTATTGAGGCAGTACTGGCAATGGAGAGCAGTGTGAGACCTGCCATGTTCTTCCTTGCTAACGGTATTCTGTCGATGATCTCGGACAACGTATTTGTGGCGACTGTCTACATATCCGAAGTGAAGACCGCTCTCGATAACGGCGTGATCTCACGCGCGGAGTTCGATCAGTTGGCTGTGGCGATTAACACGGGAACTAACTTACCGTCGGTTGCAACACCGAACGGTCAGGCCGCGTTCTTGTTTCTGCTTACGTCTGCATTGGCGCCGCTGATCCGTCTTTCGTACGGACGCATGGTGATCATGGCATTGCCCTACACCATCGTACTCACAGCTGTTGGTCTAACGGCAGTTATCTACGCGCTGTAAGCGTCGATCCAAAACCAGTGTGGCGTCTAACGGCGCCACACAGCACCTTCCTCGCATCGCGAGGCAAGCACATCAAGCCTTGCCTCGTGACTCGCGATTTCGTCGTCCGATGGCGTTATTACTCTCAGCTTCGGTCGATCACTGGCCAACCGTCTAATGGCTGAAGCGCTCGCTGCACCAACGCCTGCGCCCTCTTCATCCGCTGATAGACCGAGGCTTGTTTGACCGCCTGTCATTAGCAGGTAAACATCTGCGAGGATCTCAGCGTCCAGCAAAGCGCCGTGGAGCGTCCGATTGCTGTTGTCTACCGCGTATCGCTGACAGAGCGCGTCAAGGTTATTTCGCTGCCCCGGATGTTTGCTTCGTGCCAGCTGTAAGCTGTCTGTAATCTTGCAGTACGAGGAGACGGGTGCGCTGCTCGGATCGAGTAATTTGAACTCAGCCTCCATAAAGCCGATATCGAAGGGTGCATTGTGGATAACGAGTTCAGCACCCCGAATGAAGTCGAGAAACTCGTCCGCTACCCGCGCGAAAACGGGTTTATCCGCGAGAAATTCTTCGGTAATGCCATGGACTTCCAAAGCGCCCTGGTCGATAGCTCGCTGTGGCTTGATATATTGGTGATAGTGGCGACCCGTGAGCTTACGGTCGATGATCTCAACACAACCGATTTCGATAATGCGGTGTCCCTGACTCACTTCTAGGCCCGTTGTCTCCGTATCTAATACAACCTGTCGCACACTAACCCCTCTCTAATGCATCCATAGCTGAATTTGCGAGCGCGTCGGCCCTTTCGTTTTCGGCATGTCCCGCATGCCCTTTCACCCAGCGCCACTCCACTTGATGGTGACTACACTGCGCGTCTAGTGACTGCCACAAGTCCTGATTCTTAACGGGCTTCTTAGCGGCAGTACGCCAACCGTTGGCCTTCCAATTTTTTATCCACTTGGTGATGCCGTCTTTGACGTAAGTCGAGTCAGTTGTCAGAACGACGAGGCAGGGCTCGCTGAGTGCTTCGAGTGCCCTGATGGCAGCCAAGAGCTCCATACGATTATTGGTTGCCTCTGGCTCAGATCCGGATAACTCTCGTTCGTGCCCACCAAAGCGGAGAATTGCACCCCATCCTCCCGGGCCAGGATTGCCTCGACAGCCCCCGTCTGTAAATGCTTCAACACGTTTCATTTAGCAGGATCGTTCCGCTGGTGTGTTTCAGCGCCTACGGCAGGACCCGAGACAGGAATCGCTACCAGCTTGGGTCTGACTTTCTGCCGCTGCAGCCCCTCGATACCTGCACCGACCTGCTTCCGAGCGTGCAGTACGAAGGCACCGCCCATAGGAACTTGGTGATCGACCAACCAATCATCAAACCTCGCCATCCATCTAAAGAGCCGCCCATTACCCAAAGGCCGAATCACGAGTTTGTGCCGTGGTTTGGCGACTTGAAAATTCAATAGCGACAGCCAATCCATTAATTTGGGGATGCGCTCTAGCTTCAAACCGCGCCATTTGGCTGGGAAAACAAATCTGTATATTAACCAGCCAAGCCCGAATAAGGTCTCTGGATTGAATCCCACAATAATCAGATTCCCGTTAGGAACAAGCACCCGATGCGCCTCACGTAAGGCTTGGTGTGGCTCATCGCATACCTCGAAACCATGGAAAACCACTACCGTGTCAATTGACTCGGTGTCGAAGGGCAAAGCCTCATCAAAGCAAACCACTGATTGCGCGCCCTTCACTGGCGTGCCATCGGGCGATGCTACGAGCTTGGTTTGGGAATGCGCCAAGTCCTCAACCGACACGTTCGGCGGGACCCCCAAAAACAGCGTGTGGTAGCCGAAAAGTCGTTCAAGCTGACTGTCTAGCTCGCTGATGATCTGGTGATGTAGCCGCTTTCCCACCGCGGTGTCGGCGTACCACTGTGCAAGGAGATCTTTTGTGCCCAGACGTGCTTGTTGGTTTGTTTGCTTTACCATGCGACAAGGGTATCTTCTCTCTGACCCAGTGCAAACATTTGTTACTCTCCGAGGACTTATTTATGAACATTGCTCCGATTCCGGCGTTTTCTGATAACTACATCTGGATGTTAGAACGCGATGGTCGCATAGCCGTTGTCGACCCGGGTGATGCCAATCCGGTACAAGCGGTCCTTACAGAGCGCGGAGTAACATTGGATACCATCATCATCACCCATCACCACTTCGATCACACTGGCGGTGTAAAGGCGCTCAAGGCAGCGACTAACTGTCGAGTTATTGGGCCAGATAACCCGAAAATTGAAGGAATCGACGAGAAGTTGGTAGATGGGGATATTGCCCATGTGCTGGGTTATGACTTCGATGTTTTAGAGGTTCCAGGTCACACGCTGGATCATATTGCACTGCATTGCGGCAATGAATCAGTACTGTTTTGTGGGGATACCCTGTTTGTTGGCGGCTGCGGTCGAGTTTTCGAGGGCACATACCCTATGATGCAGAATTCCCTCGCTAAACTCTCCGCTCTGCCCTCTGAGACCGCCGTTTACTGCACTCACGAATATACGCTGGCCAATCTTGCCTTCGCGCGTAAAGTGGAGCCGCAAAATGAACACCTTTTGGCACACATTGAAGAATGCGAGCAGATGCGCACAGAGGGGTTGGCAACAGTGCCCTCCACAATTGGACAAGAACTGCGCATCAATCCATTCCTACGATGGCAGTCCCCCGCCATCATCGGTCAACTTAAACAGGAAGGTCGTCATATAGGCGATTTGCCTCCCGACGTTTTCGCTGCCGTCAGAGGGTGGAAAGACGAGGGCTAGCACTGAGGAAACAAATCCGCCTGCTTAAATCTATCTATCAAGCGAATCAAACCATCGCCGCGACTATCTGTCCGCCATGCCAGCAACATCTCAACGTCGGGAGCATTGCTCTCTAACTCCAGTTCTAGCAATCGCCCGTCAGCGACGAGGGGCTTTGCTACATGCGGCGGTAAAAAACCCACTCCAAGTCCCTCTATTTGGGCCGCCACTTTGGCTTCAAGAGAATCAACCAGCAATATATTTTTCGGCGTAGTCGGCATGAGATCTCTTTTCGGAGACATCACGGACCAATCTTTTATGACAACCCACCGAGTGGCCTCAAGATCCTTTGCAATGAGGGAGGCATGATGTTTTCCCAGCGGATGTCTAGGGCTAATTGCTAAAACTCTTTTAGCTCCACCCAAAGGGTGAGATTGTATTCCTAGATCAGACGGCTTTGGCGCAATAGCGCCTACAATTAAATCTACACGCTGAGTTGTAAGTGCCTCCCAAGTACCCTGTAATACCTGATGTTCGAGTTGTATCTCTACTTGGGGGTATTCCGCCAGGAAATCCGAAATCACCTCCATTACCACGGTAGTGGATACCCAAGCATCAACACCAAGTCTAATCCGGGGCTCCAGACCGGTTCCAATGGCTATGGCTTGCGCCTCAAGCGAGGTAGCGTTCGCCAAAATATCGGCACCAACCTCGCATATATGCAACGCTGCCTCTGTCAATCGCACAGTTCGACCATGCGGTCTTAACAACGTAATTCCCAGGGAATTTTCGTACTTATCAATTTGATAAGTCAGTGCAGACGCGGCTTTACCGTCCAAGGCTGCCGCCTTGTTTAATGTTCGTGCATCACGGATTTGGCGGAGAAGGCGAATCAGCTCCAGTGAAAGCATAATTGTTCAAATTATTTGAAGAAAACGCCTAAATTTACCATATTTTTTAAAAAATAAAGTATCACTAAGATGCACCCCGTCTCACAGAGAGACATTAGATCTAATCGAATCGAAACGAAGTAAAGAATTGAATGTGTTATTTGGTGGAAATAATGGAATTGCGGACTTACCGATCCGGATTGCATTTGGGGCAGTGTTCATTTCCCACGGTGGACAAAAGCTATTTGGTTGGTGGGGAGGCTTCGGTTTGGAAGCAACTGGCCAATGGATGGCCTCGATTGGGTTAGAACCTGGCATGTTTATGGCTTCGTTAGCGGGCGGCATAGAGCTTTTCGGCGGTATAGCACTGATATTGGGCCTCTTCACACGACCGATCGCAGTGGCTTCAAGCCTGCTAATGTTTATTGCTCTGACGGTGGTGCATTGGTCGAATGGTTTCTTTATCAGTGCAAACGGTTACGAATTTGCACTCGTATTGCTGGCCATCAGTGTTTCTCTGATCATCTCTGGCAGTGGCCGCTACAGTCTCGATTCTGTCTTTACAAAAGGATAAGGAATAGCTCGGTGGGTCTCATAGTAAACGGCAAGTGGGTCGATCAGTGGTACGATACAGGCAAATCAGGTGGTCGCTTTGAACGACAAAACAGCGCGTTCCGCAATTGGATTGATCCGGATGACGGACGCTTCATAGCGGAGTCAGGGCGTTACCACTTGTACGTATCGCTCGCCTGCCCCTGGGCTCACCGCACCCTTATCTTTCGCTCATTAAAGCAACTCGACAAACATATTTCCGTCAGTGTGGTCGATCCACTGATGCTGTCGGAAGGTTGGGTATTTTCAGAGCCAGAGCCTCTTATGGGTTGTCGGCGCATGTATGAGGTCTATCTTGCGGCTGACAAAGGGTACGAAGGTCGCGTAACGGTGCCCGTGCTTTGGGACAAGAAAGAGGCAACCATCGTCAATAATGAAAGCGCTGATATCATCAGAATGTTCAATACCGCGTTTAACGGGCTCACCTGCAACGCTGACGACTTTTATCCCGAGCATTTACGGGACGAAATCGACACCTTCAACGAGCGCGTTTATCACGACATCAACAACGGCGTGTACAAAGCGGGCTTTGCGACAACACAGGGTGTTTATGAAGAAGAATTCAATCGGGTCTTTGAGGCCCTAGACTGGCTAGAAGCGCGATTATCCAGCACGCCCTACGCCGTTGGGGGGCAGTGCACGGAGGCTGACTGGCGGCTGTTTACCACGCTTATACGCTTCGATTCGGTATATCACGGACACTTCAAGTTGAACCGTAAAAAGCTCTCTGAATTCCCGGCAATCCGTGATTATGTGGCGCGACTGGAAGCTTTACCTGGCATCTCGGCCACCATTGATCAGACTCACATAAAGCAGCACTACTACGGGAGTCACGCAAGCATTAATCCAACGGGAATCGTCCCGCTGGGCCCCTTTTAGACCCCAACTTCTGCGAAAACAGTTATCGCGGGGAAATAAAGCGCCGCTTTGGTTTCTATGACATCGTTCTTTTTGTGTTGGTCATAGAGGTTAATGAGCGAGCAATAACTTTGGAGTTGTTCTCTATATTTTTCCGACTCTCGCTGAATAAACTGCGCTAGAGATTCTCCCTCCATGGGCTGGCTGGACTTATAGTCGATAACCCACCGCGTTCTGGAGTTATTGTCGATAAAGGTTCGATCAATAATCAGCTCTCGCTGAATTTCCCGATGCCAAAGTGAGAGTTCGCTGGAGGCGTCGTAATGTTCACTCGAAATAAGCCAACGTCCTCGCTCATCGGCAAGTAAGTTATCGAGGTCCTGCTCGATCTTAACCATCTGCGTCTCAAGAACATTTCTCGCTATCCCTGCATTTATGAGCTGAAATCGTGCCGCCGCTAACACTTCCGTAGGACAGGATTCAGGAATGGTAGTCAGCCTCGAAAGTAATTCTACAGCTCGATGAAGTGCCGTTCCGTAACGCCGTTGGTTGAAGTTTCCGATAGGCACAACAGGTGTTGTCGTCGACGAAGCAAGGGTAGGACCAATAGCGTCGCTGGGGGCATCCACGCTTTTGACACGTCGCAACGTTCTCACCCCTTCTTCGACAGCGCTGGAGGCCACTTCAGGGTCTGCCTTTATCGGTTCATAGTGGACCGTTGTTCCAGCGGCTTCGCACAAGCGGGACCAGAAGCCCGGTGTTTCGGCCGGCGGCCATGTGTTGTCCGATTTTTGAGTCGCCGTTATTGTGCAAGAACGTTTCGCGCGAGTGACGCCAACGTAAAACTGGCGGATGAGCTCTTGCTGCTCTTGTGACTTGTTCAAATACGCAAGGTAATCGTAGACCGAACCTTGCCTCTCAGACTGGGGTTTTGCCGCAATCATCAAACCTTTGTTTCCGTCTCGGTACCACCTCAGCAGCGGCGAATCGCCCGAACGTCCTGCCCTAGCTGCACCCACAATAAAGACATGATCAAACTCAAGACCCTTGCTCTTGTGTAGGGTCATCAACTCAACGGATGCGGTTGCGGACTCAGCTTTGGAATAACCCGTGTTAAACCAATCGTTTAGCGCGGATACATCCAGCCGATTCGTCGATACTTCTTGCGCCCGAATTCGATCAAAAAGTGCGCCAGTGTCGAGCACCTCTGAAGCTGGATAAGCTTTGTTACCGCCAAGCCTAGCCCACGTTTGCTGAATCCAAGCCGTCAAATCCAGTCGATCTCGCTTTGACTCGGCCCATGCAAGTGCAGCTAGACCATGGAGAAGGCGCGCACAGCCATCAGCTGACACTGATGTGCTGCCACTTTGAATTGCCTCTCCGAGACTTGAGATCGAGTGGTCGCTTACGAGGGGCGCAATGAGGCCAATGTCTTTAAAGGTCACTCCCACCACCGGTGCTCTGAAAATTGCAAGCAATGCGATGGTGTCCGCGGGGTTTGCTAGCCAACGCACCAGCGACATTAGGTCTGCTACCGCCGAGCGCTGGTTATAAGGCGTTAAATCCGACCCTATAACGTCGATTCTTGCTTGCGCGAGCGCGAGACTGGTTGGCGTGATTGCAGCCCGACTTCTGCCCAGTACGGCGATAGTGCTGGCGGGGTGATTTGCCTGTATTTGAGCTATCTTTGCAGCGATAAACGCGGCTTCACGATGCACATCGTCAGGAAAGACATGTACTGCAACGGATTGGCCTTCAACAGGAGGATTAACCGCCTCTGCTTCAGTCAACGGAACAACGCCCAAGCGAGAATCACCGTTCCTCGGAATCAAAGCCTTAAACTGCTTATTAACCCAGGAAATAACATTAGCCTGCGTTCTAAAGTTTTGCGTTAAGGCACGAGGTTTTAGTGCAACGCCGGCAATGCCCTCTCTCTCGGCTTTTAAGAACAATCCCACATCCGCGTAGCGAAACCCGTAGATGCTTTGCATCGCATCTCCGACAATAAATAGCGTTCTGGGCGACTGGGGATTTACATAGTTGTACTCCGACCAGCCGCGACATAGTTTCTCCAGTAGCTGGAACTGCGTAAGCGAGGTATCTTGGAATTCATCAACGAGGATGTGCTGGATTTGATAATCCAAGCGCAACGCTAAGTCAGTCGGTTCGGTGTCATCGCCCAAGGCGAGATCAGCAGCCATGGCCATGTGCGTGTGGTCAACCGTGCCGCGCGACTGAAAAACAGCCAGCAGCTGCGCCGCGAGAACCGGCAGAACACGAGAGAGTCGCAACACGCCCTCCCATTCCTCCGAAGCGAGACTCAACGTCGGGAGTACGGCGATTTCCTTGAGAATATCAACGCACCCGGGGTGCTCCCCGATCTCTGCAATGCGATCGACAAGCTGCCGCTTAGTCTCTGTGTCCAGTTTGGGCCTGAAGCCCCAATTTTTGTCAAACCCCTTACGAGGCGTACCCTCCTTTACGAGTACAAAGCTCACAAACCATTTCCAGTGGTCTAGAGAAGACAGCGCGCTATTCAACTGAAGTGAGTCACCTTCAAAGGTATGTGCCTTCGCTTCTTCAACCGAGCCATCTGAAATCGATGATTGCAGGCGCTGCCTCGCCAGATTAGCCGCCTCGATAACATCAGATAGCCACTCTTGAGGAAGCTGATCTTGCGCCTGAGCAAGACGATCAGAAACAATGCGCTCAAGTGTTTCAAGCGCAAGCTCCGCCGCGGCCTCGGGATTTTCGTGCTGCCCAAGCGTTGACAACCAATCACCCCGCTGCCCCAAGAGTGCGATCAGTAATTCGCTGCAACGCTGCCAGTTGTTCTCCATTAGGAGTAAGAGCTCCCGAATCGCTTCACCACGCTTGGAGTTTTCGGGCATCAAACCGTAAAGGTCATCAACTGCCTCTGCATAGAGTCTAGATGCATCGTCTGCAATCAGCGCACCACCGCCCAAGCCACTGGTAACGGGCATTGAGCGATTCAATTGGGCGGCTAAACCATCAATCGTTCTGATATTCAGCTTTTCTGCATTTAGCGACCACCCCATTGTCTCGGCGTGCTTGAGTGCACTCTGCGCCAACTCAAGACTCAAGGCCTCGTGCTCAGAATCCGCAGTTGCCCCGCGCGCAGCTTTCTCAAGCGTTGAGAGAACACGACTGCGCATTTCTGCTGCTGCTTTTCGCGTAAACGTACTCGCGAGAATCTGCTCGGGTCGCTCAACCCGAGATAGAAGAGCAAGTATGCGTTGAGTCAGAAGACTGGTCTTCCCCGATCCAGCAGGCGCCGTAACGCAGAAGCTCTGGTTCACTGACAGTACTTCTTTGCGTATCGTTTGATCAGTCATTAGCTGTCAAGTCCGCATCTTCACCGTCATCAACGACGTCCCGCACTTTTGCGCGGCAAATTGCCGTGTAATCACAATAGCGACAGGCCTTAGCTGACGGTGTTGCGACCGTACTACCGCGGATAAAATCAGCCACAAGACGATCAAGTTCATCTCGCCATTGGCACTTTAGTTCATCCCAAGTTAGTCCGGCCTTCTCGTCCATTTCTTTTTGAGCGGCTGCATCGCTCCTGACCCCTATAGCTGCACCGATAGGCCGGTAACCCGGCTTGTCACTCGTCACCGATGCGACAGCAACAGCGACAACCTCATCAATCACTTCGCTGTAACATGGCAATTGGGGGGCCTGAATCGGTGTCCTAGTCCAGTCGCCCAAGCTATTGCCCGTTTTGGACTTGTAATCGATGATCACCCGTCCTCCGTCTGGAAGCTGATCCACGCGATCGACCTTAAAAGACAGCGACATCCCTTGCGTCTCCCACTGGTGTGACAGTTCGCGCGCGATGACTTCAAATGGGATGGTTCTTTTTGACTCAATCTCTATCCACCCAAGGACGGCGCTCTTTAGTCTCTTGCGCTCGAGATCAATTACCTCAAGTCCAACCCGATCACGGGTTTGCGATTTTATAGATGACAATGCCTTGTCGACTGAGTCAGTTACGATCGTGGCTTGTTGGTGGGGTGCTACCACCGACAAGTGTTCAGAACTACTCAGCACTTCAAAGGTGTGAAACAGTGCTGCGTGCAACAATGCACCCCGCTCACCAGCTGATAATCCAATCTGCTCCTCGCGAAGCGCAGAGACACCCAAGCGATGTTTTAAATGCGCCTTTAGCGGACAGAGCGCTTGGTCCTCGAGAAGGCCAACTCCCCCTCTTTGGGTGAGCGGTGTTATTGCTTCACAACCGGTATCGTCCAGCAACTCCTCCAATGGCTGACGTTCATCAATCGAATACTGCGCTCTTTCAACCGTTATCTGACTTGGCTCAGCACAAAAGCGGCTGGGAAGCGTCTCTAAACCATCCACAACCATTGAAAATGATAGGGTTACGGCAGCTTGGTCGTTTAAACGTCCTAACAAATTTCTGCTAATTAACTCAGTTTCGTGTTCGAACACGGACCGTATGTTGTAGTCCCGGCAAATCTGCCAAGGAATCAAGCTTAGAAGCTGTGGCGTGCCTGGTAATGCCTGTGAAACGGCGCCAACCACTCTCACTGACTCGAAGGGCAAGCCAAAGGTATCCCGTAAAAACATGACCTGCAGCGATGAGGATTCCGTTTGAGGCTGAAAAATCCGTTGCGAGAGTGCGTAACTCAGTTTTTCAACAAATCGCAAAAACGGGAAAGCCCCGCTATCTAGAGGGTTAACTGCTATGGATTCGAGGACATCAGAAAACTGTTCGTATTGCTGATACTCAACTGAATCGAGGCCTGCGGCACCCGGCCAACCAGCTTTACCCAGGAAGTCATAGAGCAATTCACACCATCTCGAAGATGGGTGCTTAGATAGCACCACTCTTTCGATGCGGATCCAGTTTAGCGCCTCGCTAAGGCCCGAATGCGGTGCGATGAGATTCAGCCGCGAGAGCACCTTTGGCAAGGAAAACTGTTTTTCTTCGCTACCAAATAGCGCGCGGATGAGCTTTGCCTTATCGGCATGGTTGCTCCAGTAAAAAAAAGGCGAGCGAATCAAGGCAAGTATGTCCTCGCGTGAGACACTCCCAGTGAGGAGGCGTAGCATAAGCAAAAGGTCCCGGTACATAGGCGTTTTGGAGAGCTCTATACCCCGGCTGAAATTTACGGGTAGCTGAGTAAAGGACTGCCCATCCACCGCAAACTGGTGTCGCAAATACTGCTCTAGCTCGGCCCTGTCTTGCTGATAGTCGGTCAAGATAATGACAGCCGGAAGCCCCGTATCGTAAGCCGACTTCCCCCAGCGCGCCGCCGCAACGAGTTCATCAGAGCGGGTTTCAAACGCGTGGGTCTCTAATTGTTCGTCGAGCGCTTTAGAGTGATGCCATGTACATTCCGTAAAACACTGACTTAGGGCCTCTGATAGAGCAGGTCCCGGTGCCTCCTCTGACAGAAAAAGCACCTCTGAACCCTCGTTCGCAGCGCCCTTCGTAATGATGTCGTAGGTGTCTTCCAACAATAACCAGCGCTCGCGAACAAGCCTCGCATCTAACGCATCGAGCCATGCTAGAAAGTTTTTAGTATCGATTTCAGATTGAAACAACTCACGATTTGCCTCGTAAGCCAATGAGACTCTGTGGGTTTTAAGCGCGACGCGACATCGAGCGGCCAATTGTGCTGCAGACTCTGATTGAAGAAGGCTAAAGGACCCTTTCGCAGCCGTATGATCTTCGATAACACGACGCCAAAGCTCACTCGCCTCCGCGTTTGAGAGCATCCTGCGCGGGTTTTCACTCACCTCCTCAATCTGAGACCAGGTTTCGATCAACCAGGACTCAATTGATAGGATTGCCGGCTTTTCGATGACCTCTGAGTGGCGAAGCGATACCTGCTGTATGAGATGCCGTGCTAATCGCTGTGTGGCCGTGATCACCACGCCCCCGCGGTCCAGCGTAGCAAGGAGAGCATTGATCGAGGGCAGACTGTTTACAGCAGGTAGCGTCATATCGCACTTATACAGCAAGGCGTGGGTCGAATAAATTCACATTAATGGTCGATGATTGTCATGACTCTTGAAAGGGTACAGGGTATCCTCCGCCCTCTTTCACGAAAACAATCCATGTCATGACGCAATCATCGGTACACAACATCAACGTAGCATCACAAACAACGCTCATTGCGCCTAATGCGCTACGAGCTTCGGTTCCCGTGGATGATGCCACTTTTGATTTTGTGAGCAGCTCACGGGCAACCATCAGCAATATTCTCGACCGCAAGGACCATCGCCTTATTGTCGTGGTTGGCCCATGTTCTATTCACGATCGTGATGCAGCGATGGAGTATGCAGGTCGTCTAAAAGCTTTAGCACAGGAGTTGAGTGACTCGCTATTCATCGTTATGCGGGTTTACTTTGAAAAACCACGCACCACAACGGGATGGAAGGGGCTCATCAATGACCCTCATCTCGACGACTCTTTTGATATCGAAGAGGGATTGAAGATCGGTAGAACACTGCTTCGCGATCTTTTGGAGATGGGTCTCCCAACGGCGACCGAGGCGCTTGACCCTATCACGCCACAATATTTACAGGACTTGATTTGCTGGTCAGCTATTGGCGCCAGAACAACCGAATCGCAAACACACCGCGAAATGGCGAGTGGGCTCTCCTCTGCTGTCGGCTTTAAAAATGGTACAGACGGCAGTTTAGATGTCGCCATCAACGCATTGAAGTCTGTTCAGCACCCTCATCGTTTTCTTGGCCTTAATTCCGAGGGCGTCGTTTCGGTATTTGAAACGAAGGGGAATCCTTATGGTCATGTAGTACTTCGTGGCGGCAGTAATGGACCCAATTATGACAGCGTCAATATTGCGATGTGCGAGAGCGCACTAGAAGCTGCGGGTTTGCCAGCCAATATCATGGTGGATTGCAGTCATGCAAACTCCAGCAAGGACCATAACGTGCAGCCATTGGTCGCCAGAGATGTTGCCAATCAGGTCGTTAAAGGCAATAAGTCCATTGCGGGTTTGATGCTTGAAAGTCATCTGCATGCAGGACGGCAGAACATTCCTGAGGATCTTGCTGACCTAACCTACGGGGTGTCCGTTACGGATGCCTGCATCGACTGGGAGACAACTGAGACGACGCTGCGAGAGATTGCGGACACCGTCGGTGAAGCACTCCACTTACGCGTTACTTAAATCCCTGATAAGAAAACGCGTACCCAATTGCTGACGTCCGAGTTGAGTGCAGGGATAAGCCGTGCATCCATTTAGCGGACGATAAAGAAAGGTATTAATAAAACGCGTTGCTGCGATCGGTGTGGTCGGTCATATCACGCACGCCTGCCAATTCAGGTATCTGCTCGATAAGCGTTTTTTCAACACCATCCTTGAGCGTAATGCTA
>CBFIHK010000017.1:0-31410 GCA_965662305.1 Luminiphilus sp.
CCTAACGACGATCAGGCAACGTTTAGGATGCTTCAAACAGGCGATTCATTGGGTGTCTTCCAAATCGAATCCCGCGCTCAAATGTCGATGCTGCCAAGACTAAAGCCCAAGTGCTTTTACGATCTCGTCATCGAAATTGCTATCGTCCGGCCAGGTCCGATCCAAGGCGATATGGTGCACCCCTACCTTCGCAGGCGCGCTGGGCTAGAACCGATCACCTATCCAGACCCTGCCATCCAATCGGTGTTAGAAAGCACCCTAGGTGTGCCCATCTTTCAGGAGCAGGTGATTCGACTCGCAATGGTTGCAGCAGGCTTCAGCGGAGGAGAGGCCGATTCGCTTCGCCGCGCCATCACTAACTGGGGACGTAACAGTAAGCTACTGACCTTTGAGCACAAGTTAAAAGCAGGCATGTTGAAACGGGGTTATAGCCCCGAGTTTGCCGATCAGCTATTTAGCCAAATCAAAGGTTTTGGTGGCTATGGATTTCCTGAGTCACACTCGGCAAGTTTTGCTTTATTAGCCTACGTCTCAGCATGGCTGAAACGTCACTACCCCGGCGCCTTTTACGTTGGTCTACTGAACAGTCAGCCTATGGGTTTTTACACACCATCACAGCTTGTCCAGGATGCGGAGCGACACGATGTTAAGAGCTTACCGATCGACGTTAATGCCAGCGACTGGGATCACCGCTTAATCGACGGCGGTCCACGGCAGAGGGATGTGATACAGCTCGGCTTGAGGTTAGTGAAAGGGCTGACGAAACGCGGTGCAGAACAACTTATCGACGCACGTCGTAATGGTGAGTTTGTTTCAATTCTTGACGTAAAACGGCGCGCGCAGCTCGATAAGGACGATCTAGAGGCACTCTCTGCAGCCGACGCGTTACGAGCGCTTACCGGCAATCGGCACCAAACGCATTGGGCGATTATGGCCGTCAAAGATTCGCGACCTTTATTGCCAGAAACCCATGCGTATGAACACGATGACGCTAGCGCGATTACAGCGCCATCAACCACAGAGAACGTTATCTTTGATTATAAGAGCACAGGCTTAACCCTGCGCTCGCACCCGCTAGCATTACTTCGCCAGCAAAAGCCCTTCAGTCAGTGCCGTAAGCAAACAGAGCTGATCAATATGGGAAGTCAGCGTTTTGTTCGCACCGCAGGGCTGGTGACCTGCAGACAACGCCCGGGAACTGCCTCGGGTGTCGTCTTCCTCACGCTGGAGGATGAGACCGGCAACATCAACGTTGTCGTATGGCCAAAAATTCAAGAGCGCTTCAGAGCGGCACTGATGACCGCCCAACTGCTTCTAGTAAAGGGTACCGTAGAGTCACGAGACGGCGTCACACACGTTATTGCTAGCGGCCTTTACGATCATAGCAGTGCGCTAAGCGAGCTTGCGGTTAAATCGCGAGACTTTCACTGAGAGCTTCTGGCACTAAAAACAACTGGCATTAACAATCACCAGCCTTACCAACCGCAAAAAACATTCCTTACGGTCTTTCGGGAGGTAAGAGCATGCACTGTTTATCTGGGCAGACTAGCAATGCCTCAAGGTTTCGGAGTTGAAAGTGGCACAGTTACAGGCTCACCTTCAATACCGGCATAAACTACGAGAATAACGGCATCTTCGTCGCCAATATTCGCGCCACCATGCGCTTGGTTTACAAGCTCTATGACCGAATCTCCTGCTTGCGCGATATGGGTATCACCCGAATCAGTTCGAACCTCAATAGTGCCCTGAACAATAACGCCAGCAGTCATGTAAGGATGTTCGTGCAGTGGAAGAACCATGCCCGCGGGTATCGTGATTTTAGCAACCGTTACTTCAGGTTGACCTTCACTGTAAGGTGGCAACGTGACGCCTCGCCAGTCTTTGGTTGACTTAGCAAGCACCTCCGCTTCGATCTTTCGCTCACTAGCGCTGACATCAAGAGCCAACAACGCCAGTCCGATGGACAAAGTAAACAGTCGCCCCCATTGAGCATTGAGAAATTGAGATGTCATAGCGAATTCACTCCACGTCCAAGCTAGTTACTCAAGTCGCCAACTCCGATTAGCGATGAGCAATCCATCACTAATATTTTATCAGCAACCCGGCCTTTTTTTATTTTTTTGCCACTTGTTAGAGGTGCATTTCGCGGCCAACTCTAAGCGACTTACTCTCAATAGTCGTCGCTGGCGACAGTGGCTTGGAGTTCGCCCATCCCTGACTGTTGAACCGTGAATTCGATGGGCCTACAGCAAACCTGACAATCTTCTACGTATTCCTGACCCACATCTTCCGGATTTAACAGGACGCATATGGACTCCCAGCAGTAGGGACAGTCAACCCACGTCTCTTGAAGCGCACGATCCAAAATGGTTAACCGGCAACTCTCAGCTGATCGCCATCGACTTCTCGAGAAGTAAAGATCAGTGCACCGTCGGCGATCGCAGCGTCGCGGAACATGTTCTTGTCCTGGCGGTAGTTCTGCGGATTAACCCATGGCAACTGCGTACCTTGGCGCGGCATCTTAGGCAACATGCGTTGCATATACCCCGCAGAGAAGTCGTGAATCCAATACCGCTTCTCCATCGTTCGGGCGAGTATGTCCGGGATGCGAGGTGTTGCTTGGTCGTAACCAAATTCGTCCATATGATTAAGCACGCGACACACCCACTCGGCAGTGAGATCAGCACGCAAAGTCCAGGACGCATTAACGTAGCCAAAGGTTTGAACCATATTGGGAATGTTCGAGCACATAACCCCTTTGTAGGTCCATTCGTCTGCGAAATTTACCGGCTCTCCATCGACGGTAAAGTCTGCGCCGCCCAGATTGAGTAGTTCAATACCGGTTGCGGAAACGATAATGTCCGCCTCCACATGCTCGCCGGAGCCGGTGACAACCCCCGTCTCGTCAATATGTGAAATTGTATCTGTCACAACATCGGCTTTGCCTGTGCGAAGCGCGGTAAATAAGTCATCGTCCGGCACCAGGCACAAGCGCTGATCCCACGGGTTGTAGGTTGGCGTAAAATGCTTCTTTACGTCGACGACATCACCGACAGCATTTTCAACCTCATCCAAGAGCATTTTAGTGACCAAGTCTGGCCTTGTTCGGGTTCGGTTATAGAGAAACTGCTGACCAATGGTATTTTTAAATCTAACAAGACCGTAGGCCCAACTTGATGGCAATACCGCCCTTAGAAAATTAGCGACCCTGTCCACCGAAGGCCGCGATACGACATAGGTCGGAGATCGCTGGAGCATTGTCACCTTTTCTGCCTTAGTCGACATATTGGGAACCAGCGTCATGGCGGTCGCACCTGAACCAATTACCACAACTTTCTTACCGGTGTGATCGAGGTCTTCGGGCCAGAATTGCGGATGTACCCAGGTACCCTTGAAGTTTTCTCGCCCTTCGAACTCGGGCTGGTGTCCGGCGTCGTAGTTGTAGTACCCCGCGCACATCAAAAGGAAATTGCAGGTGAAGTAGGCAGTCTCTTCTCCCACCTTGACGGTTAGCAACCACGTAGCCGACTCAGACGACCATGATGCGTCGACCATTTTATGCCCAAAACGCACCCTATCTCGAATCCCGTACTCGTCGGCAGTTTCGTTGACGTAATCCCAAATCGCGGGCCCGTCGGCGATCGCTTTTTCCGCGCGCCACGGCTTAAAGTTGTAACCGAGGGTGTGCATATCGGAGTCAGAGCGGATCCCCGGATAGCGAAAAAGGTCCCAGGTTCCACCAATCGCCTCTCTGCGCTCAATCAGCATGTAATCTCGGTTAGGGCAACTTTTCTGAAGATGAACTGCAGCACCAACGCCAGAGAGTCCCGCGCCAACAATCATAATATTCGTGTGGATAGCCGTTTCAGGCGACGTATTGCTATTCATATCTCATTCCCTGCCTCTCACGATTACATGCAAACATACACGAGACTAGTCACCCAGTGCCGAGCGCCCTCTCTCCGCGGCGATTCTTAAGCGTAGCGCATTGAGCTTAATGAAACCCTCAGCATCCGCTTGATCGTATTTGCCCGCGTCGTCTTCAAATGTCGCAATGGCGTCATCGAACAATGAATCTGCTGACCGTCTTCCGATCACCGTGACATTACCCTTATAAAGTCTTATTCGCACTTCACCGTTGACTACAGTTTGCGACTCGTCAATCGCCTTCTGCAGCATAAGTCGTTCGGGCGCCCACCAGTAACCGTTGTAAATCAACTTAGCGTAGCGCGGCATCAGCTCGTCTTTCATGTGCGCAACTTCTCGATCGAGTGTAATGGACTCGATGGCACGATGGGCACGCAATAAGATTGTACCGCCGGGGGTCTCATAGCAACCGCGCGATTTCATCCCGACATAGCGGTTCTCAACGATATCGAGACGTCCAACACCGTGAGCACCACCGACCTGATTCAAGTGCGCCAGCACGCTTGCCGGGGACATGGGCTGACCATCGATGGCTACCACATCGCCTCGCTCAAACGTGAGCGTAAGTTCTTGGCCTGACTCAGGCGCTTCCTCTGGCGATACAGACCAGCGCCACATAGATTCCTCGGGCGGACACCAAGGGTCCTCTAGCACACCGCCCTCGTAAGAAATGTGCAACAGATTAGCGTCCATTGAGTAAGGCGACTTCTTTGAGGTACCTGAAAAATCGACTGGGATGTCGCGCTCGGCGCAGTACGCCATTAGCGACTCACGCGAGTTAAGATCCCACTCTCTCCAAGGCGCGATCACTTGGATACCTGGCTTTAACGCATAAGCGCCCAATTCAAAGCGGATCTGATCATTGCCCTTACCGGTAGCGCCGTGGGAAATCGCATCGGCGCCTGTCTCGTTGGCTATTTCCACTAAACGCTTAGCAATTAGCGGGCGAGCAATAGATGTGCCCAATAAATACTCACCTTCGTAGATGGTGTTCGCGCGGAACATGGGAAACACAAAGTCGCGAACAAACTCTTCTCTCAAGTCATCGATGTAAATTTCTTTGACACCCAACGCCTCAGCTTTGGCTCGAGCCGGCTCGACCTCTTCTCCCTGCCCAATATCGGCAGTAAAAGTCACCACCTCGCAGTCATAGGTATCTTGAAGCCATCGCACAATGACCGAGGTGTCCAAGCCACCTGAATAGGCCAGCACGACCTTATTAACGTTACTCATTGAATACTCCCAAATCAGGCGGTGAAGTTTACGCGCGCTTATGCCCGATGGACAGTCGATCACTGCTAAACTACGCGATCAATGAGCAAAAGGGCTTCAAATGTCTCGCATTACCATCACTAAACCCGACGACTGGCATATTCACTTGAGAGACGGGCCTATGCTCGACCGAACCGTCAATGATGTTGCCACATGGGCCAATCGTGCGGTGGTAATGCCAAACTTAACGCCACCGGTCAAAACGCTTGCCGACGCGGACGCGTATAGAAGTCGGATTATGTCTGCCCTCAAGAGCAATAGTGATTTCGAGCCTTTGATGACGTTGTATCTGACCGATGCAACCACGCCTACCATGATTGAGGAAGCGTCGTCTTCACCGTTCGTCTGCGGCGTTAAGTTATACCCGGCCGGGGCAACCACCAACTCGGCGGCAGGTGTTACGGGGCTCGAAGCGCTAAAGCCAACGCTCGCCGCCATGGAGGCTTTTGATCTACCGCTACTGGTGCATGGCGAGGTGACAGATCACGATATTGACATTTTTGATCGTGAAGCTGTTTTTATCGACCGAACGCTCGCGCCGCTGGTCGAAGAATTTCCAAATTTGCGCGTCATTTTAGAACACATAACAACAAAAGATTCTGTAGATTTTGTCGCCTCAGCTAGAGATGGCGTGGCTGCGACGATCACACCCCAGCATTTACTTTTCGATCGTAATGACATGCTGGTAGGCGGCATCCGACCCCACCTGTTCTGTCTACCGATTCTCAAGCGCCGATTACACAAAGAAGCACTGCGCGCCGCTGCTGTGTCGGGCAATCCGAAATTTTTCCTAGGGACCGACTCGGCGCCACATACCGTTGAAACAAAAGAGTCCTCGTGTGGCTGCGCTGGCTGTTACACGGCGCATGCTGCCCTGCCGTTTTATGCAGAAGTCTTCGAAGAGGAAGCTGCACTCGATAAGCTCGAGGGTTTTGCCAGTCACTTCGGACCCGACTTCTACGGCAAGCCCAGAAATACAGAGCAAGTTACTTTGGTCAAACAGGACCTCATTACACCCCTTAGCTTAAGTTTCGGTAGCAGCACTGTGACTCCTTTACGCGCCGGCGAAACGCTTTCTTGGCACTTGGAAACTGCAGGATGACGGATTCCGATGCGATTAAGATGAAGCATCGGTTTAGAGGTTTTTTGCCGGTGGTTATTGATATCGAGACCGGCGGCTTCAATGCTGCGACTGACGCACTGCTTGAAATAGCCGCGACCTTTTTCGACATCGATGAGTGCGGCCATCTTTCAGTCGGACATTCCATAGCGAGAAATGTCGATCCCTTTGAAGGATCAAATCTCGAGCCTTCAGCTTTGGAGTTCACAGGCATAGATCCCGAAAACCCGCTACGGGAAGCAGTACCCGAGGCAATTGCCCTGGGCGATATATTCTCGGAAGTTCGTCGGGAAGTGAAAGAACACGGGTGCAATCGCGCCATCTTGGTTGGTCATAACGCGCACTTTGATGCGGGCTTTTTAAACGCGGCTGCTCAGCGCTGCGACATAAAGCGAAACCCGTTCCACCCATTTTCACATTTCGACACGTCCACACTTGCAGGCCTAGCCTACGGACACACGGTACTGGCACAAGCCTGCAAACGCGCCGGCATTGAATTTAGCAATAGTGAAGCACACTCTGCGGATTATGACGCTAGGAAAACCGCCGAGTTATTCGCAGGGATTGTGAATCGCTGGCAGGACTTAGGTGGATGGACTTGGCCCGAGGTTTCGCCATCAGAGCAAGAATAACTCAGCCCGACAATTCAGTGAGGATTTCGTCGAGCGCCTCAACGAGCTCGTGAATGTCATAAAGCCCAAGTAAGTCATATTTTATTGCGCTGCCAACTGGCAAAAGTTGCAAGAGCGCAAAACAAACTTCCCAGGCGTTTCCCGTGTCTACGGTCATCCCCAACTTTCTGACCTCGGGATGCCGCTGCAAACCTGCTAGCACATCAATCATTGACCGTCCTGTCTCAGGCAGTGCCACCGAGGGAAGCGCAGGGTCGATCTCAACCGAGGCCATGTTCAAACCCGAGTCCTCGCGCCAGGTCTCTTTAATCTGAAACCGCGACCCACCCTCGATGGTGATGCCCAACAGCCCGTTAGGTAGTTGGTCCCAGTCAACAATACTCGCAACCGTGCCGTAGGCGCCCAATTCAAGATTAGTTTTGGAAGCCTGTGCGACTTCCGAGCCTGTTCGAATCCACACAACACCAAACCCAGTTCCCTCTCGCATACACGAGGAGATCATATCGATGTAGCGCCGTTCAAATATCTGTAAAGGGAGACGCCCATGAGGAAGCAAGAGAGTGCCGAGAGGGAAAAGAGGTAATTCAGTCACGCTTGTCTCCTAGTGGGTCGCTCATCGCTTCAAGGTCAGTGAGTAACAGTAGCGCTTCCTCTCGCGAATTCCCGCAAAACTCGGGTTCTGCTCGAAATTGACTGCAGCACTGGGGACGCCTTGGATCGCCAAAAAGTCTGCAAAGGCCATTGCTATCGTGATGAACACACCGCTCTCCTTTGGCTTTACCCTGAGGCATACCAAAAAACGGCGTATGAATGGCGGGTACGATGCAGCACGCACCGCACCCTGCTCTACACTCCATTAATGAACCGTCCGGTTACCGTGCTATCACGCGCGCTCAGGACCTAAGGGCTTGAACGCAATGATCAATTTAGGCAGCAGTAACAGCGCACCCATGACCGCTGCGAGCATCGCCATAACGGTAAGCACACCAAAATAAATGCTCGGCGTGAAGTTTGAGAGCGTTAGCATAGAGAAACCAACAACGACCGTGAGGGTGGTGTAGTACATCGCACGACCAATACTCGAGTGGCTGCGGTACATCGATTCGCGATAGTCTCCGTCGACTTCAAATTCGCGCCTAAATCGATGGATGTAGTGAATGCAATTGTCGACGCCCATCCCAACAACAATGGCGGCGATGGTAATTGTCATAATGTCGAGCGGAATGCCCGCCAAACCCATAACACCCAGGACCAAACCTGCCGCAAGAATATTCGGGGCAAGCCCCAGCAGGGCCAGTGAAACCGATCTGAACAGGGCGAGAAACATAATGCCTATAGCCACAAACACCGCCCCGAGCGTCAATATTTGCGATGCATAAAGGCTTTGCAGCACATTGTTGTATAACACCAGCAAGCCGGTAAATTTGACGCGGGTCTCGTCAAGACCCGTCTCAACAAGAATCTGTGCGTAGAGTGACTCGAGATACTCTGCACGCCTCAGTGTCTTGCTTGTCTCCATTGCACGAACGGTTATCCTCGCTTGTTGCTCGACCGGGTCGTAGTAAGGTGCAATTAAGACCTCAGCCACGTCAGACGGCAAACTCCGCTCAATAAGCGCGAGTTCCACGCCTCCCAATTTGTCGTCGTAGAGCCGGTCCATGACGGAGAAGCCCGTCGACAGCGATAAAACTTTCCCGGACTCTGGTCTCGCATCGACGATGTTATGGATTTGATCGACTAGGTCGCGTCCCTCGAGGGTAAACCAGTAACCAATCTCCGCAGAGTTCTCATCGGCGAACGAGACATCCTCACCAAAGGGGTCATCATCCCAGAAATCCTCGTCGTCACCCGCCAAGTCTCCGCCAAAATCGTCACCAAAGCCCTCACCAAAGCCCTCACCATCACCCGCGAAACTATCGTCGGCAGACACCTCATCGAAACTACTAACTTCCGCTACTGCATTGTTGTCAGCTTCTGCGCCGCTCTCCATCGGTGGATACAAGATAATATCGAGTGGGATAGTTCCACCAAGTCGAGAGTCTAGAAGCTCCATACCTTGGTAAATCTCAGTGGTGTCTTTGAAATAGTCGATGAAGCGATTCTCGACCTGAAGGCGCGATAGGCCCAGGGCGACCAGAAGAACCAGGAACGCTGTCACGGCAAGCACACCGCCTCCAAATCGTTCCACAATAGTGGCAAACCATCGAGTCATGCTTAGGCTGTCACTCACGCCTTTTGAGCCTGAATCCGGCAGTAAAGCCATCAAAGCTGGCACCAGTGTGAAGCTGACAGCAAACGCAACAACAATCCCTGCAGTCATCATCCAACCAAAATCAATGACCGGTTTTATACCTGCGACAACAAGAGAGGTGAAAGCAACCATGGTGGTAACTGCCGTGTAAAAACAGGGCACGAACATAAGCTGAGCCGCCAGCACCGCGCGCTCTGCTCGCGGCAAATTAGGTTCTTTCGCTTCTAGCTCTCGATAGCGGACAACCAGATGTATGGCGAGGGCTAGCGCCACAACGAGAAGCACCGCCACGAAGTTTGACGAGATAACGGTCATTCGCCAGTCCGTGTAGCCGAGAATTCCCAGCATAAATAGTGCTGACAGCGTGCACACGGATATAGGGATCATTACCCATCGATAATCGCGAAAGATGAGGGCGAGCATAGCGATCATTACAAGGATGATTGAGGTACCAAAGGTCACTAGATCATCCTGAACAAAGTCCAACATGTCAGCAGCGATCATCGGGACACCGCCAACAAATATTCGGCTTTGATCGCGGTATTTCTGAGCAACGGCGCGCACATCCGCCACTAATGCCGCACGATCTGCGTTGACGGTTCGCGTAGCCTGATCGTAAGCGGCTTCGATATCGGCGAGTTCGCTCTTTACGCTGACATCAGCTCCTTCAGCCACGGCTTTCCGCAATGATTTACGCAAGTCACCTAGCCGATCAATTTCTCTATTCGGCTCGATCGTGACCTGTACAGCGGTGAGGTCACCACCCTCGCTCACCACCAAATTCTTGTAAAGCTGGCTCGAGGTAAATTCGCGAAGCGCGAGTGATCGATCAACATCCGGATCTCGAAGGCTGGGTATCGAATCTAAATCCGAGAGATCGGTTAATGAGATAGGTGGACTCTCAAGTAGAGGAACATCGAGTGCAGAGGTTACTGAGCGCACGCCCGGCACTTGCTCGAGATCGGCGACCATTGCCGCCAAACCTGTAAGAGAGGACTTACCTAACAGCGGGCTGCCGGGCTCCCAGGTCAAGATCAAGAATTCGTAGCTCTCGTAGCGTTCTGTCGCCTCCTCGAAAAAGGCAAGGTCGGGATCCCCTTGCAGTAATAGGCTGTCAGACGAGGCGTCCAAGCGAACCTTTTCCAGTTGAGAGAACGCAACAGCGGCCAGCACCAAGGCAGTAAAAACGACTGCACTAGCGAAGCGCGTTATTAGGAGTTGATAAGCAGACGACATTAAAGCTCCGTGGTTGACGCTTTTTCAGCGAGCGATTGTAGCAACTGTTGATGTAACCCGGAAAAGCTCCCATTGCTCATTATCACCAAATGATCACCTGCTTTTATCTCGGCAATCAACGAATCATGAAGGGCCTGAACACCAGTGAATACGGCGTGTTTTGAATGTGTACCTTTGCTACGTGGTAAGGACCAGTCAGCGTCCTCTGGCTGGAACCAAAAGACAGCATCAGCGGCTTGCGTCGCGGGCAGCAAAGAAGCGCGATGTGTGCCATCCCTCATTGTGTTTGATCGCAACTCAATAGCAGCGATTACTCTCGCATCGCCCACTGCACTTCTGAGTCCTGATAAGGTCGATGAAATGGCTGTTGGATGGTGTGCAAAATCATCATAGATACTGACACCACCCGGTGTTCCCAACAGTTCTAGGCGACGCTTCACGCCAGCAAATTTAGACAACGCTTCGCAGGCAACCTGAAGGGGAACACCCACACGAAATGCAGCCGCGACAGCGGAAAGTGCATTTTCCGCATTGTGCCGCCCTATCAATGACCACGCGATTGCCCTCTCATCGCCACCGGGTGCCCGAATACGTATTTGGCTGTAACTCTCAGTCAATCCATCAACCGCCCAAGCACCTTCATCGCTGGCGCCCATGCGTTCCGTTGGCGTCCAAACGCCCCGATCAAGCACTTCATCAATCGCCTCACCCTCAGCGGCAATAATCGCTCCGCCTGAAGGAACACATCGAATGAGGTGGTGAAATTGCGTTTGAATGGCGCCCAAATCCTCAAAGATATCGGCGTGGTCAAATTCGAGGTTGTTGATGATGAGTGTTTTAGGCTTGTAGTGAACGAATTTTGAGCGCTTATCGAAAAAAGCGGAGTCATATTCATCGGCTTCAACCACAAAAGGGCCGGATCCCAGCTGAGCAGAACCGTCAAAGCCAAAGGGGACGCCCCCGACAAGAAACCCCGGATTTTCTCCTGCGGATTCGAGTATCCACGTCAGCATCGATGAGGTTGTTGTTTTCCCGTGAGTCCCCGAAACAGCGATCACCCAGCGATCTCTCAGTAATTCACCGAGCCATTGCGGCCCTGAGATGTAGGGAATTCCCTCGTTAAGCACGTATTCGATAGCCGCGTTACCGCGAGAGAGCGCGTTCCCTATGACAACAAGATCAGGAGCAGGATTTAAGTGATCAGGCGAGTAACCATCCACTATGTCGATGCCTGCCTCGCAAAGCATGGTACTCATAGGGGGATATACATTCGTATCCGATCCCGAGACGTGATAACCCAACTCGCGTGCCAGAAGTGCAACGCCACCCATGAAGGTCCCACAAATACCGAGTATGTGAACGCGTACCGACATCTACCGCTCCAAAATGCTGAGACAAGCGTATCATGCCTATCAAGATCTTGAGCCAGACGCATTAGGAGAAATTATGCCTGCAGATCCGGCGCCAAACGCCTTTTATGCCCAATCAGGAGGCGTGACTGCTGTTATCAATGCGAGTGCTGCGGGTGTTATCAACACCGCGGCATTATTTCCTGAGAAAATTGGCAAGATGTACGCGGGTCAGAACGGTATTCTCGGTGCGTTACGCGAGGAATTGATCGATATTTCCATGGAGTCACAGGCTTCGATTGACGGTCTGATGACCACACCATCAGGCGCGTTTGGCTCCTGCCGCTACAAGCTCAAAGGCATTGACGAAAATCGTGCGGAATATGAGCGCCTCATCGAAGTTTTCAAGGCGCACAATATTCGTTATTTCTTTTATAACGGCGGCGGGGACTCTGCTGACACTTGCCAGAAGGTCTCCGAAATTGGCGCGAAGATGGGATTCCCGCTTCAGGCGATCCACGTTCCCAAAACCATCGACAACGACCTCCCATTTACCGATAACTGCCCCGGCTTTGGCTCAGTTGCGAAATACGTAGCCCTCTCTACTCGGGAAGCCGCCTTTGATATTGCGTCGATGTGTGCCACCTCCACCAAGGTATTTATTCTGGAAGTAATGGGTCGTCACGCAGGCTGGATTGCTGGGGCAGCTGGGCTAGCGTCACGATCTGAAGCTGAAGCGCCTCACATTATTCTGTTTCCCGAAATCGCCTTCGACGAAGCGCGTTTCCTAATTAAGGTAAAAGAGACTGTCGAGCAATTCGGTTTCTGCGTCATCGTCGCTTCCGAGGGCACGCAAACCGCTGACGGGCAACTTTTGTCGGGTTCTACGTCACGCGATGCATTTGGTCACGTGCAGCTGGGTGGATTGGCACCCAAACTGGCACATACCATCAAGCAAGCACATGGCTATAAATATCATTGGGCTGTCGCGGATTATTTGCAAAGGTCAGCTCGCCACATTGCTAGCCAAACAGATCTCGATCAGGCGTATGCGCTTGGCGAGGCGGCTGTAAATCTAGCAATAGAAGGCAAGAACGCGCTTATGCCAACCATCGTCCGAGTAAGCGATTCTCCCTATGAGTGGAAGATTGGCACAGCGCCACTCGACGAAGTGGCCAATCAAGAGAAGATGATGCCAGAGTCTTTTTTCTCCGAGGATGGCTACGGCATCACAGACGAGGCACGTCGTTACTTTCAGCCTCTGATTATGGGTGAGGCCTATCCAAACTACAGCGATGGATTGCCTGACTACACAACACTTACTAAACATTTGGTAACGAAAAAGCTTCCACCTGCCACTCGGTGGTAGCGCGTATCAAACCACGTAGCGATCCATCAGGTCGTCTAGCAGAGGAAGGATAATGTCATAGCCCCAGGGTCGTAAGTCGGGGTCCGCCCGCCACAGGTCACGCAAACTATCTGCGGTCAAAAATGGCCGTAACGTAGACGCTACGGGTTCATAGCTAAGATGCCATGGTTCTTCAGAGACACCGCCTCGATCGCGGTCATAAGGACGGAAATAACCTTCACAGTCGCTCGATGCAATTAGCTCATCCAGCCACTGCGTCACATCCTCAAAAATACCTCCGATGTGATACTCGCTGGGGATGAGCTGCAAAGACTCATCGGGAGGTATTCGAGTCGGGTCAAAAATATCGATATCGGTGCCCCAATGGTGGCGCGAGGTGCCAGGAAGGGCCGAGAACCGAAGGATACGATGTAACCATTCCTCGGCAGAGTGGTCCTGTCGAACCAATACCCGATCGTTTTCATCACGCACAGGACGCTCCCCGCCCCACTTGCTGTTGAAAATGGCAAGTTGTCGTTCGTAGGACCGATACCCCGAGGCAACAGCAAGCTGGAAGCCCGCTTGACCGGCACGAGTCTGCAAGATGCGGAATGCCTCTGCTGCCTTCTCATGCATGAGCACACCACCCATTCCTACGAGGTGCTCGCTCGTTAAACCCAGAACCATCATTTCGTGGTGCTTCATATTAGACCCAGACGCCTTCTATCATTACAGCGAGCTATCACCACAGCTGGTTTTACTTCCAATGCTAACGGCTGTATTTCGCCATCAATATACTTTTTTTGGCGCTTGGCAGTACTTACTGAAGTAACCCTGCGACCAAAAATCCACATTAGCGAAAAGGTTTAATCGTTAGCCCAAAAAGCTGCTAGCAAACGATACGCAATTCTGATAGCTTCCCGTGCCCAATTACGCAGGTCAACTGCGAACTATCTCCACTAGGCGTAACGGACACCAACATGGCGACGAAGAAACCCTCCGACACACCGGAGAAAGCTGCAGCGAAAGCAAAGGCCGCTCCCAAAAAGAAGGCGGCTGCAAAGACTGCGCCAAAGGCAAAGGCGGCTGCTAAAGCAAAGGTAGAGACTAAGGCTAAGGCAACCCCCAAGAAAGCCGCTGCTAAGAAGGCTCCAGCAAAGGCGAAAGCTGCGCCCAAAGCAAAGAATAACGCCAAGGTGGCAAGAGCGGCTGGCGAGGCTCAAAACTTCGATGACTTCAAGTCCTACAAGCCGTCACGCGGCGAAAGCTACATGAATGATGAGCAACTAGAGCACTTCCGTCAGTTGCTACTGAGTTGGCGATCCGATTTGGTGAATGAAGTCACCAAAACTGTCGGGCACATGAAAGACGAGGCCGCCAACTTCCCTGACCCTGCAGATCGAGCGACTCAGGAAGAAGAGTTTAGCCTCGAGCTTCGCGCCCGTGATCGCGAGCGTAAGCTCATTAAGAAGATCGACGGCACGCTTGAGCGCATCTCTATTGATGACTACGGTTACTGTGATGCCTGCGGTATTGAAATTGGCATCCAGCGTCTTGAAGCAAGACCCACTGCGACACTGTGCATTGACTGCAAGACCCTCGCTGAAATCAAGGAGCGTCAGGAGTTGGGATAAACTCGGCTCCTGAATTTTCCCTACTGTGTATAAAGGCCGGTTTGCGCCATCACCCACCGGCCCCCTGCATTTCGGTTCACTTGTTGCCGCCGTCGCCAGCTATCTAGACGCTCGCGCCAACGAGGGCGTATGGCAATTACGACTCGACGATATCGATCCCCCGCGACACGACCCCGATAGTTTTTCCAGCATTCCAAATTGTCTAGAGCAACATGGCCTGCATTGGGACACTGACGTGATCATGCAAAGCAGCCGGCGGAGTGCCCACGAATCTTATATCCAAGATTTATTCGTTGGTGACCACACATTCGTCTGTCGGTGCACACGCGCAACACTTGGCAACTTGGGCCAATGTGAATCTGACTGTAAGGTCAGCCAAGAAGACGAGGGAAGCCAGCGATTCGTCCTGAAAGACAAGACCGCTCTCAGCTTTGATGATCTCGTGCTTGGACCCCAATCACCCAGTGAAATGCCTCAAAATTTCGTTGTAAAACGGCGGGATGGCCTAGTCGCTTATCAACTCGCAACAGCCGTCGACGATGTTGACGAAGGCTACACTCACATCATCAGAGGTAGCGATCTATTGGACTCAACCTTTAGGCAGATTGCCATTCACAAAGCGTTAGGAAGAACGTCACCGCAGTACGGACATCTTCCCATCGCGACTGACGCTCTTGGCAACAAACTGAGTAAACAAAACGGTGCTCCCGCCATAAACACGACAGCACCGGTCAAAAATTTGCAGTCTGCACTCGCGTTCCTCAGTCAAACACCTCCTCCGACTTCTTGCAAAACACCTCTAGAGATACTCTCTTTTGCCACAGAACACTGGGATCTAGCACGTACCAACGTTTCTCCGGTGTAACTTTTCGTCACGAAAATTGTTACCTCGGTGACAAATTCGTTTAAGTTCGTGTTAGCCTCAGCAACGCCTGAGTAATCGAGACTCGCGATGCTGACCGTACTACTCCTGGATGATGATCCTATAAGTGCAACACATACGGCTGACGACTTAACAGCAGATGGTCTAAAAGTGATCAAGGCCTCACCTTTTTCCGCCGTGGGTGCCATTAAATCCGCGGAGAAAGTCGATGTCGCCATCCTCGATCCAGGTAGAAATGAAGCCGGCGCTGCTCAACTCATCCAAGACCTAGCGCCCGTGCCTGTGCTCATACACGCACAACACGCGTCACTGCGTACGGCGGTCGACCTGATGAAGGCTGGGGCCAAGGACTATTGGGCAAAGCCAGCCTCCATCCGCGAGATGTTATCCGCAATATCACGGTGCGCTGAACACAAAGCCTCCGCTGATGCAACGCCTCAAGCCGTCGAGGCGTTTATAGGAAAATCAAAAGGAATGCATGCGCTAATGAACATGGCTAATAAGGCCGCGCAAGCAAGTTCCACGGTTCTGATTATTGGTGAAACAGGAACGGGTAAAGAACTGGTTGCCCGTCACATACACCAGTCGAGCAAACGAACAAATAAACCACTCATTTCAGTCAACTGTGCCGCCATCCCAGAAACGTTAATAGAGTCCGAGCTTTTTGGTTACGAGAAAGGCGCCTTTACGGGTGCAAATTCCCAACGCGTTGGTCTTATCGAGGCTGCTGATGGCGGCACCCTCTTCCTCGATGAAATTGGCGAATTACCAGCTTCTGCTCAAGCTCGTTTGTTGCGATTCATTCAAGAGGGCGAGATTCGACGTATCGGCTCAGTAGAGAGTTCAAGCGTAAACGTGCGACTCATCTGCGCAACGCACAGAAACTTGCTCGAACTCGAAAACACCGACGCGTTTCGTCGTGACTTGTTCCATCGAATTAACGTACTTCGCCTGGAATTGCCGCCATTGCGTGAGCGAGGAGATGATATTCAGGGACTAACCAATTGGCTCATAAAGCGTGTTTCCTCGCGGCTTGAGTGTGAGGCAAAAATCTTGTCTGACGAAGCACGCAACGCGCTAACGTCACATGATTGGCCCGGTAATGTACGAGAACTGGAACACACAATCGAAAGAGCGCTGGTCATGTCCGAGGGCAGTGAACTGTCTGTGGATGACCTAAGCTTACCGACCAAAAGCACCAGAGCGTCAGCACTCAACACGCCGTTGCCTCAATCTCCCTCAAGCGCAACACCCGATATCGCGAGTCAATCGCCCATCGATGCGGGCAGTGAGGAACTATCACTCGAAGATTACTTCCAACGCTTCGTGTTAGAGAATCAGGATGCTATGAATGAAACCGAGCTGGCTCAGAAGCTAGGGATCAGTCGAAAGTGCTTGTGGGAAAGACGCCAGCGCTTCGACCTACCTAGAAAGCGAAAACGCGGCGCGGCATAGCACGACTTATTTCCGGCACCGAGGGCAACTGATGTAAAAGTGGTCCTTTAAGTAACATTTCTGAGTTTAGTTACGTAACACTTTTGTCATAAACGAGGAATTTATACCGGTCGAAAAAAATTAAATTATTGTTTTTTATATGTTTTTTACCAATGGCATAGCAAATGCAACAATTGGGACAGAGCCAAAATAAAAATAAGCGGCCGAATAAAAATAATATGTGTCACTACGGACCTGGGCGGGGAAGGCAACTTCCCCCAGTTTCTTTATTTCCCTCGCAATAAGATCACTTGGTAAACTGCGCGCTCCTATTTTCAGGTAAAGCACGTTGAACGAAATCGATGCTCAAAGTCTGGTAGACGCCTCAGCACTATCAAAATCTGCCGTTGCCGTTGTCGCTCGTTTACGCGAGAACAAATATAGCGCCTTCATCGTCGGTGGCGCCGTCAGAGACCTTCTACTTGGTAAACGCCCCAAGGATTTTGATGTGGCTACCGACGCGACACCCGAACAAATTGTTGCCCTCTTTAGAGGCGCTCGGATCATTGGGCGGCGCTTTCAAATTGTTCATGTCCGGATGGGGCGTGAGATTATCGAAGTCACGACGTTCCGTGGCCATCACGACGGCGATAGCTCCAAAGTTGCTGCCAAAAGTAATAAGGGGCTGCTCATACGTGACAATGTTTATGGCACGCTTGATCAAGACGCCGCTCGGCGTGACCTCACAATTAATGCGCTTTATTTGGACCCCGTAAATAATCTGATCTATGACGATCTCGATGGACTCGAGGACATCCAACGGCGCACGATTCGCATCATTGGCGACCCGGCTAGTCGCTACCGAGAAGACCCCGTACGCATGCTGCGAGTAGCGAGGTTCGCTGCCAAACTCGGATTCAACATCGATACAGCAACTCAAGGAGCAATCGCTGAATGTAGACACCTTCTGGCAGACATTCCCTCAGCGCGACTTTTTGACGAGGCCATCAAGCTGTTTATGTCGGGGCACGCAACATCGACCTTCGAGCAGTTGATACGACACGACTTGCTCGAAACACTTTTTCCTGAGGCTGTGAACGCGCTGCATCTTGAAGGTGCCCGCGAACTAATTTCTCAAGCGATGAAAAATACCGATGCCCGAATCGCGAGAGGAAAACCTGTCACTCCCGCATTTCTTTTTGCAGCATTGCTCTGGCCGGCGGTCGCACTGCGAAGTGACGAAATTGTCCGCGCAGGTAATACCGAGGGTTCACCTGTAATGGCTGCGGGGCAGCAAATCCTCATGAACTCGCTGCAGCGTGTCGCCATTCCAAAGCGCTTCTCAATCCCTATGAAAGAAATCTGGGATCTTCAGCCGCGACTGGATAAATGCTCATCAAAGCGAGCCAAATCGATTCTTGCCTTGCGCCGTTTTCGAGCGTCCTTTGATCTGATGTTACTTCGCGCCGAGCACGACAATGAACTCAATAGCGTGGTGAAATTTTGGGAGGAACAGCAGCAACTCTTCCCTGATATTGTGGGCAGTCAGCCAGCGCCCGAGATACCCAAAAAACGTCGGCGCCCCCGCAGACGCAAGCCCGCATCATGACATTAGCGGTGATTGCACTTGGTGCGAATATCGACGATCCGGTGGCACAGCTGAAAGAAGCGTACAAGCGCTTAAAAATGCTCCCTGATCTCACCGCTGTCGAAGCTTCTCCAATTTATCAATCCCCACCAATGGGCCCACAAGATCAACCGCCCTACCACAACGCGGTTGTCTCAGGGCAATTTGCGGGAGAGCCACACACATTGCTTACAGCTCTGCAAGGCATCGAAAAATCGATGGGGCGCGTAAAAAAGCGGCGCTGGGGCGAGCGATGTATCGATCTCGATATTATTCAACTGGGCGAGAACGAAACAAAATTACCCAACCTGACAATCCCCCACCCGGGAATACAAGACCGCTTATTCGTCGTTCAACCCATGATCGATATTTTGGGGGTGGACCACAAGGTGCCGGGACTTCTCGAACTTGGTACCCTTCTCCAAGCGCTCAGTGCAGAGACACTAACACTATGCGAGAACGCCGTTCTTGGATGAGAAAATACGGGCGGAGGTAGAGTGACAGAAACAACAACAACGCCTGTCGATCTTAGAGGCCGAACGCCTCAACCCTACATCGCTGTAGAGGGCCCCATTGGGGTCGGCAAAACCACCCTAGCAAAGCGCCTGGCAGAGCTCTTTGATTATCAGCTGCTACTCGAGGATGCCCACGAGAACCCTTTCTTAAACAAGTTCTATGAAAATCGTCGCCAGAATGCCTTGGCGACCCAGTTGTTTTTTTTGTTTCAACGTGTTCAGAAAATGGACGATATAAAACAACAGGACATGTTTAAGCCGCTGCGCATCGCGGACTTCCTAATCGATAAAGATCCCATTTTTGCGCAGGTAAACCTGGACTCCGACGAGTTTGCGCTGTACCAGAAGGTCTACAGTCAAATGACGGTTGATGCTCCCACCCCCGATTTAGTGATCTATTTGCAAGCCTCTGTTGACCGACTTTTAGAGAGAATCGATCGACGAGGTATCGCTGCCGAGCGAACAATCAGCCGACAGTATCTTGAAGAGCTAAATGAGGTGTACAGCGAGTTCTTTCTTTACTACGATGCCGCGCCATTACTCATTGTGAATGCCAATCAGCTGGATTTAGTTAATCGACAAGAGGACTTTGCCCAGCTAGTGGATTATGCTCTCGACATCAAAGCTGGGCGGCATTATTACAACCCAACATCCATAGACTAACGTAAGTACGAGACGCACCAGGGAGCACTTGCATCGATGTCTGATCGAATTACCACCAGCAAGCTAGAAGCCATGAAAACGGCGGGAGAAAAGTTTGTGATGGTGACAGCCTACGACGCTACGTTTGCGCGCCTCGTAAGTGATGCGGGTGCGGAATGTATTCTTGTAGGTGACTCGCTCGGGATGGTGTTGCAGGGTCACGACACGACTGTCCCCGTGTCCCTCGACGCAATGGTCTACCACACCGAATGTGTCGCGCGCGCGCGCCCTCGCTCAATGATCGTCTCAGATCTGCCATTTATGACCTATTCATCGCCCGATGTAGCACTTGCTGCCAGTATGGAGCTGATGCAGAAAGGCGCTCAGATGGTAAAGCTTGAGGGTGGTACGTGGCTCAGTGAAACCATTCACCAACTGGTACAACGCGGCATCCCTGTATGTGCGCACCTTGGTTTAACGCCTCAATCGGTCAACGTCTTTGGTGGCTACCGCGTGATGGGGCGAACACCTAAAGAGGCTAAATCGATACTTGCGGATGCCGTAGAAATTCAGGACGCGGGAGCAAGTATTTTGTTGCTCGAATGCGTGCCAGAAGAGTTGGCTGCCGATATTTCGTCCAAGCTCGACATCCCTGTAATTGGCATCGGTGCTGGCCCGGGAACCGATGCACAAGTCCTCGTTTTACATGACTTACTTGGGCTCACCGAGAAACCTGCCAAGTTCGTGCAGAACTTCATGACAGGAGCCGATACCGTGCAGAGCGCAATAGCCGGCTTTGTTAACGCGGTTAAGGACGGATCCTACCCCCAGCCAGAGCATACCTACCGCTAGATGGAGATTCTCGACAGCATCGAGGCGATGCGGGCGTGGCGGAGATCACTCCCAAACGATGCACGTGTCGGTTTTGCGCCGACCATGGGCAATCTGCACGCAGGGCACCTTTCGCTGGTTGAGCAAGCCGCAACGGACAGCGACGCGGTTGTGGCGTCTATTTTCGTAAACCCTATGCAGTTCGGAGCGAACGAGGACCTCGACGCCTATCCACGAACCATGGCAGCTGACTTGGAGAAGCTTAAGGCGGCAGGCACCACAGCGGTATTTACCCCAACAAAAGACGACATCTACCCAGATGGCGTCGATCACCACACGGCTGTTGAGGTCCCTGGGCTCACTGATGTTCTGTGCGGCGCATCACGAGAAGGACACTTCAAAGGTGTGACAACAGTGGTCAATAAACTTTTCGGAGCAGTACGTCCGGATGTCGCTGTATTTGGCGCAAAGGATCTTCAACAAGTTCTCGTTATTAAGAAAATGGTTCGCGATCTCCTGATACCGACAGACATCGTAACCGTGCCTACAATGCGAGAAACGGATGGGCTCGCGATGAGCTCTAGAAACGGCTACTTAACGCCGGCTGAACGTCAACTTGCACCGCACTTCTCGCAGGCCTTGGCTGATTGTGCTGAGGCAATCGCAAACGATAACAACACCGTTACAGCATCGCTTGGCGCTGCGCATGATGCCCTAACCGCTAATGGGTTTAAAATTGATTACCTTGAGGCGCGAAAGACGTTTGATCTCTCGGTCGCGACGAGCGTCGACGAAGAGATCGCACTGTTTGGTGCGGTTTATCTGGGCAAGACGCGGCTCATTGATAACCGCGTAATATCCCCACCCTAACAGGACTCACCCCTGTAGAGCCCTAGCCACGAAGCTATTCAAGCTACAGTCGAGACCAGCTTATTTGCCATCTCCCGGCTCATGAAGAAAATCGAGCAACTCCTGAACTTCACTTGGTGGGGCTTTGGTCATTCGACTCACGACGAAGGCCACGATGAAATTAACCGCCGCGCCAACCACGCCAAAGGCATTTGGCTCGATTCCGAAGAACCAATTTGGCGACATATCACCCAAGAAGCTGGTGCCCGGTATAAACATAATGCCCTTGTGCTGGAAGACGTAAAGCAGGGTTACGGAGATACCTGCCAACATACCCGCTACCGCGCCCTCGCGACTTATGCCACGAGCGAAAATGCCCATAAGCAACGCAGGGAACAGTGAGGAAGCCGCTAGCCCAAACGCCAAGGCAACCGTCCCGGCTGCAAAGCCAGGCGGATTAAGGCCTAGGTACCCTGCCCCGAGAACCGCAACCGCCATCGCAATGCGGGAGGCACGAAGCTCAGCACGCTCGGAAATGGACGGCATGTAAGTGCTTTTGAGTAAGTCGTGCGAGATAGCGCTCGAAATCGCGAGTAAAAGCCCAGCCGCAGTCGACAAGGCGGCCGCCAAACCACCAGCAGCGACTAGGGCGATCACCCAATTGGGCAATTGCGCAATTTCGGGGTTCGCTAGAACCAAAATATCGTTATCGAGCTTGGTCAATTCGTTGGTCGCAGGATCAGCTGTGTACTCGATACGACCATCGCTATTGAGGTCCTCAACCTTTAGTAGTCCAGTTTGCTCCCAGTTTTCAAACCAAGCGGGCTTGTCCTCAATAAGGAGTGCCTGACCATCTGACGCCTGCATGGTGTCAACGATATTTAACCGCGCCATTGCCGCAATGGCGGGTGCCGTGGTGTAAAGAATCGCGATAAATACCAGCGCCCAACCCGCAGATCGACGTGCGGCCGCCACACTTGGGACAGTAAAGAATCGGATGATGACATGGGGCAGCCCCGCCGTTCCGATCATTAGCGAGGCGGTAAACGCCATCATATTCAAGGTGCTACCGCGAAGTGTTGTCGTATACTCCTGAAAGCCCAGATCAACCAGAATCAAATCAAGCTTATCCAACAGGTACATATCGCTACCGGCGAGCGTCGACCCCAACCCTAACTGCGGCAGTGGGTTTCCTGTTAGCTGTAGACTGATGAAAATCGCAGGAATGGTATAGGCCGTAATTAGCACCACATATTGTGCAATTTGCGTGTAGGTAATGCCCTTCATTCCACCCAAGACGGCGTAGAAGAAGACGATCAGCATGCCGATACCCAGTCCCGTTTCGTAGTCGGTCTCGAGGAACCGAGAGAATGCGACGCCGACGCCTTTCATTTGGCCAATGACATAAGTCACCGAACAAAGAATCAGGCAGATGACAGCAACGACCCGGGCAGTGTCTGAGTAATAGCGCTCACCAATAAAGTCGGGGACCGTGTACTTCCCATATTTCCGCAGATACGGCGCTATCAACAGCGCAAGTAATACATAGCCACCGGTCCAGCCCATTAGGAAGACAGAGCCGCCGTAGCCGTTGTAAGACAGTGCGATCAGACCCGCCATGGAAATAAAGGAGGCCGCGGACATCCAGTCAGCCGCCGTCGCCATACCATTTGCGATGGGATGTACACCGCCGTCTGCTACGTAGAAATCTTTGGTTGAGGAGGCGCGGGTCGCGATAGCAATACCGATATACAGTGCGAACGTAAAGCCAACGACGAGGTAGGTTAATACAGTGAGGCTCATTGCTCAGACCCCTCCCCGCGTTCAAGATATTCACGTTCCAATCGGCTCATCGCGGCCGCGAAATAGAAAATCAGGGCAATAAACACAAAGATCGAGCCCTGCTGTGCAAACCAGAATCCCAGCTTGTATCCGCCTAGGCGAATCTCATTGAGTGGCTCAACCAAAAGGATGCCGAAGCCAAAGCTAACAACAAACCAGATCACCAATAGTTTCAGCATCAATCCTCGTACCTGTGCTGAAAAATGCGCTCTACGCGCGTTTTTATTATCGACCTCAGCCATTCGTTGGACATCTCCCTTTTCCAAACGCATTTAGTTCCACTGCAGGAATACATACGGCATTATTGAATGTATAGCTACCATGTGTCGCAGCCGCGCACAGATAAAACCATAAGGATCCATTGCATGTCTAACGAGGCGATTTATCCCGTTCCCGCAAATTTTGCTGACGCCCACATCACACCAGAAAAATACCAAGAGATGTATCGGCAGTCGCTCGATGATCCAGACACTTTCTGGAGTGGTCAGGCAACGGAGTTTCTCGCCTGGGACAAACCATGGGACACCGTTTGTGAGAGTGATTTATCGAAGGGGCACGCGCGCTGGTTTGATGGCGGTAAGCTAAACGCTTCGGTTAACTGTATTGATCGTCACCTACCCGAGAGAGCGAACCAAACAGCAATCCTATGGGAGGGGGACGACCCTAACGAACATAAACACATAAGCTATCAAGACCTCAAAGACGAGGTATGTCGTCTCGCTAACGTCATGCATGACCGCGGGGTGCGCGCGGGTGACCGTGTTTGTATCTACATGCCCATGGTGCCTGAAGCTGCTTACGCGATGCTCGCTTGCACTCGCATTGGGGCGGTGCACTCTGTGGTGTTTGGAGGATTCTCTCCTGAAGCGCTCAAGGATCGAATCAATGACGCGACCTGCCGGATGGTAATCACTGCGGACGAAGGTCTACGCGGGGGTAAAACTGTTCCGCTAAAAGCCAATGTCGATGCCGCGCTTAGTCAATGTCCATCCGTTGATACTGTCATCGTCCTTGAGCGCACAGGCGCTGACGTTCACTGGGAAGAAGGGCGAGACATCGCTTATGATGCGAGCACTGCCGAGGCCAGTACAGAATTCACACCTGTCTCGATGGACAGCGAATCACCGCTTTTCATCCTCTACACCTCGGGTTCAACCGGGAAACCAAAGGGTGTACTGCACACGACGGGCGGCTACCTGCTACAAGCGGCAAGCACCTTTAAATACGTTTTTGATTATCGTGAGGGCGAGGTCTTCTGGTGTACAGCTGACGTGGGCTGGGTAACTGGTCACTCCTATATTGTCTACGGACCGCTCGCCAATGGCGCAACAACGGTCATGTTCGAGGGGGTACCGACTTACCCAGACGGTGGCCGATGCTGGGAAGTCATCGATAAACATCAAATCAATACGTTCTTTACCGCACCCACCGCGATCCGGGCGCTTCACGCATTGGGCGACGATCTCGTCACCAAGTATTCACGCAAAAGCCTAAGAATCATCGGATCCGTCGGCGAACCGATCAACCCGGAAGCCTGGGAGTGGTATCACCGCGTGGTGGGTGACAGTCGCTGCCCGATAGTTGACAGCTGGTGGCAGACAGAGACGGGCGCGATGATGATTACCCCCATGCCATCCGCACACGCCATGAAACCGGGTTATGCGAGCTTCCCCTATTTTGGGGTCGAGCCCGCTCTGCTGGATGAACAGGGGCAAGAGATAGAGGGCGAGGGATCGGGTTATCTGGTAATTAAGCGCTCTTGGCCGGGCCAAATACGAACGGTCTACGGTGATCATCAACGCCTCATAGACACCTATTTCTCGACCTACGCCGGCTACTACTTCACTGGAGATGGTGCGCTTCGAGATGCTGATGGCTACCTCCGTATCACCGGACGTGTTGATGATGTGCTAAATGTTTCCGGCCACCGAATGGGTACAGCAGAAGTGGAAAGCGCACTTGTACTGCACAACGACATTTCTGAGGCGGCCGTCGTTGGCTATCCGCACCCAATCAAAGGCCAAGGTATCTACTGCTACGTGACGCCCGTTACCGGCGTGGAAGATAGTCCGGAACTCCGAGCAGAACTTGTGAAGCTGTGCGTCAAAGAAATTGGTCCTATTGCAAAGCCTGACGTTATTCAGTGGGCACCCGGACTACCCAAGACGCGCTCGGGAAAAATTATGCGGCGCATCCTCCGAAAGATTGCTGAGAATGAACTCGACAGTCTTGGAGACACCTCGACACTGGCCGATCCGTCGGTGGTTGAGCAATTGATCGCTGGACGTGCTGAAGACTAAGTAAAAAAAAGGCCCGCATCTGCGGGCCTTTTGATTTGAAGAGTCTGTATTCGTTACCAAATACTTACTTCGCTTCTTCCTCATCATCGTCAGAAGCTTCGTCACCAGACTCATCTGACGCGTCTTCTGCACCAGTAGCTTCTTCTGCAGGCGCCTCTTCTGTCGTCTCTTCTACTGTCTCATCTGTAGCTTCAACCGCCACTACCGCAGTTTCAGCTTCGACTTCTGGCGCAGACGCTTCCTCTGCAACTTCCTCAGCTTCTGCAGAGTCAGCAACTTCATCCTCAAGAAGCTCTTTAATCGACAGCTTGATACGACCGCGCTGATCGACATCGAGACACTTAACCGTAACCTCTTGGCCTTCGGTCAAGTAGTCGCTGACATTCTCAACACGCTCATTGGCAATCTGAGAAATGTGTAGCAGACCGTCTTTGCCGGGAAGAATGGTAATGAACGCACCGAAATCGACGATGCGTGCCACCTTACCGGTGTAAACCGCACCTACTTCAGCTTCCGCTGTGATGGCCATGATCATATCAACCGCGGCGTCGCGCGCTCCCTGGTTCTGACCAAAGACCTTGACGGTGCCGTCATCGTTAATATCGACGGTTGCGCCAGACTCTTCTGTGATCTGACGAATCGTCGCACCACCTTTACCAATGATGTCGCGGATCTTGTCCGAATCGACCTTCAAGGTGACCATGCTGGGCGCATTTTCTGACGTGATCTCACGAGCAGAATCGAGAACAGCATTCATTTGACCAAGGATGTGCAGTCGCGCATGAAGAGCCTGCTCAAGCGCTACTTCCATGATCTGCTCGTTAATGCCTTCGATCTTGATATCCATCTGGAGTGCCGTAACACCCTCAGCGGTACCAGCCACCTTAAAGTCCATATCACCAAGGTGGTCCTCGTCGCCAAGAATGTCAGTCAGAACTGCAAACTGATTTCCTTCTTTAACGAGACCCATGGCGATACCTGCCACAGGTGCCTTTAGAGGTACGCCCGCCGCCATCATCGCCAATGAGCCAACACAGACCGACGCCATCGAGCTTGAACCATTTGATTCGGTAATCTCTGAGACCACACGAATGGTGTAAGGAAACTCGTCTTCGGTTGGCAGTACAGCGGCCAAACCACGACGCGCAAGACGACCGTGACCAATTTCACGACGCCCTGTCGCACCAATACGACCCGCCTCGCCTACTGAATAGGGAGGGAAGTTATAGTGCAACATGAAGGGATCGCGACGCTCGCCTTCCAACGCATCGATAATTTGCGCGTCACGTGTCGAGCCGAGGGTTACCGCACCGATTGCCTGCGTTTCGCCACGTGTAAACAGCGATGAACCGTGTGCGTTGTCGAGTACATCAACTTCGCAAGCAATCTGACGCACTGTGCGACCATCACGACCATCGATACGTGGCTCTCCAGCGAGAATGCGCTGGCGAACAATACGCTTTTCAAGCGCCTTAAACTCGTCCTTAACATCGTCTGCTGAGGGACCTTCTTCTGTTGCGACCTGTTCAACAACTGCATCGCGAACCTGGCCAACACGCTCGTAGCGCGCGGCTTTTTCGGTGATGCGATAGGCTTCACCTAGGTCAGCACCTGCTGCTTCCTCAACCTGCGCACGAAGCTCTTCGTTGACCTCTGCTGCAGACCAATCCCAACGAGGCTTGCCTGCTTCTTCAACGAGTTCGTCGATAGCTTTGATAACCGTCTGCATTTCTTGGTGCGCAAACAAAACCGCACCCAACATCTGGTCTTCAGACAGCTCTTTCGCCTCTGATTCAACCATCAGAACCGCATCACGAGTCCCTGCGACAACCATGTCGAGCTTGCTCTCTTTCAACGCCGCATAACTGGGGTTAAGTAGGTAGCCATCGGCTTCGGTGAAACCAACACGTGCACCACCGATAGGACCGTTGAACGGGCAACCAGAAATAGCCAGCGCGGCTGAGGTTCCGATCATTGCAGGGATATCAGGGTCCGTATCCAAATCCGCTGACATAACGGTACAGACAACCTGCACTTCGTTCATGAAGCCATCAGCAAATAATGGGCGTATGGGACGGTCGATCAGACGCGATGTCAGCGTCTCTTTCTCACTGGGTCGACCTTCACGCTTGAAAAAGCCACCGGGAATCTTGCCCACTGAGTAGGCTTTCTCGATGTAATGAACCGATAGTGGGAAGAACGCCTGTCCTGGCTTCTCTTTTTGTTCTGCTACGACCGTGCAAAGCACAGACGTTGTACCCATGGTTACCATTACGGAACCAGAGGCCTGTCGCGCAATGCGACCGGTTTCCAGCGTGACTTCTTGGCCACCATACTGGAAGGTTTTTGTAACTACATTCACTTAACTATCTCCAAAATAAATCGGCCGGCATAAAGCCGGCCCTAAGTCGTTTTATCGGCGCAAGCCAAGACGCTTAATCAATGATGCGTACCGACTGGTGTCCTTGCGCTTCAAGTAATCCAACAGTTTACGGCGCTGGTTAACCATGCGAATGAGACCACGACGTGAATGGTGATCCTGCGCATGCTCTTTAAAGTGCTGCTGTAATTGCTCAATATTTGCGGTCAACAAAGCGACCTGAACTTCTGGTGAACCTGTGTCACCCTCTGACTGCTTGTAGTCTTCTACGATTTGAGCCTTTCGTGCTGCATCTAGTGCCATTATATTTCTCCAACCTGCGTTACTCGACGCCCACCCGTGCAGGTTTACAGGGGGGTTGATTGATGACTGTCAACAAACAGTCGTTTCGGAGCGACACGTCCATCGTCGAGCATTTCGCCAATGCCCAAAAACGGACCTCCCGCTTCAGCGACGCGCACCATACCATTTAGCGGCGCATTTCGCACTACTACAGCCTGCCCTTGTTTTAGGTAGAAAGCCGCAGAATCAGTAACCTCAACGCGTGGCAGGTGATCAACTGCCAGCTCGGGGTCCAATAAAAATTGATCGAGCGCAGCAGGCCCTTCGGCTTCCGCCAGCTGCGTCAACGCATCTAGGCTAAAAGCCTGCGCCAAGCTAAAAGGCCCTGTTGCCGTCCGCCGCAAAGCGCTCATGTGGCCAGGAAAACCCAGCGATTCAGCTACGTCCTCGGATAGTGTTCGAATGTAGGTACCTTTACTGCAGAGAACATCCACCGTTGCCTCTGCGCGCACACCGGGCTGAAAGTACTGCAAATCAATCGATCTAATCGATACAGATCGGCTTTTTCGCTCGACCGCTTTACCTTCTCTGGCAAGCTTGTAGAGGGGCTGACCGTCGACTTTCAGCGCTGAATACATCGGTGGGACCTGCTCAATGTCGCCGATAAATTCACTCAGTGCCTCGCTGATAGCGCTCTCGGTCAATTCGCTGGCATCTGACTCGGCGATTATTGCGCCCTCACTGTCACCGGTGGTAGTGCGAGCGCCAAAGCAAAACTTGGCTTGATAAGCCTTGTCCGAGTCCAAAAGATACTGGGAAAGCTTCGTTGCCTCGCCGAGACAAATAGGAAGCACGCCGCTCGCTAAGGGATCTAAATTTCCCGTATGACCCGCTTTTGCGGCACCAAAAAGGTGGCGAACACGCTGTAGCGCTTGATTTGAAGAAGGACCAACCGGTTTATCGAGGACGATGATTCCAGTAATAGGCCGGCCTTTACGACGCCGCCCCATTCAGTCCCCGTCAGTCTCGTCTTGATCCGCATGGCGCGCGTCGGAAGCCCTGGCTTTACCCAGCAAATCTTCCATGTGCCTACCGCGGCCAACACTCTCATCGAACTTAAACGTTAATTTTGGCACCGTTCGTAGGCTGGAACCCTTCGCCACCTCGGTTCTCAGAAAGCCTGCAGCTCTGTCGAGCACACGCGTAACGTCTGCGGCTGACTCCGCATCCTCAACGCCGAGTTTCGTGTAATAAACCTTGGCGTACCGAAGGTCGCGACTTACATCGACAGCAGTGATATTAACGAATTCGGCCCGTGGGTCGCGGACACTGTGCAACAAAAGCTTTGCAAGCTCTTGCTGCAGGTAATCCGCAACGCGTTCTGTGCGACTGTACTCTTGAGGCAAGTCAGTACCTATTTACCTAGAGTGAACGCGCAACTTCATTAACGTCGTAAACCTCAATGAGGTCACCAACCTTAACATCGGTATAGTTCTTCACGCCGATACCGCACTCCACGCCGTTGCGAACCTCGCTCGCGTCGTCTTTGAAGCGGCGTAGCGACTCGAGCTCACCTTCGTAAATCACGATATTGTCACGCAACACGCGGATGGGCTTCGAGCGGAACACGGTACCTTCAGTAACCATGCAACCAGCAATGAGTCCAAATTTCGGCGATCGGAAGACATCTCGAACTTCTGCGATGCCCACGATTTCCTCGCGCAACTCTGGTGACAACATGCCAGAGAGTGCCGCCTTGACGTCGTCGATGAGATCGTAAATGACGTTGTAATAACGCACTTCAACGCCTTCATTCTCGGCCATACTACGCGCCTTAGAATCGGCACGTGTATTAAAGCCGAAGATCACCGCATTACTCGTCATAGCAAGCGAAACATCTGTCTCAGTGATACCACCTACACCACCGGCAACTACGTTCACCTTGACCTCTTCGTTGCCGAGATCCGAGAGCGATGATTGCAGGGCTTCGAGCGATCCACGTACGTCAGCCTTGATAACAACGTTCAGTGTCTGAACCTCTCCGGCAGTCATCGTCTCGAACATGCTGTCCAGCTTGGCCGCCTGCTGTCGCGCGATCTTGCTAGAACGCTGTTTCTCTTGACGGAAGTCTGCGATTTCTCGAGCACGCTTCTCGCTTTCAACCGCCACAAAGGGGTCACCTGCGTCGGGCGTACCGTCTAGGCCCAAAATTTCGACAGGAATACTGGGACCCGCAACTTTTATCGGTTGACCGTTCTCGTCCAGCATTGCTCGGACACGGCCGTACTGAAGTCCCGCCAACACAATGTCGCCCTGATTGAGCGTGCCCTGCTGCACAAGAAGCGAGGCCACCGGACCACGACCACGATCCAGGCGCGACTCGATGACAAGTCCGCTCGCTGGGACATCAGAAGGCGCTCTCAGCTCCAACAATTCTGACTGAAGAAGCAACGCTTCAAGTAGCGTGTCGATGCCTTCACCGGTATGCGCAGATAAAGGGATAAATTGCGTATCACCACCCCAGTCCTCGGGAATGACTTCCTTAGCTGCAAGCTCGTTTTTAACCCGGTCGGGGTCAGCACCCTCTTTGTCCATTTTGTTAATGGCAACAACTAAGGGAACACCGGCTGCCCGAGCGTGCTGAACCGCTTCTTCTGTCTGGGGCATGACGCCATCGTCTGCAGCAACAACGAGGATGACGATGTCTGTCGATTTTGCTCCGCGCGCACGCATCGCGGTGAACGCAGCGTGTCCCGGTGTATCGAGGAAGGTTATCATCCCTTGATCTGTTTTCACGTGATAAGCACCAATGTGCTGGGTAATGCCGCCCGCTTCTCCGACAGCAACACGAGAACTTCGAATGTAGTCCAGCAGCGACGTCTTACCGTGGTCTACGTGACCCATTACCGTCACAACAGGAGCGCGAAGCTCCGGCGTGCCCTCGTGGCTCGCCATTGACTCTTCTAGCTGTTCTTCAAGCTCATCATCGGACTTCAACTTGATTCGATGGCCAAGCTCTTCAACAACGAGACTCGCCGTATCCTGATCAATCATTT
>CBFIHK010000018.1:0-20321 GCA_965662305.1 Luminiphilus sp.
GTACCTGAACGCGCAAAGTTCCACCACATGAAGGATGGCACCGCGGATGACTGGATGATCATTGGTGCCGAAGTGCAGGAGTTTTCTAAAACACTCTATCAACGAATCATCGATCACTTGTTGCTACTCGAGGGCGACTGCGGCGGTTTCCCCGTCGATCGTCTGACGCACTGCCTACAGACAGCAACGCTCGCTCATAAAGATGGTAAAGACGAGGAATACGTTGTGTGTGCGCTGTTGCATGACATTGGCGATACCCTTGGTCCAGCAAACCACGCGGATATCGCCGCCGTTTTACTCCAGCCTTACGTGAGTGAAGCGAACCACTGGATGGTCAAGCATCATGCAATCTTCCAGGGCTACTACTTCTTTGAGTACCTTGGCCTCGACAAAAATATGCGCGAGACCTACAAGGACCATCCGATGTACGAGCAGACGCTTGAGTTCATCGAGAAGTACGATGCGCCGGCCTTTGACCCCGAAGCAGAGACCTACCCACTGTCGTTCTTCGAGCCTATGATTCAGCGTGTGTTCGAGAGGCCCAAGCAGTCGCTGTACAAGTCCGAGACTTCTACAGCCTTCCAAGACTGATTGATATTCTGCAGTATCAGAGGGAGCTTTGAGCTCCCTTTCTTATGATTCAAAGTCCTCTTTACAGCTTTCTGCACAGCCCTCTTCACAGCCCGCGGCGAAGATTCATATGAAGTCCGGTTTGCTGTTATGGCAGCGGCGCCTTCGGGTCTGGCATCGGCGTCTCGCGATCATTACCGCGGTTCAGCTCTTGCTATGGACCGTGAGCGGCGTCTACTTTGCCTTTATCGATATCAAGGAAGTTCGCGGTGAGCCACATCGTCTAGCGTTGCCGACGCAAGCGATCGATTTATCCCAATTCGATTTGCCTACCACTGCAACGTCGCAACTCACCGTTAAGCCAAGACTCAAGGGCGAGCTGGTTGTTGGAGTTGTGGATAACAAAACAGGCGCAACTAACTGGCTGACCCCGCAGGGTTTGCCGGTAGAGCCGCTCACTTCAGAGCAGGCAATATCGATTGTCTGGGATAAGACGGATATAGCGGCAGATGTCACCGAATGGGTAACCACAGCATCGGAAGCAGCCGAGTATCGGGGTCGGCAGTTGCCCTTGTGGCGCGCTTATGATGTCGACGAGCCTTCGTTGAGGGTTTATGTGGATCCCCGATCTGGCGATATTGTGGCGATTAGAAATACTGCGTGGCGAGCCTGGGATTTTCTCTGGATGCTCCACATCATGGATTACGACGATCGCGATGACATAGGTACTTGGCTACTGAAGCTGTTTTCGCTGCTCGCCTTACTGACCGCGATTGCGGGTATTGTTCTTTATGTCCTGATTCCACGACGCGCTAACTCAAAAGCGTAGATTTCCCCGGTTTTTGTCTGCTTTCCTACTTCTCTGCGGTTGTTACTAAGCCTGGGCCGAGCGTCTACCTGCCATTTTGCCCATGGATCTCGAACCTCGGGTCGCCAATGTCTCCCCGCTAGTCCTGCATAACCAGTCGTGCATAGGGTGTGCCCGTTAACGGTGTCACGAGCTGAGAGTAGACGCCTGATGAGTGAGCATATCGAAAGCGCGGCTTTTGAGTAATTAGGGTGTTTGATTACAGAAAAATCGCAGGCCAAAGATAGGCGAAGAACACACCTGTGACATATACCGCTGATGAGCCAATCAGTATCCGGCGGCTTAACACTCTGAGCGCGTTGCAGGCTGCCGCCTGCTCAGGGTCTGCAGGGCAGGGGGCGTTTCTTGCTCGCCACTGCATCAAGGCAGATGCACTCAGCAGCACCCCTGATGCAATGAAAAGAGGCCCTTTATTTGCGGATAGCCACATGATTCCTGGAACGGCGGCGGTGAGACCTGCCATCACTGCTCCCGCACCGATCGTAATCAGGAGTGCGGGTAGCGCGCAGCATAGTAGCGTTGAGGTGCTAGCAAATAACGACAGAGTCGGGCCAATCAGCGATCTTCGGTCGATCGGATTCATCCGCCAAGCGCCTCATTATCACGTCGGATAGCCGCAATGCGGTAGCCGGCTTTCTTGGCAAGTTTTTCAATTTGCTTGTCGGAAAGCACCTCGCCCTCACCGATAACCAAACTTAACGTTTTCTTATCAAGATCGACGTAGACGGCAGCTACTTCGTCGCGTTTGCCAAAGATTTTGTTCATTGCCGTAGCGCAGAAATCACAGACAACGCCAAGAACGTCGACGACAACAGGTGCGCCACCTGCAGCAAGCGCCGCGGCTACGTCATCAGTCTCGGTAATGGTTGCCGCCATGTTCATCGCACCATGGTCGTGCCCTTCATGTTCCCCGTGCCCGTCATGGCCAGCGTCCTCATGCTGATGTACGTGTTCATGGCCATGATCGTGATCGCCATGCTGCATACCGGGCATAGCGTGATGATCTGGCCCTTCGTTGCTGTGGTCAGCGAGTGCCGGTACGGGTAGGACCAGTGCAGCGGCGAGGGTAAAAGATTTGAAAAATGACGTGTTCATAGAAATTCTCCTCTAAAAACGGTAGGTGAAATTTAACAATGGCTTTGAATCGCTGAGGTTGTAACCCACCTCTAGTAAAGCCGGACCTTTGAAAAAACGGATGAGTGGCGTAACGGTAGTGGCCTCCTCGAGATGTTCTCGTCGATCGACTTCGACCATGAGCCAAGTGTGCAGGTCACCGGTGTCGCCCTCGTAAGGTGCCCACCCAACACGCGCGGCGTGCATGGTTTGATTTCCAAGTCTGCCCAGATCTGCCGCGCGCATCTCGTAGCTCGCGAAGAGAGAGCGTGTCTCCCAGTCAGCCATGACCCCTGCGAAACTTGCCGTCTCTGTTATCGAGCTCTGGCCGCGCGTTCGTTTGGCACGACCGACGCCCCCGGTGAGGTAGAGATTGGCCTGGTAATCTTTTCCAAACCAACGTTTTGCAAGATAAGTCGGTTGAATCGCTTGCATCCGGATATCGGCACCTCGCATCCACTCGTAACGCGCGCCGACGGAATAGTTGTAGGCAGGTGTGTAGTGAAGCAGTGCTGCGCTCGAGGCGCGATTTGAGGTTTCGATCAGTGTCCAGCCTCCCGCGTAGGAAACGGGTCGTGCGAGTGCGCCGGCGCTCACTGTTATTGCAGCGAGACCAAGTAACAAACTCGCAAGGCGAATTTTCACTTCTTGCCTCGCATTACCTTGATGAGCTCATCGATCTTCGCCTCGCGATCACTGAGGTTGTCGCCTTCAAGCGCGTGTTGAACGCAGGTGGCAATGTGGTCATCGAGGATGATCGACTCAAGGCTGGAGAGCGCGGCGCGTGCAGCCTGCACTTGCCTTGCGATATCGATGCAGTATCGGTCCTCGCCCACCATTCGGCGTAGGGCTTTGACTTGCCCCTCAATGCGCGCGAGTCGGCGATCAACGTTATCTCTGGTCTCTTGTTTCACGAAACACCTCCTGTACTTTCAGCATACCCCAGGGGGGTATGAATCGTCAAATACACTGGGGGGGTATGCCTCCTTGGGGCCCGAGGTATCGCGGCAGAGTATGTAAAAACAGTGGGTTTCAGTGCTTTTTCAGAATTCGAGCGTCTTTGAGGAGCGGTCTTTTAGCTGAAGATGCATCGTATAAATTGGCGCAGGTGAGTCGATTAACGGTGTATCGATAATTTATTTTTAAGCCGCAGTTTCTGTTGCAGCGAATTGCCTTGCACTTATTGCATGGCGCGTCGCTCGCGCGCACACTCGATCCCGCGAATCTGTCTTCGGGTATAGGTTTATAAAAAGCGCTTAAAAGACGGACTAATAAGAAAAGGAAATTCGTCAAATGGCTTATGCGAAACCTGCCAAGTGGAAAGACAGCTCAGTGAAGCTATTTCCTTATCAAGTGGGGTTCACCGCACCCCCGCATGATTTTGATGCAGCGCCTTCAGATTTTCTACGGATGGCACCAAGAACTGTCGGTGTTCACGGCCGTATGCTTCATGTACCCCATTACGCCCATAAGTTAGACCAGCGGCAGAAGCACTTTGGTTTATTAGAGGAGTTCGTGGAGTGCATGGCGAACAACGGTGTCGATGTATGCGCGCAAGTGGGTTCGAACTGGGTGCACGCGAGTGGCCTAGGCGTAAAAGGCATTAGAGACCACTGCGCCACGTTGAGTGACCGGTACGAGACACCCTTCCATATGGCGGGTTACGCGATGGTTGAAGCGCTGCGCGATCAAAATGTCGAAAAGGTTGCGCTCAACGCCTGCTATCACGACCGAAGCTGGTATCAAGGCACGGTTGGCTTTCTGCAGGAGGCGGGCTTTGATGTGGTTTGGGCGGGTAATTTTGTCGATCAAGGGTGGTTCGACGCACAGGCTGACGTTGACCGTTGCGTTTGGTGCTTCGATGAATCCTTGCTCTGGGATTCATTTGATTACGTCGCTGATAAAGCCCCACACGTTGATGCTTATCTCATCAATGGCATGAGTAATTACCGACGACCTTCTGATGGGCTTGCTCAGCGACCTGTCCATCACACCGAAGCACTTGAGAGCCATCTTGGGAGGCCGGTCATTGGTCATGACACGGCGCTGTATTGGCGTGTCTTTAAAACACTCGGCATTGCTCCAGAAATTACGCACGGCCAGCTCCTGTCGTCGCTTGGAGGAAAGTCGTGAATAAAATCGTCGCGCTTTGGGCGGTGCCGCGATCTACATCAACGGCGTTTGAGTGGATGATGCGACAGCGCGGAGACTTGGACTGCCTGCACGAGCCTTTTGGCGAGGCTTGGTATCAAGGGGAGGCCCCCCTTTGGCCGCGGTTTTCAGAGGGGGAGAAGACGACGCCAGGTTTAACTCTCGAGAGTGTTTGGGAAGATATTCAGTCCCGCGCACAACAGGGTCCGGTATTTCTCAAAGACTTTCCGCACTACATTAGCCACATGTGGACGCCAGAATTCTTGGGTCAATTTACCCATGCGTTTTTGATCCGTGATCCAGCCAAAACCCTGACGTCGCTCTACCATCAGTGGAACGACTTTGATGAGCTGGAGGTGGGCTTTCCCGAGCAGCGCGCACTGTTTGATTTACTGACTGCGATCAATGGCGCACGACCGCCTGTTATCGATAGCGATGACTTACTTGAGCAGCCCGAGGCAATGACACGGGCTTTCTGCGAGTCGGTAGGTATTCCGTTCTTACCCGAGGCGCTCACTTGGGAGCCCGGCGGCGATCCCAGCGCGCACAGCTGGTGGGACGGCGGGTCCTTCCACGCCAATCTGGCGCAGTCCACAGGGCTGGTCGCTCAGCAGCGCAAATACGTTGAATTAGACAAATTGCCCGATAGAGTGAAGCAAGTGCATCGACGCATGAAGCCGCATTACGATCGACTCTACCAGTTCAGATTATCGCCAGCTTAAAGCTGGGCTTCATCGGTTGGGCAATCCGGACTGCTCGAAGCTCGCCATTGTGTCTACCTGTATAGCATGGCACGGTAAGTATATTCTGGGGGTGATTCCCTCAGTGGCTACCTGACTGTCGACATCGGCAGGTGGGTTCGCTATGAATTGGGGGCGATTTGGGAGATCTATCGATGACTATTTATTCAACGAGCGGCCGTGGCGCTCGCTACAACTCTATTGTTGAGACCGTGGGCGACACACCCTGTGTGCGACTCAATCGAACCGGCCCGTCCCACGTGTCGATGTACGTAAAGGTTGAGTCCTTCAACCCGCTTGCCTCGGTAAAAGACCGACTGGCATTGAATATTATCGAAGCCGCAGAACGCGAGGGCACCTTGCAGCCGGGTCAAACCGTGGTTGAGGCAACGTCGGGTAACACCGGTATTGGGCTTGCGATGGTCTGTGCCGCCAAAGGCTACCCATTGGTCATTACCATGGCCGAGAGTTTCTCGATTGAGCGTCGCAGGCTTATGCGCTTTTTGGGTGCCAAGGTGGTGTTAACCCCGAAGGAAGAGCGTGGCATCGGCATGTATAACGCCGCAAAGAAGCTCGCTGAGGACAATGGTTGGTTCTTTGCGCGGCAGTTTGAAAATTCGGCGAATGCCGATATCCACGAATCAACAACAGCGCGTGAGATTCTGGCCGACTTTAAAGACACATCGCTCGACTACTGGGTAACGGGCTATGGTACAGGCGGAACGGTTACCGGTGTTGCGCGTGTCTTAAGAGCCGAGCGTCCCGATTGCAAGATTGTCTTGTCGGAGCCTCACAACGCCACCCTTATCGGTTCAGGCGTCGCGCAAGACCGTAATGACGACGACTCACCTAAGGGTAGCCACCCTGCGTGGGAGCCGCACGTGATTCAGGGCTGGACCCCGGACTTTATTCCAAAGGTCCTACAAGAAGGTATCGACCGCGCCTTCTTTGACGAGGTGAGACCGGTTGATGGCACAAAAGGGATGGCGATGGCCCAGCATCTAGCCGCCAACGAGGGCATTCTGACGGGTGTATCTGGTGGATCGACCTTACTGACGGCGATTGAGGTCGCAGAGACCGCGCCCGAGGGCTCGGTCATCTTGGTCATGCTACCCGACACTGGTGAGCGATATCTATCGACCCCCCTGTTTGAGTCGATTCCTGCCGAAATGAACGAGGAGGAACAGGCGCTGTTTGCGTCAACACGCTGATCACCCGAGAGGGTGGAGGAAAAAACCCTCAAGGCAAAAAAAACCCGCGGCAAGCGCGGGTTTCGTTTTTCTTTAATGGACCGTTAGTAGCCTCTTAAACTCGCGAAGCGATCCGCGTGATAATGGTAGTCGCCGTAAGCCTGACGGCATACCGCCGCACGCTTCATAAAGAAGCCGATATCAAACTCGTCGGTCATGCCGATACCACCGTGCATTTGAACGCCTTCCTCGGTCGCGTTACGAACAACTTTCGCGCACTTCGCTTTTGCCATGCTTGCCAGAACCGAACGCTTTTCGCTGTTCTCATCGAGTGCTTGCAAGGCAGCGAGCACCGCCGATTTGCTTACTTCGATTTCAGCAAACAACTGTGCTGCGCGGTGCTGAAGGCCCTGGAAAGTGCCAATCTTGCTACCAAACTGCTCGCGCTCTTTCAGGTAGCCGACGGTACGCTCGAAGGTCTCGATAGAAATACCCAACATCTCCGCTGCTGAGCAAGCTGCTGCAACGTCGATGGTGAATTCGAGCGCCTCGGATGCACCACCCAGCGTGCCCATTAGAGCGTCCGAAGAGACAGCGACACTATCGAGCGTAATATCCGCGGCTCTCTGGCTGTCGACAATCAAACGTGTCTCGCAGGAGACACCTGCCACATCTCTCTCGACAGCGAAGACGCTCATGCCCTCGTCACCGTTTGTGACGATCAGGAAAAGGTCTGCATTATGGCCGTCGATAACCCCTCGCTTACTTCCCGAGAGGGTGTAACCACCATCATTCGCCGTGGCCGACGTTGAGATGTCATCGAGATCAAAGAACCCCGATTCGTCAGCCGCGAGCACGGCCGTAAGCTCACCCGTTGCAATGCTGGGCAGATACTTTTCTTTCTGCTGTTCCGACCCAAGCTGGTTAATCAAGCTTGCGGCAACAACGGCCGAACTGAGGAAAGGTGACAGCGCTAGCGTGCGACCCATCTCTTCAAGGACAACACCTGCACCCACGTAACCGAACTCGAGACCCGAATACGCGTCTGGAATGACAATCCCAGGCCAACCCATCTCGCTCATTTTTGACCATAGTTCTGGCATGTGGTCGTCGCCTGCGTCGCGCATGGCGCGCAGTGCAGAAATCGGCGCACTCTCCGAAAGGAACGCTTTTGCCGAGTCTTTGAGGAGCTGCTGCTCCTCACTTAGGATCATTACCACGTCGTTTCCCCCTACGCTGGTAAGCCAAGAATGCGTTTGGCAATAATGTTGAGTTGCACTTCAGTGGTACCGCCTTCGATAGAGTTGGCCTTACTTCGAAGCCAACTTCTTACCAGCGCACCTTTACTGTCGGTATCGAAGTTCAGCGCATCGGTTGCACCAATGGCCATGAATAACTCCTGACGTAGCTTGTTGAGCTCGGTGCCGTACATCTTAAGAATTGACGATGACGCTCCCGTTCCTTGGCCTGCCTTCGTCTCATCGGTAATGCGCTCGATGGTGAGACCGAACGCCATTTCATCGATTTCAAAGGCGCTTGCTTCTGCCCGCAGAGATGCGTCGCGAAGACGGCCGTCTTTGGTGCCGCGCTTTGCTGCTGCCATTTGGCCCATGCCTTTCATACCGCCACCCGCCAAACCGAAGCCGCCAATCATGGCGCGCTCGTGCGTAAGCAGATACTTAGCGATTTCCCAGCCCTTGTTCAGCGTGCCGACCAGTTGTGTTTTGGGCACCTGCACGTTGTCGAAGAAGGTTTCACAGAAAGGCGAGGTGCCGCTGATCAGTTTGATCGGCTTTGTGCTGACGCCTTCAGTGGTCATATCAAACAGTAAGAAGCTAATCCCTTCGTGCTTGGGGCAATCAAAATCGGTACGAACCAAGCAGAAAATCCAGTCAGCCTTATCCGCGTAAGACGTCCAGACTTTCGAGCCGTTGATCAGGTAGTGATCACCCATATCTTCTGCCTTAGTGCGCAGACTGGCCAAGTCAGAGCCGGCGTTGGGTTCACTGTAGCCCTGGCACCAGCGGATTTTGCCGTTGATGATGTCTGGGATGTATTGCTGCTTTTGCTCTTCTGTCGCGTAAAGGAGAAGTGCGGGGCCGAGCATATCCAGTCCAAAGCTGCTGAGTGGTCGTCGAGCGCCGATGCGCGCCATCTCCTCGCCTAAGATTTTCGCTTCGGGGCCGGATAGACCGCCGCCGCCATATTCCGCAGGCCAGCGCGGTGCAGTCCAGCCTTTTGCTGCCATGCGCTCGAGCCATAATTTCTGGCCCTCGCTTTTGAATACCCAGTTTCTGCCGCCCCAGCATTGATCCTCATCGGATCGCATAGGTTGGCGCATATCGTCTGGACAATTGGCCTCTAGCCACTCGCGTGTTTCGGCTCGAAATTGTTCAAGGTTTTCCATTTTCCTGCCCTCGATTTACTTTTTCTTTTGCGCAGTGATGCTAACCGAATCCGGTTAGGAGAAACACTGCGGTTTTTGTTATGGATGCATGGTCTTGCATGGGTTTTTCGCGACCCTTGTTACAAGCCAAGTTGTTTTGCAATCGCCTCTTGGTCCCAGAACGCCCGTAGGGATGTGATCAGTCCCGCGTCGTCAACGCGATAGGCGACAACCATCTCGATGGTGATACTCAGATCTTCACTCAATGTATTGGTGGCAGTGGCAATACAGGCGCAATCGTTAGATCCCGACGCAATTTGTTGGTGCGAGACGATCTGGGTATTGCTCGGACCTATCATCCTGTCCCAAAAAGCTTCGAGCCGATCCTTTCCGCGAAAACCTTCGCCGGTAGGGTCATGCGGTGACGGCCCCACAGGGTCATGCAAGATCGCATTTTCGGCAAAGAGCGCAAGCCACGCTTCTTTCTCGCCGTTCTGAGCGCAATGAATCGATGTTAGATGCGCCATTATCGCGGGGTGTGAGTGCGTCATGTCGGTCCTCTACGGTTAATTATTGTTATCCGCTATCGCTTTCTATTCTTCTCGCTCTTCTCACGAAGGCTATTCCTTTACTTGTCCACGATGTAGGCGGTCACAGCCCGTCACTGATTTGAATGATCTCATCGCTATTGGCCGGAAGGCTAAAGGCCACGCCATCGTAGCCGATGGTGAAATCTTCAAAGATATCTTGTGCGCCATTCAGGAAGAGGCGCTCCTGACCAGGAACGAGAAGCGCCGGGACAATGTGGTAGTAGAGCAAATGACCGACCCCAGCTTCCGCTGCCGTCTCCGCAGCATCCCTTGGCGTTGCGTGATAGTCCGGGATGTCGTGGGTGATCTTTATCATATTTGTCAGATTGTTACGCCTTGCGCCTTCGTTGATGAGCCCTACGAGATTATCTGCAAGCGCCTCATGAACGAGCAGGTCCACACCGCGCGACATTTCGACAATATTTGGGTCCTTGATGGTGTCGCCCGTGATGACCACGGTTCGATCTTTGTAGGTAAATCGGTATCCAACTGCGGGTTCAACGGGTGTGTGAGTCACTGAGAAAGCTTCAATTTTCAGGTCGCCTTTATCGACCAGTGTCGCCGTTTGGCCAGGGGCAGGTTTAGTAAAGGGTTTGGAGGAGCCGCCCGCAGCTTTTAGAGGGGCAACCGAATCACCGTGGTGTGCTTGGCGATAAATAAAATCTTGCGCGTACGCCTCATTGAAGCCGCCGACGACACGCTCAATGCCCGTTGGACCGTAAACGGGGAGTGGCGATTCAAAGCTGCCTCCCGCCCACCGCAGCGTCATCAGCTCGCCGAGTCCATCAATGTGATCAGAGTGAAAGTGCGTAATGAAAACACCCTCAAGCGCTGAAGCAGCCCATCCCATACGCGCCAAGTTACGAGGGCTATCAGTACCGACATCAACGACATACAGCTCGCCATTAGCGATGACAGCAACACAAGGCCCCGATGCCTTAGGTGCGGGGAGTGGTGAGCCTGCTCCGCATAAGGCGACGTGAAGTCCATCGCCCAAGGATTCGATGGTTGATGAGGCAAACTGTCGATCGATACCGGCCTGCAGTAAGCGCGTCACCAGAGTATCGCGCTGGCTGTAGCCGCCGGCGACGATAACGAGAATGATAAGGAAGAGGACGTAGCGCTTTTTCATAATTCTCATCTCAGGTTTTGGCACAAGTTATGCCATATCGTATCGCGTTATTTATGACTGTCCAGTGTCCTCACCGCCTTATTGAAAGGGAAATTAAAAGCGCGGCAATCAGTCCAAATAGGAGGCGTGGATCGCCTGGGTTAAACGGAGTTTCTATTGGGTAGGCAATCGTTTTTTCTAGGGCGGCGACCTTGAAGTGGTGTCGACCACCAAAGTCAGGGTTAGTTACAATATCGAGTAAATCCCGGCGGCTTCGATATCGAACTAGAGCGCCGGTATCCCAGGTTTCTGCATTTTCGACACCAACGACTTCAATGCTCTTACCGATGGCCGCACCAAAAAACGCGGGGTGGCTGCCGCGCGCTAACAGTGCAGGCAGCATGTGCTCCATGTAAAGGTCCATAAGCTGCTGACCGTCAGCCCCTGCAGGTGCACCCTCAACAGGTCCGGGTGACTCGTCCAGGTCCAGCGCATTTAGCATGTAAAATGAGCGACCGGTGTCCTCTCTCGCAAAGGCCTCAACCTGGGCGCGGCCCTCATCTGAGTCAATCTGATCGAGGTAAAAGCTGATTTCCTCGTTTGTCAGTGGTCCGCCTGAGGGTGTGTACCAAAACCAAAAGGCTGCGTAGGCAAGTAATACGACGATTGTGGACTTCATGTTGCGACGCCTTTTCTTATTTGTGTGAGTTCACTGGATCCAGTAATCCAGCGTAGATGAAAGCTTTGGATCTCACCAGAAAAGGGTTGAGGACGTAAGAGGCGCAGGCAAAAAAAAGCCGGGCTTAGCCCGGCTCTTAGGATGATGCAACCTATCGAGTGAGAACGTAGTTCCACCACACGCCCGCACCTGCTTCGACAGTGACGTCCATAGTGCCGTCGTCGTTCAAGTACGCGTTATAGGTAATGCTCGAAGCGGCATCCGCAGGCGCCGCAATCTCCGCACCGTTAATCGCCTTTGGTAATCCAATGTAAGCACCAAGACCGTTAATGGTGAGAGTCTGTGCTTCAGCATCGTAGCTAAATGATGCGCTTGCTGAACCGTCATGCGGTGCAACGGGGGCAGCACACTGGTCTGCAGCCACACCCTGCCATGCTTCGACCCAAGTCTCACCGTCCTGCACATTGGCGAATGAGCCGTATGCGCCGAAGACGTAGCTGTCATCAAAGTAACAAGCACGACCGTCTGTGACTGCCGCATCATTACTCCACCAAGATACATCGAACTCAGAAGGCCCCACACCGAGTGATCCATCAGCGAGTGACATGTACCAAGTACCTGCCAAAACCGAGGGTTCAGCTGCTTCAGCAGTCTTCACTAACTTATAGTTCCACCATACGCCAGCGCCGGCCTCAACTGAGACTAAGACGCTGCCGTCTTCTTGCGGGTACACGTTGTAGCTGATGCTGTCTGGTGCATCGGCTGGGTTAGCAAGCTCTGAACCATTAACCGCCTTAGGCAGGCCGACATACGAACCCTTTCCATTAATGGTCAGCGTGCCAGCCATCTGATCGTGTGACCATGTGGCATCCATGGAACCATCGTGTGGCGCGATTGGCGCATCGCAACCATCAGCGGCCGCTCCTTGCCATGCTTCAACCCAGGTCTCGCCTTGAGTTTCTACACGGAAGCCACCGTCGGGCGTAAAGATGTATTCGTCGTCGTAGTAACAAGCTCGCGCTGCAATCACGCCGTCGTCACCGTTCCACCATGACACGTCAAATTCCGCGGGGCCTACGCCTAGTGAGCCAGCCTCTGAGGCAACAACCCAGGTACCGGGGAACGGCGATGGGGGAGGTGGTTCGGCTGTCTTGACAAACTTGTAGTTCCACCAGACACCTGCACCTGCCTCAATAGTCACAAGGAGAGAGCCATCTTCTTGGGCATACGCGTTGTAAACGACGCTATCGGGTGCCGCATCAGGAGACGCTAGCTCAGCGCCGTTCACCGCTTTGGGAATACCCATGAAGGCACCGCGACCTGTTAGGGTGAGCGTCATTGCCTCTTCGTCGTACTCGAAGGTTGCGGGATTGCTACCGTCGTGAGGGGCAACGGGTGCAGCACATGAGTCCGTGCCGCCTTGCCAACCTTCAATCCAGGTTTCATCGCCGAGCACATTCATGAATGAACCGTCGCGGTTAAAGACAAACTCATCATCATAGAGGCAGGCACGTGCTGCTATCACACCTTCGTCACCGTTCCACCAGGAGACGTCAAACTCTGCAGGACCCACTCCTAACGAGCCAGCCTCAGGAGCGAGTTGCCAAGTGCCCAGAATGCCAGTGTCTTCTTCACCAAGTTCAAGGTCTTCAGTGCCTAGTACCGCATCAATCACGTGGATGATGCCGTTCGCCGCCACGATGTCAGTGACAACAATGTTTGAGCCGTTGATCATCAGGCCTTGACCATCTTCCGCCAGAGATACTGTTGCGTCTTCGCCGTTCAGCATAGTCACCGCACTGCCTGCTGCAACGATGGCGTCGATCGAACTGACCTCAGCGCCTAGGACGTGGTACAGAAGGACATTCTCTAGAACCTCAAGATTGTCGAGGAGGTAGGGAACTGCGCCCTCACCAAGCGCTTCAAAGGCAGCATTCGTTGGCGCAAACACGGTGAGTGCTGCTTCAGGGTCGCTGACCGCTCCCACAAGGTTCACTGCATCCAGTGCAGCCACTAGCGTACTGAAATTCTCGTCCGCTGCGGCGATCTCGGCAATTGTCATCGCAGAGGGAGTAAGATCTGGCGGCAGTAAAACCGAGTCAATGACATGAATAACCCCGTTAGAGGCCTCGATGTCGTAATCGACAACTTGCGAGAAGTTAACGTATAGGTTCTCGTCGTTGCGCTTGGTTACAGCGATGCTCGTGCCGTTGAGTGTTTCAACAGTGGTTGGCGCAAGCGATAGCGCGCTGCCTACATCAACCGCATCACCCAAGACGTGGTATGTCAGGATATTTGCCAAAGCATCAGGGTCTGCGAGCAAGGCATCAAGGGTGCCTTCAGGAAGGGCCGCGAAAGCTTCTTCAGTTGGCGCGAAAACGGTTAGCGATGCGCCGCTGTCTGAAAGTGCATCCACCAAACCTGCAGCTTCGACTGCCGCGAGTAGCGTAGGGAAACTACCTGACTCCGTGGCAACTTCAACGATATTGCCAGGTCCGGGTTCCGGAGCTGGTGGTGGTGGTGCCTCAGCCGTCGGCAGATCGTCTTCAAAGAGAACGCCGTCTCCACTCTCTGAGCACGCGGTAAGGAACGCCATCAAGCTGGCTACCAGTGCTAAAGAAATGATCCGTCTTATCGAATTCATAATTAAATCCTGTTACTGATCTCGGTATTAAAATTAAAATAGTGGGAGAAATCCGAGCTTGTTATCTCACAGCGCCCGCGACCGTGGTGAGCCAAATTCGACGACTGGGACTTTCGACGGGATGAACCATAGTCGATAGCTTAGGATTGGCGTGGTTTAAGCCTCTCAGCGCTGAAACCTTTGGATCAAGAAACTTATTAGATATGCCTGCTGAGGCTTCGTGTACAGCTCAATTTCGCTAGAAGATTGTTGTTATTGTATTGCTATCGAGAGGCGCTATCAGCAGACTTTCAGGTTCATTTGAGGAGTACCAGAATGGCCAACAGCACCCACACCTACGCCCCCGATGTTCGCAACCAATCTATCTTGATCAATATCAATGGCGAACTTGTCCCGCGGGAGCAAGCGACCGTTTCTGTTTTTGACAGCGGTTTCATTCTCGGAGACGGCATTTGGGAAGGTCTTCGCGTGCACGACGGCGCCATTCCGTTTCTCGACAAGCATCTAAAGCGGCTTTGGGAAGGTGCAAAGGCGCTCGATCTTGACATGGGAATCACGCAAGACGGGCTAGCTGCACGATTGTTTGACACCCTTGCAGCAAACGACATGACCGACCATGTTCACATCAGGCTCATGGTGACTCGTGGTATCAAATCCACACCGTACCAAGATCCTGCGGTCACCATTGGCGGACCAACCATTGTCATCATTCCTGAATACAAGGAGCCAGATCCCAGTCTCAACGATCGTGGTGTTCGGCTCTACACCGTCTACACGCGCCGGGGTTATGCCGACGTTCAAGATCCGCGGATCAACAGCCACTCGAAGTTAAATTGTATTTTTGGCTGCATCCAGGCGGCCAAGGCCGGTTACGACGAGGCGCTCATGCTCGATCCTCACGGCCATGTCGCAACCTGTAACTCGACGCATTTTTTCATCGTCAGAGACGGCGAGGTTTGGACATCGTCGGGCGATTACTGCCTAGACGGTATTACGCGCCGGAACGTGATCAACGTTTGTAAGGCCAACGGAATTCCAGTCTATGAAAAGAACTTCTCGCTCATGCAGGTGTATGGTGCCGACGAGGCCTTTGTGACGGGTACCTTTGCGGGCTTAACGCCGGTCTTTGAGGTGGATGGACGAACCCTAACGCATACAAAGCGAGGGCCAATGGTCGATCGACTTCAGGGACTCTACAAAGAACTCGTTGCGTCAGAGAGCCAGTTAGCGGGCAATCGCAGTCGCTAAGATGACCATTCGGATCGCGGGCTGGTCTGGCCCCAGAAATATATCAACCGCCATGATGCGCGCCTGGGAGTCTCGCCCTGATTGCTGCGTGGTCGATGAGCCATTTTATGGTTGTTATCTCCTCGAGTCAGGTGCGCAGCATCCGATGCGAGACGCAGTTATCGAGAGTCAGCCGCGGACTCGCGAGGGCGTTGAGGCGCAGTTACGCGCAGCGCACAGCCACTCGCTTCAGTACGAAAAGCACATGACGCACCATATGCCCCGCGGTATCGATCTCAGCTGGGTCGTGGAAGCAAAGCATGTCTTTCTTATTCGCTCACCGGCCCGAGTGATTGCCTCCTATCGCCAGAAGATGCCTTCGGTCACAGAGGACGATATTGGCGTTGTTCGCCAGCGAGAGCTTTACGATGAGGTATCCGCGATTCTGGGCGAGCGACCACCCGTTTTGGACAGCGCGGATGTGCTCGCAAACCCCGAAGGCGTTTTACGAACATTGTGTGAAGTGTTGGGAGTACCATGGATCGACGGCGCAATGACTCAATGGCCGGCGGGAACCCGCTCGAGCGACGGCGTTTGGGCATCGCACTGGTATGGTGTGGTCGAGGCATCCACGGGTTTCGCATCACCTACGATAGCTTTATCCCACAATCAGCCGCCGGTGCTAGATCCAGTCGACGAAGCGCTGGCATCGCGCATGCAGGGGCATTACGAGGCTATGGCGGAATTCAAGCTGGCCTAAACGGTGAGCGCGGGTCTCGAAATCGGATTACAAAGCGAAGCAAGCACACTGCGCCTTCCTTCAAACGGACGGCGACCGTGCATCACCTTTAGATTGTCGAGCAAGGCAACATCACCCGTTTGCCAGTTCAAATCCACCGTGTGTCGATAGGCGGCGTTTATAGCGTCGGCCAAATCTTCTTGCCTCATTGGACTGTCGTCTCCAAAGCAGAGTCGAGGCGCTTTATCGTCGACAGCCACTGTCCAACCAGCCGCTGCGGCAACGATCTGATTGAAGAAAACATCTTTACCCCTTCCAAAGTGATCAACAGCGGCAAGCGCCGGCGTCTGAACCGAAAGACCGCCGTCATCGAGCCAGTTAAATCGGTATCCCAGAGTTGAGAGTTTTTCCTCGGCTTCTTGCTCGCTCCCCACGGTCAACGTGTCTCTCCAGCTTCGGCCTTGGCCCGATTCGAGGTTTGATTCTGACGGCATCGAGTTGCGGTATTTCACCCCCACCTTGCGGAGTTTGGCTACGAAATCTGGGTTTTCTGCTTCCAGGGTTTTTAGCGTGAGATCCGATCGGCAGACTGGTGTTGCGCCACCAGATTCGGCTACCTTCTCGCAAAAGAAGAAGAGTGCGCCTGGGAAGGTGAGTGTCTGAGCCATTTCATGGTGCAGAAAAATTTCAACGCTTGGCGGTGCTTCATTCGCGGTGAAGACGCGCTCCGTTCGGTTGTGCCGCACGGCGTTCGAGAAGGAATCTGCATATTTGAAATTATCCAGTCCAAAGCTCTCGATGAAGCGATGAAAGTCACTACCGCTTTTGATGTCATAGCCGCGAAAAAGAACAAAGCCATGCGCGTTGATCAGGTCGCTCACCAAGGTTTTTGAGGGCCCATCTAGCGGTTGTCCGGGTCCAATAGCTAAATCAGCTGGCGTGAGTAGCGGGACCGTTGGCGGCTCGTTCGCCAACGGGTCGGAATTTGATGTTTTGATGCTCTCGTTCATCTCGAGTACTCAACGGCCAGTGTCGCTGACCTTCCAAACCTCGGGCAGTAAGCCGTCCTGATAAGGATCTAATGAAGCAGATGCTAGCATCTCTCTTACGTCGATGACGTTGCCCTGTTGCATCGAGACCTGTGCCATCGAGGCAGTGATAATCGCCCAAAGACCCTCGGCGCAGGTTGCGCCGTCATTTGTGGTACCCGCCAGCTGATCACGAAAGCGCTGGTGCTCAAAAAGTGTTGAGCCGTAGTGACCACCCAGCTCGATGTCTTCTGGGAACGTGCAATCGACACCCTCGTAGGCTGGGTGATCAGGTGTTTGTATTTTGATACTTGATCGTGAGGGTCTACCGGGTTTGAAGCTCGCGTGTTCCTCGGTATGCAATGTGCCTTCGGCGCCACCTACAGTAAGCGCTTCAAAAAGCTCCTCGCTGAACATGTTGAGCGCAAACTGCGCTTTGACGCCGTTCTCATAATCGACCACGACCAGAGCATGGTCATCAATATCCGATGGCTTCCCGTTGTATTTAAAGTCGGTGAAGTTCACTGCACGTCCGCCAGAGGCGTAAACACGCGCAGGCGGCGCCCCGGCGATGCGATTCATCAAATCGAAGTAGTGGCAGCACTTCTCAACAAGGGTGCCGCCCGAGTATTCAGAGAACTTATTCCACTCTCTGACCTTTGGGAGAAAGGGTGGGCGGTACTCACAAAGGCTGATCATCTTCACAGACCCCAGCTCATTTCGCTCAAGTGCAGAGAGCGCAAGCTGGTACTGAGATTTATAGCGGTATTGCATGCCCAATTGGATGGATGCTGGATAGTTCAAGGCCTCTTCCGCCAGGTACAGCGCGTCATCGAGCGTTGTGGCCATGGGTTTTTCGAGAAAAATCGGCTTACCACTCGCTTTTACCTGATCAAAGACAGCGCGATGTGTGAAATTGGGCGTGCAGATCAAAATGGCGTCCACGTCTGGGTCGTTCGCCAAAGCCGCCGCGTCAGCGTAGGTCTTTGGTGTTTTACCACCCGAGCGGACAACTTCATCGATACCTAATTCGAGGCTCTTCGGGTGTGAGTCGCAGAGGCTAATAAGCTCCGCTTGGTCGAGCTGGAGGACAGCGCGAATATGCTCTCGTCCCATCATTCCCGTGCCAATTATCCCGTAGCCGGGTTTTCTCCCGCTGAGGCTCATCGATGAGCGCAGTCGCTCAACGATATGAGTGAGTTCGTCTTTTATTGCTGTTGGCTTCACTTTTGGTATCGCCGTTGGCATATGCACTCTTTGTTCATCGTGCTTCTTACTTTCATAAAGATCATACCTATATTTTTTGCCAGTGAGGCCTGCTTACTGGTACTCAACTCAGCCAACAGCAGACTGCATATTTTCGCTGTTTCGAGCCCAGTACCAAGCTGCGATATTCCCCAGAATGAGTGCGCAACTTAGCAAAGCGAATAGAGCCGACGAACCACCTGCAATACCGATAGGTGAGAACAATAGATAGAGAAAGACGACGCAGGAGAAGAGGGTAAATGCGCAAGTTTTTGCGTAGTGCCAAGGGGTCATCTCAACGGCCACCGGACCCTCATTCGATGCGTTCGCCGCTTCGACTTTTTGCGCGGGCCGGAAATGCCCGACAGTCAGCATGATCCCGACCTCGCAGAGAAATAAAATGGCGTACAGATGGAGAAAATGGATATCCAACGAGGACTTAAAGACAAACTGCAGCAGAGCATACGCGACGAGGTGAAACCCGATCGCAAGTTTCACAGCGGAGGCTGGTACGTGGTGGGTAAGCATTCCTACTAAAACGACAGCAATAATTGGGATGTTGTAGAAACCGGTGAAGATGCGGATTATTTGCCAGAGCCCTTCAGGCGCGTACTGCAGCAGCGGCGCAATGCCGAGTGAAATCACGGCAATGAAGACACTCGCAACCTTGGCTGTCGAGACAAGCGCCTTGTCTGACATGGCGCGTTTTTTTAGCGGCTGAATGACGTCCAGCGTGAGCATAGTGGCTGCGCTGTTGATCAAGGAGTTAAATGAGCTAAAGACAGCACCGAGAAGCACTGCCAAGAAAAAACCGAGCGCCCAAATGGGCAAGGTGTCTTTTACGAGCCGAGGATAGGCGAGGTCGATGGAATCAAGCCCAGGTCCGTAGAGGTGGAAGGCGATGACCCCGGGGATCATCATGAAAAAGGGCACTAGCACTTTGAAATAGCCCGAAAGCAGAACACCTTTCTGTCCCTCTGCGAAGCTCTTTGCGGCAAGTGTTCGCTGGATCACATATTGATTCGAGCACCAATAAAAGAGATTGGCGAAAATCATGCCTGTAAACAGGGTCCCGAAAGGCGTTGGTGCGGAGGCGTCGCCGATCGCGTTTAACTTTTCGGGATGTTCGCTCGACAAAATAGCGAGCCCGCTCAATACGTCACCACCTAAAAGTTTCAGTCCGAGAACGGGAACTGCAATACCAACAATTAATAAGCCAATGCCGTTAAGGGTATCCGACACGGCAACAGCCTTGAGACCGCCAAGTACCGCATAAAGCGCACCGGTAACGCCAATAGTGACCACGGTGGCTGACAAGGCGCTGGCGTAACTAAGGCCAAATAATGTGGGGATATCAAAAAGCTTTAGTACCGCCACCGACCCTGAGTAGAGCACGCTCGGAAGCGTTACGAGGCCATAACCCAGAAGAAACAAAACGACGCTAAGCCGCCGTACATCATCGTCATAACGATCCGCCAGATACTGCGGCAGTGTGGTAAAGCCGCCCCGGAGATATCGCGGTAGGAAGAAAAAAGCCATTGCTATGGTCGCAACTGCCGCGGTCACCTCCCACGCCATCGAACTCATGTTGTAGCCGTATGCTGATCCGTTGAGACCGATGAGTTGCTCTGCCGAGAGGTTGGTAAGGAGCAAGGACCCAGCAATAAAGGGTGCACTCAGGCCGCGCCCTGCGAGGAAGTAGCCGTTGCTGTCGCTCGTTGAATCTTTTGATGCGCGGTAGGAGTGCCACGCAACCAGACTCATAAAGAAGCCGCATGACAAAAGGACGGAGGAGAGTTCGAAGCTGGTCACACGTGGTGCCTCTCGGGATGAGCGATCAGGATAGGTAAGGGAGACTCTGCCTTCAACACTTGTCTCTCACACCTTCGCCGACGCAATCGCCCTACACCCTAATTAAATACGGTGATGCCTGAGATGACAGCGCGAAGCTTAGGTGTTGCTGTTCTGGGTTCTGGGTTCTGGGTTCTGGGTTCTGGGTTCTGGGTTCTGGGTTCTGGGTTCTGGGTTCTGGGTTCTGGG